>QQNE01000022.1 GCA_003402735.1 Verrucomicrobiota bacterium
AATTGCTCCTGTTTCGGCTGACTTGATTCACGCCTCTCGAACATACGGGATCATGAACCAATTTTGGGAGCTTTGCCAGTGGGGTTTTTCAACAGGCTGTTAGGGGTTGACCTATCGATGACATTGTGCGCTCTCCGAGATGTCGACCTGGAGTCGAATCGCCGCACCGAACACAGCGGCCAGCAAGACACTCGGGAGGCCCTCTACGAAGAGGTGAGCGTCCGCTTGGGTTCTGCGCATCGCTGGCGCGAAGTTGGCCCTTCCCTCATCTCTGCAATTGACGATCTTTTCGTCGAACATCACCCTGAGCTGATCGATCCATTCGTCCCAGATTACCTTGCTTGCCTTCGAAGCCGTGGATGTAGCGTGAGCTTGACCAGCAATACTGCGTTTGTTCCCGGCATAACTATTCGCCGGGTACTAGACATCCTCGGTCTGGGGGATCGCTTCGATTTCCTGCTGTTCTCGGATGAGGTCGGTGTCGGCAAACCAAATCCGGAATTCATGTGCAAGGTTTTTGGGCATAGAAATTGTCATGCATGCGTCACCTCAGAGGTTCTTCATCTGGGGGATAACGAGGCGACCGACGGGGAGGGGGCGCGTCTGGCTGGGTATCAGTTCGAGCTATTTGACCCTCGGCAGGGTTTCTGCTGGCGGAGGTTGCAACGTGAAATAGTGAACGCGACATGAATGAAATAGCTTCCTATCACAAAATCCGGTCAATAGATGACATTCCGTTTGACCAAGTTCGCTGCTCAATGTTTAAGCATGGTTGCGGCATTACCGCTGAAGAGTTCGGCGCGGAATTGTGCGATTTTGTATGGCCGATGGGTATTTGTCAACCGAGCCATCAGGTGGTGGTGGTTCCAAGCCCATATCAGCATGTGTTGCCCGCCGCAGGTTACTTGGCGAGGGCGTTTCAGGAACATTTGAATATAAGACTCTCTGACGCAGGGCAATCTGTTTCGGAAGACGCGAGAATTTACCGGAACACGACCTACCGGGAAGACTACAGTTCAATGACCCGCGAGGACCGGCTGAAGCTTATTTCGGGCGATAAATTCTACATCGACGGATCGTTTGTCGAAGGCAAGCACTGCCTTTTCATTGATGACATTCGTGTCACAGGGAGTCACGAATGGGTAATCTCAGAAATGTGCCGCAACCTTAGGCTCGATATCCGGGCGACATTTATTTATTACGCAGAGATCGCAGACGTGGGAATCCCTGCCTCGATCGAGGCAGATCTTAACCGTGCCACGATCACTGGAGTGTGTGATCTCGCGGATCTGATGAATTCACCCCGCTTTGTCTTCAACACCCGCGTGATCAAGATGGTCCTTGCGGCGGACTCCCATGACCTAGATCAATTCACGACGCTCCTGTCCAGATCGATTCTCAGTAAGCTCTATCGCCTAGCTGTAGGAAACGACTATCACCGAATTTCAGGCTATACTAGAAACTTCGATCGCATTCGATCGTTGGTCACCTCGCCAAAACAGGGTTAGACTATGGATGTTCAGGGTGATTGGGTAAGCGCGGGATACGGAGGGACAACCTTCTGTATGTGAATGCGTGAACACACCATCTGCATCCATCCTCCCATGGTCAAACTCCGCTTAACCTCCTTCGGCTCGGACGACTCCATCCTCATCCTCGACCGAGTAAAGGCTCCGTCCGTTCTCGCCGCCCTTGGTTTCATCTACGCTCGGCTTTGTAGCTTGTGCGGATCGAATGCCTCTCTGGCGAAGATCCTTCATTCGACCTCCTCGCCTGCCTGGCAGCGCTCAAGAAACCCGGCGACGGCTACGAACACCGAAACGGACTGCTCCCCGACGAGGACTTTGAGCTGTCATACGAGCGCTGAGGGGTGAACAGAATCCGCAACCTCGAACCCTCGCCCCACGCAGGACAGACCGTGACAAAAAGGGTGCACGAGGCTTCGAAACACTGCATGACACCCCCGATTCGACTTGGAAAGCGAGCCCGTAGGACCGAAGGCTTCCGAATGACTCATTCGACTTTTCCGTCCCGTTGGGCTGAAAAAACCCAATGCCTGGGGTTTGCACGACATGCATGGCAATGTTTACGAATGGTGCTTTGACTGGTTCGTGGAATACGCTGAGGGAGCGGTCACGGATCCGCTCGGTCCAAAAGAGGGCGTGAGCCGGGTGGACCGGGGCGGCTGCTGGGGCTCCTTCGCGTCCTTCTGCCGGGCGGCGTTCCGGAGCAGGCTCGAGCCGTCGTACCGGAGCTACGACCTGGGCTTTCGCCCTGCCTGTGTCCCCTCCAGATGAAAACAGAAACAGGAAAGCCGGAGGCAGCGCGTGACGGGGGACAGGGCGGACGAGCGGCAGCGAGCGCTCTGGCAGCCGTCACGTGCTGCCTCCGGCTCGCGGGGTGGCCAGAGAGTGAATGAACGATGAAATACGCGCATTTTCATGTCCCCGCATGGGGCGGTGATCAGGAAACCCGCCTCAATGTCTTTCTGCGCTCCCATGCGATTCTGAAGATCGAGCAACGCTTCGAGGATCGGCCGGAGCGGCTTAAAAGTAGGTTGGATCTGTGATCCGACCGTCCAAGATGGTTGCCGCTCGGATCACAGATCCAAGCTACGAAACGAATCGAAACCCAATCACGCAACCCATGTGGAACCTACCCTCACCCGAAGGTTTCCGCGGCCTGGACCCGCACGCGCCGGTGACGATCTACCAACGTCATCTCCCGCACTGGCGGCAAGCCGGTGCGACCTATGCGGTGACGTTCCGGCAAGCGGACTCCCTGCCGCGCCACCGGGTGGAGGAACTGCGGCGGTTGCGTCAAGATTGGGAAGCCCGCCACCCGGAGCCGCGCGGCGAAGCCAAGTGGGAGGCATATGCCCGGGACTTCACCCGGCGCGTGGATGCCTGGTTGGATGAAGGGTATGGGAGCTGCCTCTTCCGCGAACGCGCCCACGTGGATCTGTTGGCCGAGGCGATGACCTGTTTCCACGGCAGACGTTACCACACGGGTGCCTACGCCATCATGCCCAATCACTGCCAACGCCTCATCCGGCCGTTTGCGGGCGAGGCGTTGGAAAAGCTTCTTCAAAGCATGAAGGGAATCGTCGCTCGAGAGATCCAGTGGTGTCGGCGGCGGCGAGGCGAACGGCTGTGGGAACAGGAGAGTTACGACCGCATCATTCGGGACGAGGAACATCTGGCCCATGCGATCGACTACACCGGACGGAACCCAGAACGAGCCGGGCTGAGCCACGAGAGGGCCTGGCGATGCTGGATCGCGCCCGAATGGGCTGCGGCGGGCTGGCACTTTGATGCTTTTGGTAGGTAGGTTGGATCTGCGATCCGACCGTCCAAGATGGTTGCCGCTCGGAGCACAGATCCAAGCCACAAAAAAACGTGGCGACGCCGCAATGATGCAAAATTGTTGTTTCGTTATCCTCATCATGCCGTCGTCCCTGCATTTGCACAACTTACGGGACATTGCCCGGCAAACTTCGGTTGCGGCCTTCTCGACGCTGAACGACGGTCCGTAGGTGTATCGGCAGGGGGCCAGCGCTGGCTCCCATCGGCAGCGTTGGCCCCTATCCCCATGGAACCTGACTTGAATCTCTGTTCGCTGTCCGTGGAGGAGGCGTTTCGGCAAGCGGGCTCTAGTGTTGAGGGTCTGGAAGGGGTCGAGGCTTCCAGGCGATTGGCGGCGGATCGGTTGGCGGGGAAACGGCGCGCCAAGGGGGGCGGATGGTGGCGATTGCTTCTGAATCAGTTCAGGAGTCCGCTCGTGATCTTGCTTCTGGCGGCGATGTGCATTTCTGCGGCCGTCGGCGAGACGATGGACGTGATGATCGTGGCCGCAGTGGTCTTGATGAGCACCTTGCTCGGTTTTTTCCAGGAATATCATGCATCCAACGCCTTGGCCGCCTTGCTGTCCGTCATTCAGGCGAGAGCCACGGCCCTGCGGGACGGCCGGGAAATTGATTTGCCGGTGGACGAGATTGTCAGGGGAGACGTCGTCGTGCTGAACGCGGGAGACACGATCCCCGGTGACGGTTTTCTCATCGAATCGAAGGATCTCTTCGTCGATGAATCGGCGCTGACCGGTGAGAGTTTTCCCGCGGAGAAAAAGGCTGGGGAGATCTCGCCCGAGGCGCGTCCGGGGGAACGGACAAATGCCGCGTTTGAGGGAACCCATGTTGTCAGCGGCAGCGCGCGTCTTTTGATTCTGAGGACGGGGGCGGACACGGAATACGGCAGCATTTCCGAGAGCCTGCGTCTGCGGGAGCCTGAAACCGAATTTGAGCGGGGGCTGCGCCGATTTGGCGAGATGTTGATCCGGGTGACGCTCGTTTTCGTGATCACCATCTTCGCGATCAACGTCATTTTTCATCGGCCCGCCCTGGAATCGTTCCTCTTTGCCCTTGCCCTCGCGGTGGGGATCACGCCCGAGTTGTTGCCGGCGATCGTGAGCATCACGCTGGCCGGTGGGGCGAAGCGGATGGCGGCAGATCACGTGATTGTGCGACGGCTTTCCGCGATCGAGAACCTGGGCAGCATGGACGTGCTGTGCTCGGACAAAACGGGAACGCTCACCGAGGGACGGGTGAAATTGGAGGGGGCCCACGATGTTCAAGGACAGGAGAGTGGGGAGGTCCGGATGCAGGCGGTGCTCAACGCGGTGTTTGAGACCGGCTTCACCAATCCGATCGATGAGGCGCTGCGCGCCGAGGCGGGGGACGGGGTTCAAGGCTATACCAAGTTTGACGAGGTGCCCTACGACTTCATCCGCAAGCGGCTCAGTGTGGTGGTGGCGGGGCCGGGCGGCGGCCACCTCATGATCACCAAAGGAGCCTTCGCCAACGTGCTTTCGGTCTGCAGCAAAGTGGCGACCGCGGATGGGGAAAAGCCGGTGGAAGAGATGCGCGCCGCGCTGCAGCAGAGATTCTCCGATTGCAGCGAGGCTGGGCACCGTGTTCTGGGGATTGCCGTGCGCGACGTCACCGGCGATCCCGAGATCAACAAAGACGACGAGCGGGACATGACCTTCACCGGTTTCCTTCTGTTCGCCGATCCGCCGAAAGCGGGAGCGGCCGAGGCGGTCGAAGAGATGCGACAGCTCGGAATTCGATTCAAGGTGATCACCGGGGACAATCGGGTGGTGGCGCGCCACCTCGCGGGCCTGATGGGGATCGGCAGTCCGCGGGTTCTCACGGGCGAAGACCTGCGCCGGTTGAGCGATGCGGCTTTGGTGCAACGCGTGGGTGAAACCGACATCTTCGCGGAGACGGAACCGAACCAGAAAGAGCGGATTCTGATCGCGCTGCGCAAATCGGGGCGCGTGGTCGGTTACCTGGGGGACGGCATCAATGATGCGGCAGCGTTGCACACGGCGGATGTGGGCATCTCGGTAGATGGAGCGGTCGATGTGGCCAAGGAAGCGGCCGACATTGTTCTGCTCCGGAACGATCTCGGCGTCCTGGCCCGAGGGGTTCGGAATGGACGGATCACGTTTGCGAACACGCTCAAATACATCTACATCACCACCAGCGCGAACTTTGGCAATATGTTCAGCATGGCGGGAGCCTCCCTGTTTCTGCCCTTCCTGCCCTTGCTCCCCAAGCAGATTCTGCTGAACAACTTTCTGTCAGACCTGCCCGCACTCACCATCGCCACCGATTCCGTCGATCCCGAGCAGGTGATGCGGCCGCGGCAGTGGGATCAGCGGTTCATCCGCCGTTACATGGTCGCCTTCGGGCTGGTCAGTTCGGTCTTCGATTGCTGCACGTTTGGGGCCCTGCTTTGGTTTTTGCATGCCGATGTTTCCCAGTTCCAGACCGGGTGGTTCATCGAGTCGCTCATGACCGAACTCTTCATCGTCCTGGTGATCCGCACCTACCGACCCATCTTTCGGAGTCAGCCCGGACGAATCCTGACTCTTGCCAGCCTCGCGGTGGCTGGGGCGACTCTCGTGCTGCCCTACACGCCCATGGGCGCTCTCTTCGGGCTGGTTCCGCTTCCGTGGACGTTTCTGTTGGTGTTGATAGGCATCACGTTCCTCTACCTGTTGACCAGTGAGTTGGTGAAACGGGTGATGTTCGCCCAGCTCGATCGCATCCAAGGCGGTGGGAGAGCTGTGAGTGGGGCCTGACAGGTTTTTTCAGATTGCGGGGGAATTCCTGCAGCAACTGGTTTATCATCCCACAAGCTACCTTCCCTCATGAGGCATCCCGAGTTTCACCGCACCGACCGAGTTGGATGGCTGCGTGCCGCCGTTCTCGGAGCGAATGACGGCATCGTTTCCACCGCCAGTCTGATCGTGGGCGTGGCCGCGGCGGAACCGGAGAAGGGCGGCGTTCTGGTGGCTGGCATCGCCGGGCTCGTGGCCGGGGCGATGTCGATGGCCGCCGGGGAATATGTTTCGGTGAGTTCCCAGTCGGACACGGAGAGCGCGGACCTCAGTCGGGAGCGGGCCGAGTTGGCAGGCGATGGGGAACGTGAGCAAGCGGAACTGGCGGCGATCTACGTGTCGCGCGGTCTCGGACCGGGCTTGGCGCGTGAGGTGGCGACTCAATTGATGGCCAAGGACGCCCTTGGAGCGCACGCGCGCGATGAGCTGGGGATCTCGGAGACGCTGAGCGCGCGTCCGGTTCAGGCGGCCTTGGCTTCGGCCGGCACCTTTGCGGTGGGGGCGGCTCTGCCCCTGTTGCTCGTGCTCTGGGTGCCGCCCGCGAAGCTGGTCTGGGTGGTGTCGGGCGCGTCCCTGTTTTTTCTGGCGATTTTGGGTGGACTCGCCGCCCGGGCGGGTGGTTCCCCGGTCTTCAAGTCGGTGACCCGCGTGACCTTTTGGGGGGCGCTGGCCATGGGGCTGACGGCGGGAGTGGGGGCAATGTTCGGAGCTCGTGGCTGAGGCGGGTCCAAAGAGATTGGGGCAGGGAATCGGGCCCTGGGGCCGGAATCGGCGGTTCTGGCTTTGGACTCCCGGTCCGCATCGGCGCGGGAGATGTGGCGGGGCGGCGTGGATTTGGCGGCTGCTTTTGCTTGTTTGGGGCGGACTCGCCTGGCAGACCGTGGCGGAGGCCGAACCTCTCCCGGAAACGGCGGCGGGGTTGTGGGCTGATTTTGATCCGACCGAGGAGCCGCTTGAGGAGGAAGTGATCCGTGAATGGAGAGAGGAGGGTGGTGTTTTTCGGCAGGTGCGTTTTTTGGTGGGCACGTTCAAGGGGAAGGCGGCGCGGATGGCGGCGATCTATGGGTTTCCGGTTGGTGGCCCGGAGAAGAGACCGGCCGTGATGCACATTCACGGAGGCGGGCAGAGGGCATCGTTGCATGAGGTCAAGCTGTTGGTGGGGAGGGGATACGCGGCGCTCTCCGTAAACTGGGGAGGCAGCGGCACGGGCAAAGCGCCGTTCCATGCGCCGGAAGGGGCCTTGCCCCGGGACCCGAACACCGATTGGGGGGCGGTCGATCCCTCACAGCTCAACGTGCCGGGATACGACTCGATCCTGCCGGGGCCAAAACAGTTCTTTGAGGACCGGGAGCATCCGAAGAACTGCAACTGGTATTTGCTGACGCTCGGTTGCCGGCGCGGGCTGACCTTTCTGGAGCGGCAGGAGGAGGTGGATGCCGAGAAATTGGGCGTGCACGGATTTTCGATGGGCGGTCATCTGGCCATGTATGTGGCGGGCACCGACGAACGGGTGAAGGCGGCGGTTCCCGCCGTTGGGGGGGCGGGTTGGACGTGGCAGCCTCACCCGTTTCTCCAAGGAGTGGAGCAGCAGGTGCGGGTCAAGGGGAACGTGGATTGGTTCGCCCGAACGCTGAGCTTTGAGAGTTATGCTCCGAAAATTCGGTGTCCGATTCTGCATCGGAGCGGCACCAACGATTTTCACGGATGGATGGACGATGTCTATCGAACCAACCGATTGATCCAGAATCAGGCCACGGGATACAGTTGGTCGCCGCATCTGAATCATCGTCTGGATCCCGAGGTCGCGGTGACGATGCCATTGTGGTTTGACCACTTTCTCAAAGGCGGGCCCGCCCTGCCGGCCACACCGGTCACCTCCCTAACGCTTGCGCCGAGGCCGGAGTTGTGGGTCAGTGAGGACCGCAAGACCCTGCCCGTGGCGCGGGTTGAAATTTATTACAGCGTGGATCCCGATCCGCGCGCTCGGTTTTGGCGCAGCGCCGATGTGGTCAGGGAGGCCGGTGGTTGCATGGCCCATTTGCCGTTGCACAGCCAGGATCTGCCGCTTTTTGCTTTTGCCAATGTCTATTACACCCTGCCAAAACCTGAATCCCTGGCAGCTCTTCCCGGGTATTCGAAGCCGGTGACCGAGGTTTGTGTGAGCAGTCTTTTGCACTCGCAAAGTGCGGAGGAAGTGAGGCGGGCGAATCCCTCTCTCCTGGCCAAACCCGACGTCGTCATCGACGATTTTTCTCGCGGTTTGCGGGACTGGTATGTTCTGAACGAGGGAAACCTGACGCATCAACAACTGTGGACGCGCAAGGTTGCCGATCCGCTCTACCGGGCTCCTGAGGGCGCGAAGCTCGCCATCACGTTGCGGATGCCGCAGACGAACCGTCTCACCATCGTGCTCCAGGAAAACGAATGGCGCCGCAGTCGGGGACCGAAAAAGACGTTGGTGTGTGAGCGTGAGATTCCCGGATCCGAGAAGCCGCAGGTGATACGCTTCCGTCTGAACGATTTCTCTTCTCCGGACGGTCCTCTTCTCACCTGGTCCGAGTTGGATCAACTCGGGCTCTGTGCCCACTTCGGCGGTCCGGGCGAGAAGCCGAGGCTTTGGCAGGGGCCCGCTCCGGAGTTTCTGAAAGTGGCGTGGGAGTGAGGCGCGCCAGGGTGAGGGGATGGGTCAGGACGGTTCGCGCAGTTTGGCCCGGACCAGGGCCGCTTGGTCGCCTTGGAGGATCTCCCAACACGCCAAGCCGTTGCCCACCAGGTCCCAGGCATCGAATTGCCAGGTCACCTTCTTCTCCCGGTTGATCTCAAAGATCTGGGGTTGGCCCTCACCAGCGTGACAGTTGCCAATGACAAAGTTCCCGTTCGGCAATTCCTGAAGGGTGGTGGTCCACGCCAGTTTGATGGCGGTGCCGGGCACGGTGTCACGAATTTCCCAAACAATCTCTTTGGCAGGATTGACCTCGAGGACGCTGTGGCCGCTGCCCGTGGCAATCAGGGTGTTCCCGTTGCGCAACCGGATGGCGCCATAAACCCGGGTCTGGGTCGGGTATTCCCAGATGATGTTTCCCTGACGATCATACTCCGTGACCACACCGGGATTTTCCGCGCAGGCGAGGTGATGGCCATTTTCGAGAACTCTCACCAAGCGGGTTTTCCCGCGCCCGCCCTCGCCAAGCGGCACTTGGCGGAGCCATTTCCCCGCGGGATCCACGTAAAGGATCCGGCCGACCCCGCTCTCCGCGATCATGGTGGTTCCGTCCGGCAGGCGGGCAAAGGCGTGGACGTCCACGCCCTTGCCGACATTTCCATTCTGTGTCTGAGAGTCGTATTCCCAAACCGTGCGCTTTCCCAGGGTGATCTCCTTGGTGGTGGTCCAGGAATCGTGATAGAGGATGTTTCCGCTGGGGAGAAGGTGAACATCGTGATGCCCGGCGTGTCCCTTTTCCGGTCCGGCAGTCGGCTGTTTCCAGAGGACGGTGCCGTCGGCTTCGCAAATGGCCAGGACGTTTTTCCCGTAGGAAGCGCCCACCAACACCAAGCGATCTTCGGCGAGGACCGGATGGCAAAAGCCCAGAAGAAGCAGTCCCCAGAAAGGCAGCAGAGGTTTCATCGACGTCTTTTTACGACGGGAAGACCCCGGCCTCAAGCGAGATCGTATCGGCTCAAGATCCGCCGGATGGCGCCCTCCCGGGCCTCGATGCTCTCACAGAGTTTTAATTGCACCCGGGCGCGTTCGAGGTTTTGCAGTTCATTTTTGACCTTGAAGTAGCGGTTTCCCTCGAGGTAATCGGTGTAAAACCGCATGCCCAATTCCAGCGTGATGAGCCGCACGCTGTCGAAGAGATAGGCGCGGTCCGCCTCGGTCAAAAACGGCGAGGCCTCGCGGAAGTAGCCGCGGACCAGACCCTCGAAGAGGTCGGTGTCGAAGTAGACATCCTCGAGATTCTCCGGTTCTTCACCGGCCGGATTGCAGGCGCTGCGGGCGGCGTCTCCGAAATCGTAGTGGATCAGTCCGGGCTTGACGGTGTCGAGATCCACAATGGCGGTGCCTTTGCCGGTGATCTCATCGATCATGATATTGGTGATCTTGGGATCGCCATGGATCGGCCGCTGTTTCAGTTCGCCCCGGGCCAGGGCGTCCTCCAGGACGGGCACAAAGGCGCGCCGTTCGTCGATGAATTTGCCGAGCCGACGGGACTCGGCCGTGGCGTCGCGCCGCCGTTGACCTGCCGCGGTGGCCACCACCTCATCGAAGTGCTTGAGGTAACGCGGAGCGATGTGAAATCCCGGCAGCGTGTCCTCCATTTGAGCGACCGCGAAGTCGGAAATGATCCGCTGGAAATGGCCGAGAACTTGTCCGGCCTCGACCGCGTGTTCCACGGTCTCCACCTTGTCGTGGGAATAGGCGGAAGCGATCATGCTGAGGGCGCGCCAGACGTCTCCGTTTTCCGGATCCTTGAAGCAGTCTTGGCCGCCCCGGGTCGAGATGACGCGCGGGAGTTGCCAGATGCGGTCGGCGTGTTCGGCTTCCACCCGGATGCGGCGGTGAGCGTATTCGGTGACCGCGCGCATGTTGGCCATGACCTTCTCAGGTTGCGGGAAAACGTGTCGGTTGATCCGTTGCAGGACGAACTGTTGCTCGTCGGAGGTGGTCCGGAAAATGGCCCGGTAGGTGTCGTTGACGTTGCCGGACCCGAGGGCGGTCACCGCCACAAGCTGGCCTCTCACGTTGAATTGTCTGGCGATTTCCGCGGGTGTCATCGCTTGCCCCTAGTCAACTTCCCGTGCGGGTTCAAGTGCCAATTGGTGGAGGGCGTGACATCCTTCCAGTTCCTTCAATTCCTCTTCAAACCCGCCGGAAAGAATGGGGAACCGGCACCAGGTTTTCGGATCGAGATTCTCGTCGTCCAGGTGGAACGAGGGGGCATAGCGCTCGCGTTTCCACTGATTGCGCGCCCAGAGGCGGAAGAAGCGGATGACCCAGCCCTGCAACCGAGCCGGTTCGTGGTCGGGGAAATCGGCTCGGATGGACTCAAGGACTGCGGCGGGCAGCAGTTTGTCACGGATCGCGAACCGTTCGATGGCGTCGAGCACCGGGTAGGGCATGAGGTCATCCTCGTCGGTTTGATGCCGCGAGGAGGGGCGCAATTCCGCAGTGGGGGCCTGTTCGTTGATCAGGTGAAGGACCGGGATCGGTTGAATTTCCTCGTCGGGAGACCCGGTTTGCTGCAGCCAGCGCAGCCAGTTTCGGAGGAAGGCCTTGTCGATCCCCGCGATCGGGCTCAACCCGCCGCAGGTGTCGCCGTCCATGGTGGCGTATCCGACGGCTGCCTCAGACCGGTTGCTGGTGGACACGAGGAGGGCTCCGCGGAGATTGGCGAGCATCCAGACGCCCGGGGCCCGGACCCGTGCCTGGATGTTTTGCAGGGCGAGGTCATCCTGTTCCCACCGCAGTTCGCGGCCCAGTGCGGACGCGGCGAGGGCCGAGTAGCCCGCGACGAATGAACTGATGTCCCACCGATGAAATTCCGCGCCGAGGACCTCCGCGAGGGAGCGAGCTGCGTTCTCCGTCACCGATCCGCTGTTGGCCGAGGCCTGATACACGCAGACCAGCATTTGTTTCATCCACCCCTCCGGTTTTCCGCGGAGCCAGCCTCCCATCTTTTCCCGAAATCCGGGATCTCCCAGTTCCGCTCTTCCGAGGTGCATCATCAGGGAAATCAGACAGGCGATCGCGCCCGAGTCCGCGCCGCCGCTCAGCGAGAGAACAAAGCCCCGGCTGCGGCTCTTGCGCAGGTAATCGAACAAGCCGAGAGCCACGGCATGGGTGAATTCCCGTTCCTTGCTCCAGTCGGGTGCCGCGACCGGGGCGGACGGCTGAGGGGCGGGATGTCCGAAGGAAAAGGGGACCGTGACCTCGGGGGCATGCTCGGGATCGAGATCGCGGCTCACGATCCGAGCCTGGACCGAGCGGGTGCGGTCGACATCGATGACCGCCGAGGTCAGTCGCAGGTCGCCGAAGAAAAGGCGCGGGCCCTCCGCGAGCAGGCGGCCCCCGGCGGCGATCATGGCCCCGCCATCGTAAACGGAGCGACCCGCCTCGTTGCCGACGAGATTCGCGTAAATGTAGCCGGCACCGAGGGCCCGGGAGTTGTCGAGAACAAACCCTCTGCGGACCTGTTGTTTCCCGAAGGCGAAATGGCTGGCACTGGGGTTGAGGATGATGTCGATGCCGCGCCTTGCGAGACCAATGCCCGGTGGGTCCGGGACCCAGGCGTCCTCGCAGATTTCAAACCCGATCCGCACCCCGCCGAGTTCGAAGAGGAGATCGCCGAAGGGGATTCCGCCGGGCTCGATCCTGGCCACTTTTCCGCGGGGCCAAGGCTTGAACCAACGGGGTTCGTAGTGCAGACCATCGCCGGCAAGGTTCTGTTTGGCGGCGAGACCGATCAAACGGCCGTCCACCACCAGGGCGGCCGCGTTGTAGACGCCGCCGCGGTGAAACACGGGCAAGCCGATGGCGACGGCCAGGCCCGAGGTCGCGGGCACGAGTTCCTGGAGGCATTGCCAGGCGCGTTCGATGACGCCGGGGGAGAGGAAGGCGTCTTCGCAACCGTAGCCGGTGATGCACAGTTCGGGCAGGCAGAGGAGCGTGATCTCCTCGGCTTTGGCCAGTTGGATCGCCTGCAGAATGCGGTGGGTGTTCCCCGGCCAGTCCAGGGGTGTTTGGTTGAGGCAAGCGGCGCCGGCGCGGACACGGAGGGAACTCATGCGGCGGCAACAAACCCCGGTTTGGAGCTGGAAGCAAGCTTGACCCCGGGGCGGGGATCGTGCTTGGTGATGCCATGCTCCGATTTGTTCCGGTTCTCCTTTTTTTGATGGGCCACCTCGTTGAAGCCGCGGACCCGGTCATTGCCGTGGTGGACTTCAAAAAAGCCCTGGCGGCCCATCCCAAAGCCAAGGAATTGGAGGCGGAGCTCAGGGCGACCCAGGAGAACGCCAAGAAGGTGTTCGAAGCCAAGCAGAAGGAATTGAGTGAGCTGCAAACGGAGCTGCAAAAGGCGGTCGCTCCGCTCAAGACCAAGGAGGGGAACACCGAGAAAAATCTTCAGGCGGTCCGTGATCTCCAGGATCGCGGGCGGGAAATTCAGCAGTCCATGCTCGATGTTCAGGCCCGCACCCGGCAAACCATTGCGGATCGTCAGGACGCCGTTCTCCCGGAGTTGGCCAGCCAGATTCGCGGGCTCATCGCCACGGCCAACAACGGGCAGTATGCCGTGGTGCTCGACACGTCGGCTCTCTCGCGTGACGGCTTGCCGCAGGTGATCGAGGCTCCGGGCGCGTTCGATCTCACGGACCGGGTGATCGCCCTTCTGCCCACGAAGTGAACGATTCTTTGATGAAGCCCATTCCTCTCGAAGACGATTTCAATGACATCGTGAACAAGGCCATGAGTGGCCTGCGGCTGACCGACAAGGAATTGTCCCGTCGGACCGGCGTCTCCATGGAAATCATCCACGGCCTTTGCCGGGGGCAGCTGGACGAGACCTCGCTGCCGAGGATCGCCCCGGCCTTGGAGCTGGATCCGCAGGCCTTGTTGCGCTCGGCCTTGAAACTGTATCGGCCCCGGCCGGTGGAGGTTGAGGGGCTTCTGATGTTCACCAGCCTCTACCGAGCCTCGATGACGGTGAACGCTTATGTCGTGTTCGATCCCGTCACCCGCGAGGCCGCGGTCTTCGACACCAGCACCGACGCGTTGCCGATCGTGGACCGGATTGCCGAGCTTGACTTGAAGCCGGTCAGCTTGTTCCTCACCCATACGCATCCCGATCACATCGCGGAGGCGGATGCCCTGAAGCACCGGCTCGGCGTGACGGTCCGGTCGTCGAACCGGGAGCCTTTGCCGGGCAGCACCCCATTTGAACCCGGGACCGTCTTTCCGTTGGGGAATCTTCGGGTGGAAGCCCGCTCCACCTGGGGCCACTCCAAGGGCGGCACCACGTATGTCATTTCCGGGTTGGAAGTGCCCGTGGCGGTTGTCGGCGACGCTCTCTTCGCCGGGTCCATGGGAGGCGGCATGGTTTCCTACCCCGACGCCTTGCGCACGAACCGGGAGGCGATTTTTCGTCTGCCGGACGATACCGTGATCTGTCCCGGGCATGGCCCGATGTCGACTCTGGCCGAGGAGAAGCGGCACAATCCCTTTTATCCGGAGTTCAAGTGACGGTATTTCTGGGATCCCGGGTTGAACCCATGACAATCCTGGGCGATCCAAGGAAGGGATGGACCAGGGGAATTTCATGAGAGGGATCACTCGCCGTCGCATTTTGCAGCGTTGCGGGATGGGCATGGCAGGGGTTGCGGCGTCTCCTCTGTTCCAGTCTATTGAGGCTGGGCAGGCGACCCCGGAGCGTGGAGCTGGACCAGGGAATTCGTTGGAGTTGAATCCGTTGGCTCCGCGCGCGCCTCACTTTCCGGCCCGGGCCAAGCATGTGATCCATCTCTTCATGAACGGCGGACCCTCCCAGGTGGACACGTTCGATCCCAAGGAGGCGCTCACCAAATACGATGGAAAGCCACTGCCCGGGGATTACCGGCAGACGGAGCGGAAGACGGGAGGGGCCATGAAATCCCCATTCGCTTTCAAGCGATATGGCCAGAGCGGACTTCCGGTGAGCGATCTCTTCGCCAACGTGGCGCAGTCCGCGGATGAGCTTTGCGTGATCCGTTCGATGCATGCCAATGTGCCGAATCACGAGCCTTCGTTGATGCTCATGAACACGGGGGACTCGCTGCAGGCCCGCCCCAGTCTGGGGGCATGGGTTACCTACGGGCTGGGAACACTCAACGACAACCTCCCCGGCTTTGTCGCTCTCTGCCCCAACGGAGTGCCGATTGTGGAGACGCAGAACTGGCGCTCCGCCTTTCTTCCCGGCGCTTACCAGGGAACCCACATCGACACCAAATACACCTCCATCGACGACTTGATCCGGAACATCCGCAATCCGCGGATTCCGATGGCCCAGCAACGGGCCCAGCTTGACCTGGTGCAGGAACTCAACCGCAAGCATCTCGAGGAGCGGGCGCGAGACGCCAAACTTGAGGCGCGGATGCAAAGTTTCGAGTTGGCTTACCGCATGCAGATGGAGGCCAGCGATGCGTTCAACGTCGGGGCCGAACCTGCCTGGGTTCAGGACGAATACGGACGCGATGTCCAAGGGCGGCAGATGCTCATCGCGCGCCGTCTCGTGGAGCGCGGGGTGCGTTTTGTGCAGGTTTGGCACGGGGCCGGACAACCCTGGGACAGCCACTCCGAAATTGAAAAGAGCCACGGCAAGCTGGCCAAAGAGTGCGACCGGGCGATCGGAGCGCTCTTGCGGGATCTCAAGCGAACCGGTCTGTTGGAAGACACCCTGGTGGTCTGGGGCGGGGAGTTTGGACGCACTCCCACGGTGGAACTGCCCACGCCCGGCCTGAACGATGCCAAGACGGCTTTGGGACGCGACCACAATCACTACGGATTCACCATGTGGATGGCAGGGGGCGGGGTCAAGGGAGGGCACGTCCACGGCGCCACGGACGAGTTTGGTTTCAAGGCGGTGGAAAAGCCGGTTCACGTGCATGACCTGCATGCCACGATTCTGCATCTTCTGGGCTTTGATCACACCAAACTGACCTACCGTTACGCCGGACGGGATTTCCGACTGACGGATGTGCACGGAGAAGTCGTGCACGACATCATCGCCTGATTTCAGCCGGGGAGGGCCGATTCCTCCCAGTGCACTTCCCGCGGCATGGCCAAACCGGCGAGGGCCGCATCCCGCCAGTGCGCCAAGACGGTGGCGTGACTCGGCTTCACCGATCGCAACGCATCCTCGTCCCGCAAATCGATGACGCGGAGCTGGCGACCCGCGTGCAGCTCGGGAGGCGCGGTGTCGACGCAAGTGGAGTAGATGTGAGCCACGGGGTTGGCCAGGAGGATGCGGGTGCTCCCGGCAACTTTGCCGGGCAGACCGTAGCCGAGCTTGCGCCACTTTCTTGCGGAATACCACGTCTCCCGGTTGACCATGTGCAAGACGGTCACCGGATGGAGGGAGGACGCCGGTTGCAGGCCCAATTCCTCCTGCATCTCCTCACGAATCACTTCGATGAAGGACTGGCGCCGGCCGATCTTGCCGCCCGGAAGCACCCAGCGAACCCCGCCATCATTCAGTCGTTTGCGCCCCTCACGAAGCACCACGCGCAGGGCATCCCCGTGCCAGGCGATCACTCGGGCGCTGGCCACGGTCAGAACTGGTTTCGACTTGGCGGCGGAGGACATGCGACGGGTGGAGGATAGGACAAATCCTTAAACTTTGCAAATTACCCTGCATCGGTTTGCCGTTTCCCTCTTGAGATCTTTTCCACTTCGTGGCAGGAACCATCCATGCCAGGTAGAAAACCCCTTGTGGCCGAGTTTCTCGGCACCTTCACCCTCGTCTTTGCCGGAACCGGCGCCGCCATTGTCAACGACACGCATGGTGGCGTGGTGACGCTGGTCGGGATCGCCCTCTCGTTTGGACTGATCGTGCTCTCCATGATCTATGCCATTGGCGATGTCTCGGGCGCGCACATCAATCCGGCGGTGAGCTTCGGCCTTTGCCTGGCCAAACGGTTCCCCTGGTCTTCCCTGGGCCCCTACGTGGTCGTCCAATGTCTCGGCGCGCTTGCCGCCAGCGCCGCCTTGCACTGGTTCTTCCCCGCCCATGAAACGCTTGGAGCCACCTTGCCCTCCGGTGCGCCAAGCCAGAGCTTCGCCATCGAAGTGATCCTCACGGCGCTGCTGGTCTTTGTTGTCCTCAACGTCACCCAGGGAGCCAAGGAACGGGGCATCACGGCGGGAGTGGTCATCGGTGCCGTCATCACCTGGGAAATCCTCATCGGCGGCCCCATTTCCGGCGCTTCCATGAACCCGGCCCGCTCCCTTGGCCCGGCCATTGTCTCCGGCAAGTTGGATCATCTCTGGATCTATCTCACCGCCACGTTCGCCGGAGCCGCTGTCGGCGTGGCCGCCTGCCATCTCGTCCGCGCCCCCGAGCCCGCCCAATCCGCAGCCGCCCCGACCGCGCCCGCTCCAAAAAATCGTCCGCGCCGCCGATGAAACAGGTCCTGTTCGTCTGCATCCACAACAGCGCCCGGAGCCAGATGGCCGAAGCGTTCCTGAATCACTGTTGTCCCGGGTCGATCCGCGCCTTCAGTGCCGGGATTGAACCGGGCCGGTTGAACCCGGTGGTCGTGGAAGCCATGCGCGAGGTGGGGATGGATATCTCCGGGAACGCCACCAAGAGCGTGGCCGACATGATCGACTCCGGAGAGCGGTTCGATGCCGTGGTCACGGTGTGCGATGAGGCCAGCGCCGAGCGCTGCCCCTACATTCCGGGGTCCGGGGAACGCCTTCATTGGGGATTTCCGGATCCCTCCGCGTTGGCGGGCACTCCGGAGGAAAAGCTGGCTCGAACCCGGGAGATTCGGGACCAGATCCGGGGCCGGGTCGAGGCGTGGTGTCAGGAGGCGTCGAGATCGGTATCGGTTCGGTGAGTTGCGGAAGCGCCTTGCCTCCTTGGCAGGCGGGTGCATGGTGGCGGGTCATGGGAACGGGTCGCCGCATCACGTTGGGTTTGATTCAGGGAAGAGCGTTCGCGTCTCCCGCGGAGTCGTTGTCCTGGCATATCGACAGGATCCGGGCTGCGGCCGCGGAAGGAGCCCAGGTCATCGTTCTCCAGGAATTGTTCCTCACTCCCTACTTTTGCCGAAGTGAGGACCCTGCCTGGTTCGATGCGGCGGAACCGGTCCCCGGCCCGACCACGGACCTGCTGGGGAAATTGGCAGGGGAACTCGGTGTGGTGCTGGTGGCTTCGCTGTTCGAGCGCCGCGCCGCTGGGCTCTATCACAATACGGCGGCGGTGATCGATGCCGACGGACGGTATCTCGGCAAGTATCGCAAGACCCACATTCCGGAGGATCCCGGCTTTCACGAGAAGTTTTACTTCACGCCGGGGGATCTGCCGTATCGGACCTGGGAGACGCGCCATGGTCGGCTGGGCGTTTTGATCTGCTGGGATCAATGGTATCCCGAGGCCGCCCGCCTCACCGCACTTTCGGGGGCGGAGATTCTTCTGTATCCCACCGCCATCGGCTGGTTGCCCTCGGAAAAGGCGGAACTCGGCGCCGCGCAGCACTGCGCCTGGGAGACCGTGCAACGGGGGCACGCCGTGGCGAATGGGTGTTACGTGGCCGCGGTGAACCGGGTGGGGACCGAGGGGGAATCGGAGTTCTGGGGCCAGTCGTTCGTGGCGGATCCCTACGGTCAGATCGTTGCCAAAGCATCCGTCGATCGCGAGGAGACTTTGCTCGTGCCGTGTGATCTGGGCCAACTGGAATCGTTCCGGCGCATCTGGCCGTTTTTCCGCGATCGCCGGATCGAAACGTATGGCGACATCACCCGGAGGTTCATCGACGGCCCCGAAGGATCATGAGCAACTCGAAATGGCGTTTCCCGGCCGAATGGGAAGTCCAGGAGGCGGTTTGGCTTTCCTGGCCATTGAATCCGGAGACATGGCCCGGGCGCTTGCCCCAGTTGCAGGCAAGGTTCGGCGAGTTGGCCGCGTTGCTCTCGAGGTATGTCACGGTCCGAATCAACGCCGTGGGCTCGGCGCATCCAGCCATCCGAAAGACCTTGGAGGGCGCCAAGGCCGACCCTGACCAGGTGCAACTCTTTGATCATCCCACCAACGATGTCTGGTGTCGCGATCACGGCCCGATCTTCGTCAAGTCGCAACAGGGGCCCGGTCTGAGCGTCACCGACTGGACCTACAACGCCTGGGGCGGAAAATTCCCGCCCTGGGACTTGGACAACGCCGTTCCCGCCCGGGTCGCGGACTCGCTCGGCTTGCCCCGGGAAACCAGTCGACTCGTGCTGGAAGGTGGTGGCATTGAGGGAAATGGCGCCGGCTTGCTCCTCACCACGGAAGCGGTGCTCCTCAATCCCAACCGAAACCCCGATTGGAGCCGGGAAGAGATCGAGGCCGAATTGCGGCGCCTCCTCGGCGTCTCCTGCATCTTCTGGCTGGCCCGCGGAATCGAGGGAGACGACACCGATGGTCACGTCGACGATTTCTGCCGCTTCTACGCGCCGGATCAGGTTCTCCTGGCGGTCGAGTCCCACCGCGACGACCCGAACCACGGCATTCTCGAGGAGAACCGCGAGCGGCTTCGTGATCTGCGGGTTGAAGTTCGCGATTTGCCGATGCCCGACCGGCTCGAGGTCGCGGGGGGGGATTGGCGTCTCGAGCGTCTGCCCGCGAGCTACGCGAATTTTCTGATCACCAACGACGCCGTCATCGTTCCCGTCTTTGGCCAGCCAAGAAACGATGATCGTGCCCTGGGCATTCTCCGGGAATGTTTTCCGGGCCGGGCGGTCGAGGGTATCGATGCCAGGGATTTTGTCTATGAGGGGGGCGCCGTGCATTGCCTGACCCAGCAGCAACCGGCGTAGCGGATGTTTCTTTGGTTGTCCAATGAGGGCGCGTTTTGATCAAGGGGAGGGCATGACATCGAAGTGGTGCGCCGCGGTCTTCCTGGTTTTCGTTCTCGCGGTAGGGGGCGCCCCGGCCGGGGAAATTCGGAGGATCTCGTTGGACGGAAGTCCGCGGAGCGCGGGGCCGGAGGAGGAAATCGGCAAGGACGGATTGGCGCGGATCAAGAAGCTGTCAGAGCCGATCCTGGAGCTTTACCCGGCTCCTGCCCAGCCGGGACGCGGAACCGTGGTGGTCATGCCAGGCGGAGGTTACGGGGCTCTCGCCGTGGAACATGAGGGGCGCGAGGTGGCCAAGTGGCTGAATGAGGCCGGATGGGATGCGGTCATCCTGCTGTATCGGGTAGGTGCCGGACCCGAGACCCGGGAGTGGGCGCTGGCCGATGCCAAGGCCGGGCTTCAGTTGGTGCGCTCGCGAGGGGCGGAGTTTCAGCTCAGTCCCAAGAAAATCGGCGTCATCGGCTTCTCAGCGGGAGGTCATCTCAGTGCGCGTCTCGCCCACGAATCAGGGGCGGGTGCGCTTCACTTTGTGGGGCTGGTTTATCCGGCCTACCTCGAGGAGAATGGAAAGTGCCGGGACGATGTGAGTCCGGTGAGCGGTCCAGTTTTTTTGTATGTCGCTGAGGACGACAAACATGCCCCGGCGTCCTTTGCGTATGCCGCGGCCTGTGTCGCCAACGGGATCCGTTGCGACTTTCATCATCCCGCTCTCGGTGGGCACGGGTTCGGGTTCAAGCCTGGGCGCCCGGAGAGCGTTCGGGACTGGCCGGAGAAGTTCAGGCAGTTCCTCGCGGAGCTGAAGTGATCAGCGTGTCGGTTTTGCGCGGGGTTTTTTCTTCGGTGATGGTTCCGAGTTGGTGAAGGGGGCGTGTTCGAAGACCGGATCCGCCGTGAGTCGGGGATCGCCCGCCGCTTCCAACCTGGTCATGAGTTCCGCGGAAAGCTCTCTCTTTTTGGCGGCGTATTCGGGGTGGTCCGCCACGTTGACGATCTGGTCCGGGTCCTTGGTGAGGTCGTAAAGTTCTTCGGACGGGCGCTTCCCGAGAGCGCGATCGAAATACGGCTTCCACTGGGGATCCTCCCGGTGGGCCACGATCCAAGCCTTGGTCGGGCTGGCGTCCATGTCGGCGTAACCGGCCCGGGTTTCGTTTTCCAGCCCGGCTTCTGTCCCTTCCGCCGGGGTGCCCATAGGCCAGCGGTCCGACTCAAAATTCCGGATGTAAAGAAAGTCGGGCTTGCGCAAGGCGCGCATCGGGTAGGGGAGATTGCCCTCTCGTGCGCTGGCGACGTGCCGCTCGCGACCGAGGATGGCCCAGTCACGGGTTGGATCGACCCGGCCCTGTGCCCCGGATTTCAAGATGGGAAGGAGGGATCGGCCGTAGAGATTTGGCGGGGAAGCCACTCCGGCGATCTCGAGAAACGTGGGGCAGAGGTCCGGGATGCGGACGATGTCATCGATGACTCGGCCCGGGGTTCCTCCGGGAAAACGGATCACCAGGGTGACCGAGGCGCCGTGATCGTAAAGATTGCATTTGCCGTGGGGCACGCCCGGCATGCCGTGATCCCCGCTGGCCACGATGACCGTGCGTTCCAGTTCGCCGATGGCTTCGAGTTTGGCGATCAAGACGCCGAGACAGGCATCGACGGCTTGGCATTCTCCGAGGTAATCCGCCACGTCTTCCCGAATCTCCGGCACGTCCGGGAGGAAGCCGGGCATCTTGCCTTTGAGGCGGTCCGGATCGATTCCCCAATGCGATTTCCCGGAACCCTTGATCCAGGCGCGGTGGGTGGTGGTGGTTCCGAATTGATACAACCAGGGTTGATCCGGATTCCGGGCGGCGAGGAAGGCATCGAAGTTTCCCCGGACTTGGTCGAGGATCCGGGAATGTGCCTGGCTCACGGAGAGCCCTTGGGCCAGGAGCTTTTCGGTTTCTTCGGAAACGTTGTTGGGAGCCTTGCCGGCCTGTTCATAGGCGTGACGCTGTTCGCCGAAAGGGGCGTCCGCGGGGGTGCCCGGGCTCCAAACCTTGTAGCTTTTGCCGATGTGATACCCTGCGTCCCGGAGCAGGAGGGGATAGGAGGGAATCGAGGCGTCCCAAACCGCGCCGTTGAGGATGGCACCCTGGCCCGTGTTGAAAAAATAGCGACCGGAGAGCAGCGAGGACCGGCAAGGGGTGCAACTCGGGGAGTTGACAAAGGCGCGCCGGAAGAGGACGCCCTCGCGGGCGAGGCGATCCACGTTGGGGGTGGAGATGACCTCATTCAGAGAAGGCTGGCCGTCGATCTTTCCATACGCACTCGCGTAGCGTCCCCAGTCGTCGGCAAAGACGAAGAGGACATTGAGCCGGTCCGCGGCCGCTGCGGGAAAGCAAAGAAGTAGAAGCAGGGTGAGCATTCTCATCGATGTCCATGAATAAAGCGGACCGGTCCTGACGTGAAAAGCGCAGAATATGAATCGCTTGCTTTTCGCCTTCCTGTTCTTGGCCGGCCTTCAGGCGCAAGACGCGCGTCGGGTTGAAGTTTCCCGGGATCTCTGGGTCTCCGCCTATGAAACGGAGCGCGAGGGCAACAACGGCGGCTCGCCGAAACTCAAACTCAAGGGAAACCAGGAGTTTTTTTTGATCGACTTCGATCCGCAACCTTTCCAGGGACAACGCTGTCGGCGTGCCCAACTGCATCTTCATCTCGAGGGGCCGGAAACCCTGGGCCGGATCACCGTCGCCACTGTGGCTGAGGAGTGGGTGGAAGGGACCGGGACCGGCTACGCCAAGAGTCCCGGGGCGACCTCGTATCTCTGGCTGCGGACCGGGGAGCAGCGGTGGCGGGATGTCGATCTCACCGGGTCCACCCTCGGTCAGGCGGGCACGATCTGGAGCTTCGGTGATGCGGCTCCGCCGGACCGCGCCGGGTGGCAGGTGATCCCCATCGATCCCGCGGTCATCCAGGCTCGGATCGATGGTCAGGGTCACGGCTTTTTCGTGATGGATGACGTCGGCAGCGAATACACCCGCAACGGGACGACGATCGATTACAAGCAGTTCCCCAATCGGTATGTGGCCAGCCGAGAGGGAAAGAAAGCGGTGCAGCCCTATTTCACCCTGTGGATGGAGCACGGAGCTCCCTTCCGGGCCGCGTCCTGGCCCGCAGAAGAGACCGCACCGAAAGCGGGCGAACCAAAGTTCCAGTGGCCAGAGTTGCCGGTGGCAGCCCGGCCAACCAAATTGCCGGTCGAGTGCCGTGACGAGTTCGGCGAGCCACTCCAGGCGTTGGAATTTTTTGGCGCTCGCGGAGAAACGCTGGGCTTCTCCGTGACCGGTGCGAACCCGGCGGATGTCCGGCTTGAGGTGCGCGGGATTGTCCCCACGCTTTACTCGATGCCGAAAGTGGGCGGCAAGGTGGATCCGCTGGTTCCCGTTGGATGGACCCATGCACCCGCCGGGATGGAGAACGGCGGAACGTTTGTCGATCTCCACATCCCGAAGACCTTCAAGCCGGGGAGATTCGAGGGACTGCTCAGGGTGGGTGGACACCAGATCCCGGTCAGTCTCACGGTCTGGGAATTTTCGATGCCGGACCAATTGTCCTTCTACCCGCAGATGAACTGCTACGGGTTGCCGCAAGGCCAGGAACGCGCGTATTACCGGCTCGCGCACCAACACCGCACGATCTTGAATTGTCTCCCCTACGGTTGGACGGGAAAGGTCCGGGCCGCTCCTGAAATTCAAACGGACGGAACCTGGGACTGGGAGAAGTGGGACGCCGCTTATGGACCGCTCTTTGATGGAAGCGCCTTTGCGGACCTGCCGCGGGGAGCGGTGCCAGTGGAAGCATTCTATCTCCCGCTCAACGAAAACTGGCCGATGAACCACGAAGCGATGTTCAAGGGCGGTTACTGGGTGGAGTCGGCTTACCAGAATGAATACTGGGCGCAGTTCCGGGCCGCCGTCGGCAAATTTGCGGAACACGTTCAGGCCAAGCAGTGGAAGGGAACGATGTTCGAGTTCTATCTGAACAACAAAGTCTATTTCAAACGGGACCGGGGGAATCGATGGGACGCCTGTTCCGCCCCCTGGATCTTCGACGAACCGATGCATACCCAGGATTTCTGGGCGCTGCGCCGGTTTGGTCTCGAGTTTTGGAATGGCGTGGCCCCGTATGCCTCCCGCGGGCGCTTCGAGTTCCGCGCCGACATCTCGCGACCCGAATGGCAGCGCGACCTGCTGGACGGAGTCACCAGCGTGGAAATTGTCAGCGGGGCGTTGCGCACTTACCACGACCGCGTCATCGGTCGGGCAGAACGGTTCGGCAACCTGGTTTTCATGTATGGGGCCGCCAATCCGATCGGAACGCCGAACGTGGTTCCGGCGGCGTGGTGTGTGGAGACTTGGGCGTTGGGAGCGGATGGAGTGGTGCCCTGGCAAACGGTGGGCAATGAGGGGTCCTGGACCGCGCCGGATCCGCTTTCGCTCTTCTATCCAACGCCCGGAGGACCGGTGCCGAGCCTTCGGCTCAAGTCGTTCCGGGCGGGTCAACAACTGGTGGAGTATCTCAACCATTTCCGCGGCCCCAGCCGGACTCAATTGGGGAAGGCGATCCTGGGCGAGCCGGGAATGCGGGCGACGCTGCAGAAAAAGTCCGAAGCGGATGCCGGTAGTTCTCTGTTCGATGCCGCCACGCACCGTTCCCTGATCACCTTGCGGTTGCGGATTGGGCCGCACCTGGATCATCGGGCGACGCTGAAACCGCCGCTCCCGGGCGGACGGGATCCCGCTCAGGTGCGTCCGGTCACGGCCCTCCCTTCCCCGGTTCCGTTGCCGGTCACGGTTTCGGAATAAGCGCCAGGCGGAAGCCGAAGTTCCCTCCCCGGAAAGCGGGAAAATAGCGCAACCGCGCCGCCGAACGGGCTTCGGGCTCGGGCTCGTTCCAGGCCCCTCCTTTGAGAACCTTGAGATCGCCGTTGGGCGGTCCCTGAGGATCGGTGGTGGGCCCGGAGGGAGTCTCCTCATACCAATCCTGGCACCATTCCCACACGTTGCCTGCCATGTCGTAAAATCCCCAAGGGTTCGCCTTGAGGGATTTGATGGTCATGCTGGCCCCCGTGGGCAGTCCCTTCGACTGAAAAAAGCTCACCTGACCGGCCTCGGCAGTGCCGGGTGCATTGGCCACGTTGGCCTCTCCGGGGAGGAATTCGTCGCCCCACCAAAACTTGGTCGTGGTTCCGGCGCGGCACGCATATTCCCACTGGGCTTCCGTGGGAAGGGCGAAGGCGAACCCGGCGGGGGCCTTGGGCTGAATCTTTTCGAGGAAACCTCCCCGGCCCTGGATGTCATCCCAACCCACTTGGTCGATGGGGACCCGGTTGCCGCGATTCGGCCCCGGGGGAATGCTCTTCTGGCCCATAACCCCGAGCCACTGGGCACGCGAGACTTCCGTTTCAGCCAGCCAAAAGCCCTGCGTCAAGGTGACCTCCCTTGCGCTCGAGCCCTCCCCCATGGTGAACTTTCCGGGAGGGCAGTGAATGAAGCGGACCTTCACGTCGGGTGCGATTTCTTCCTCCCGGACGCCTTCTGAACCCGAGGGAAGGGAAGGGGGCTGGGCAGTCGTCCGGTCCCGTGTTGTGGGGACGGTGTTCGGCTTGGAAAGGCAGGCGACGCGAAACCCGAGATTCGAGGCGTGTTGACGGGGATCCAGGAAGCCGCGGAAGGCAGATCGGTGCGATGCCGCAGGCATGTCGAAGGCGCCAGAGCGATAGACCTTGGTCTTTCCCGTTCCCGGCCCGGACGGATCCGTGACCGCGCTGTTCGGGTAGGGAGCATACCAGTCTGAACACCACTCGAACACATTGCCATGAATGTCCTGGAGGCCCCAGTGGTTGCGCACTTTTTCGCCGACGAGATGCGGATGGCCTTTGCTGTTCCCGACGTGCCAGGAAAATTCTCCGACGGCCACGCCTTCGGTGCTGTAGGGGCCGGTCGTGCCGGCGCGGCAGGCGTATTCCCACTGGGCTTCCGTGGGGAGTTGGTAGACACCGCCCTCCCGAGCCGAGAGCTTTTCGCAGAAGGCGACCGCATCTTCCCAACTGACATGAGTCACCGGGCAGGCGGTCCCAAACTGTTTGCGGTAGCTCTTGTGGAAAGCCCCCATCACCAGTTTCCATTGGGCCTGGGTGATCTCGTGGGCGCCAATCCAGAAACCACGGGTCAGGTTCACCTCGTGCGGGGTCTCATCCTGGGACCGTCCGGTCTCGGTTTCCGGGCTTCCCATTCGGAACTTGCCCGGAGAGCACCAGATCATGCGGTCTCCGATCGAGTTCAGGTAATCGTTGCTGGCGTCCCGTTTCGGGGGTTCCGAGAATCTCCCTTGGAACGTCTTGAAAAAGGCGAACCCGAGAAACGCGGCAAACGGGATCGCCCACCACCAACCGATGGAGGCCGTGTGCACCCTTTTTCCCGTTCTGGGCTGGTCCTCGCGCACGCTCCGCACTGGACCCGCGACGTTGACGATCGGGACCGTCGCCTTCGGGGCGGCCGCCTCGATGTGGTGCATCAATTGCCCCATCTGCGTGCTCAGTTCGGACTCGACGCTGAGACGGAACCGCGGTTGCTCCGCGAGTCGGGCCACGCTGGCGGGCAACTCGTCCGGACTCGGCATCGGGGTGGTGTCGATGACCACTGGCATGACCGGCAGATCAGCTTTCAGTGCGGCTTCGATTTGGAGCCGATGGAGATCTTGAGGGTCTTGCGCGTGGCGCCGCATCAGTTCGGCCCACTGTGGGCCGATCAGGACGACAAACACGTCCGCCCGGCTCACAAATCCCTTCATGAAGCTGGGAACGTCCGCTCCTGGGGGAAGGAGGCCGGGGTCCAGGATCACCGAATCCTGGCCGTAGCTGGCCTTGAGACGCTGCACGATTTTACCGGCGATGAGTGGTGCTTTGCCACTCAGATCCGAGCCCCGATAGCAGAGGAAAACCTTCACGCAAGTCCCTAGCAGAGCTCGGCGGATGGGGCAAGGGGCGTGTTTGGGCAAAGTCCCGCTTTCGCATTGACTGGATCGGCTCCGGGCCGCAACATGACCCGTGCCCCAAGTGCTCATGAAGCCCATCGTCCTCACCCAGATCGCCGCCTTCCTCATTCTCGGTTCCCTGGCGCAAGCTCGGATCGAAACTCCGGGTTCCGTCACCACCGGTCCTTTCCATCACGCCGCCGCCGTGGCTCATCAAAACCTGCGGCCAAACAAGGCGAAAGTTCAGGCTCAGCCTTCAAAGGAAAATTCAGAGGTCAAAAAGGAAGGGACGGATCAGCCCAAGGAAAAGCAGCCGCTGCGGAAGCGCATTTTTGGGCACCGGGCAGCCGGAAAGACCAAGTGAGATTCGGCGAGGCGGTCCTCCGGCTCTCCCGCAGGACACCCGTTGCGTCGAACTTTTTGCTTGATTGATGGGGAATCGAGAAAATGTAGCAGTCGTGCGCAAGTTCTGCAGCACCTTCCTTCTTTGAAGCCATGACAACGTCCCGCTTCGTTCACACCCGGTTGTTGGTCGCCCTCGCCCTCGGCGCTTTCCTGCCATCCGCCGCTTCGGGCACGGATCTCTCTTCCCAGAAACTGTTCGGACGGTGGGTGGCGTATCCGGCCAATTTCTTTCTCGGATTGACACGCGGCAGCCTTGCGCTGACGGAGAAATGGGCGGTTGTGGCCAGCAATCAGGCCAGTGACCGAGGTCCATCCTCGGAGGGGGCGTTGCAAGTGTTCGATGCCCGGACCGGGGCCTGGGTGCGCCGGATTTATCCTCCTCTTCCGAACGGGAACTATCAGTTCGGGTATGCGGTGGCGGTCAGCGGTGACCTGGCCCTCGTCGGCGCGCCCATTGTCAATTCGAGTTTTGGAGCCGCTTATCTGGTGGATTTGCAGATCGGAAGAGTGCTCCGGACGCTCACTGGTCCCGGCATTGGCAGCCCCGTCGGCTTCGCCTACTCGGTGGCGATCGGGGGCGACACTCTCGCCGTGGGAGCCCCGCTGGAAGCCACCGGGGACGGAGCGATCTATCTGTTCCGTCGCAGTTCAGGGGCTTTTCTGGCCAAGTTCAGTCCGCCGGTCGCCGGAACCGCTGAGGCTTACGGTCAGTCCTTGGCCATTGACGGCACCATTCTTGCGGTTGGTGCTTCCAAGGCCAACGCCAATCGGGGGGCTGTCTATTTTTACGACACCGTCTCGGGTCTGCTCATTGAGCGATATCAACCGCTGGCGTCTGCGGCGGGAGATCGGGTCGGGGAAACGCTCGCCATGCATCGTGGTTATACGGTTCTAGGGACCGCTCCTGGAGGATCGGCGGGAGCGTTTCTCTACAACCCGGTGACCGGTTTCGGTGCTGCTCTCACTCCGCCAGGCGTTCCCACAAACACATACGGTGATTCTGTGGCGGTTCACGGCTCCCTGATTGCCGTGGGCGAACCCCGCTTCGGACTCGCTGGCGGCGCGGTGCACCTGTTCCGCACGGAGACCGGTGTCCATCTGGAAACCGTCCGGCCACCGCTCAATCCGGAATCGCCGGTTGAATTTGGAACTGCCGTGGCGCTTCACCAGAACAATCTCCTCGCTTCCGCCCCGGCGGACGATATCCAGGCCCCGGATTCCGGTGCGGCCTTTTTGCTGCGGCCATTCACCCAGCCGATGCTCGCAACCAAGGCGATCGCCCAGGGCGATGCGGCCCCGACGTTTCCGGATGTGTCCGTCGGTCGCATCGGGGATGCCTTCATCAATTCGGAGGGGGAAACTGCCTTCGTCACCTCCTTGTCCGGCGGAGGCTCCAATCTCGGTCGCGACCTCGGTGCCGTTTCGGAGGTGACCGGTCGGGGAACCTTCACCATGCCGGTCAAAAGTCGCCAGAGCCTCGGGGCACGGGTCGTCACGGTGGGCCCGGTCACGATGAACGACTCCGATACCGTGGTCGGATTGGCGACGGTTTCCGGTCCCGGCCTCGTGGCGCCGGCAAATCAACTGATTTGGTACCAGGCCAGTGGATCGTTCGCAATCCTGGCCGCTTCGGGCCAAGGGTCTCTTTTGCCCGGTGGCGGCAAGAGCGCCGCCTTGCCGGAATGTGTGACATCAAATCAGTTTGGGCAGCGGTATTGCGGCTTCATGCTCACTCTGAAGCCGGAGGCTGCCACTGGCACGACCCTCAACAACGACTCCGGACTCGTGTTCGTCAAACTTCTCAGCAGCTTTGACGGTGTGCGCGAGGGCTTGGCCGCCCCGGCCCCGGTGGGTGCAGAGTATGGACAGTTTGCCCCCAGAATCAGCTGGTTTTATGACCGGATCGTGTTCAGCACCGCGCTTCGCAATGGTGGGGTGACGGCTGCGACCAATGCGGCTGTGTTCGCCGGTCCCTACTTAGCGGCGCCGACCCTGATCGCCCAGAAGGGAGATCTGGCTGTCGATGCCACCGGCGGTGTCTTGCCGGGAGAGGCTTACTCCACCTTCGTCGGGGAAACTTCTTTCCGCTCCGGGGCGACTTGCTACCGCGCTCTGTTGGGTGCGGTTCCCGTCAGCCGGAACGATGGGATTTGGAGGCTCAGTTCGGATGGGGCAACCCGTCGACGCCTGATTCGGAAGGGGGATTTGGTGGGGAACCCGGCCGGTCTCGTGACGCGCATTCACGGCTTTTGGCCGGTGGGGTCCGATCAACTCCTGGCCTGGGTCACCGTCGCCGGTCCGGGCATCACCGCCAGCAACGATCAGGTGTTGGTGCTGATTCAGTCCGATCTCGTGCCCACCTCCCTGATGCAGGAGGGCAGCGTGGCTCCCGGATGTGGCGAAACCGCCCGCATCGGCACCATCCTGCGCGTCGAGGTGGATGGATGGACGGGTGCCTATGCCGTTCTGGCCTCTCTCAGCAACGCGTCACCGACCAACAATCTGGCCCTGTTCACCGGAAATACCGGGCGCGGCAATCTCACCAACCAACAAGCCTTGCGCCGTCCCCAACTCCGGCTGCGCAAAGGCCAGCTTTTCACCAACCAACCCGGGGCATTGCGTTCCATCTCTCTGCCTGCCGCCAATCGTCCCGCTTCCGGAGCCGGCGGCACCGGTCGTGGGCGGGCCATCAGTTGGGACGGCGACCTGACCTTCGTGGCCGAGTTCGACAACGGTGTCCGCCAGGTCATGAGGGGAACGGCCGACTGATCGCTTCCCCCAACGCCCCCGCACACTCCCTACAGGACTCGAACCTGTGACCCACGGATTAGAAATCCGTTGCTCTATCCAGCTGAGCTAAGGGAGCAAATTGTGGATGGTGAAGAGGCCGTGGCCGCTTTTGGTCGGACTTGAGCAGACCGTTTCCGGTCCTCGCCCCAATTTCTTCCAAACGCCGATCCAGTCCCGTGCCAACCATCGGGAAGTCCTCAATATGCCCGTTTTTTCTGCAATGGCAAGAACGCCTTGAAGAGCCTCGGCAGTCCGTTGCAAAGGCTCCTAAGGATTGGAATTCCCTTTTTGAGTCCGCCCACCCACAAGTCACCGGTCGGCTTGGGATCGTGGGGGTTCAGTCCGTAAGGCCGCGACTGGCTCCGCTTCTCCGGCCACCTCGAACTGACCGCCCGGGCCACTCCGGCGATTCGCCGCCATTTCGACAAGGGAGGGCTCTTTGAGCGGGAGGAGAGGCCGATCGGCGGTTCCTCGTTCGACGATGACCTCATCCGGAAAAGCGGGTTGCTCCGGTGCAGAAGGGGCCGGCGCTGATCGCGGGCGCGGGTTTCAACCGAACGCAATCCCTTCGTAAATCTCGGCAAGGGTCAACGAAGCCCCTTGGGCCGGGAACTCGAGCCGGTCCTCCGGCTGGGTCAGGGCCGAGACCTTCCACGAGTTGCCCTCGCGCTGCAGCCACTCGATGCGCCGCTCCTCCTGCGCCACGATCACATAGTGACCGAGGGATGGAATCGTCTGGTAGGCGAGCAGTTTCTCACGCCGGTCGATGGACTCGGTCGAGGGGGAGAGGACCTCGAAAAGGATCGACGGTTTCTCGAGGAAATAGTCATGGGAATCCGCGGGATCGCAGCCCACCATGACGTCGGGGTAATAGAAGAACTCGGACAGTGAGGTCTTGATGTGGAGCTTGACGGTCTCGATGTAGGCCTTGCATGTCCCCTCTCTCAATTGGGGGCGCAAAAGCGCGAAAATGGAAGAGATGATTTCATTGTGTCGCCGGTTGCCACCCGCCATGGCATGGATCGTTCCACCGAGGTATTCATGCCGGGATCCCCGCATTTCCTCATCCCGGAGATACTCCTCCACGGAAAAAAGCTTGGGTTGTTCGGCTGCGGACATACGTCGGAGATTACAGCCTTCACCCCCGCGTTCCAACCCCATTTTTCCCGCGCCGCTTCGCGAACGTAGCTCTTTGTGCGACCCCGTGAATCTTCTCCGAGATCCGTCCAGCCTGCGCAGCGCCCGCTGGCTCGCCCCCGACGACCAGCGCAGTTTCGGGCACCGTTCCCGCTGGAAGCAGATGGGATTCAATCGCGAAGACTTCAAGGCGAAGCCGCGGCCTGTCTGAGGGAGCGGAGAAACGAGAAGAGAAGAGAAGGGGTGCTAGGCTTCCACCGCCTGTGGGTCTCGGCCGAGCTGAACAAGGTCTTCCTTAGCACCACCAACAGGACCGAGAACGTGATCCGGAACCTGAGGTTGGCCATCGGCTCGGAGAACTGGCGGTCGCCCTTCGGACAGGCCCCGATTGACTGCGAGGTTCGTGGCGACTTCCATCCGCATTCGTCAAGATGATGAGACAGCGCTTGACCATCCGTTGGGCAGAAGTCGGTTTTGGGAGGATGCGCTGGAGTTTTGCGCAGCGAAATCACAAACATTCCGCTAGACAAAGAAACAGAATCATACCTGACAAACCGCCCGGAATCGGATCGAAACATGGCTGCGTCTGGCTCGCTTGTTCCGGTCGCCTCACTTCTCTGGCTGGCATTTGCAGAGCCACTCGGGGTTTTTGCACTCCTCGCAGGTGGCGGTGTTGTATTCAAGGCGGGCGGTGATGGCCTTGGAGTCGGCAGTTTTTTTGTAGCGCAGGATCAGCCACTCGCCGGCCTTCACGACGGGAATGAGGAAACCTTTCGCGTCCTTCGAGACCTCGAGTTTGACGGGCTTGGCGCGGTCGCCGGTCATGGCGCTGAGGCTTTGCTGATTCACGGCGACGGGTTTCATGTCCTTGTCGAGCACGGCGATGTGAAACTGGCCGTCTTTGACCGTGACTTCGCCGTGCATGGTTTCGTTGTCACTGAATTCGAGGATGCGGCCTCCGTTCGGTCCGAGTTCGACGCCTTCATGGCCGAAGGCGAGGCTGGTGATGAGGGTGACGAGGAGGATCGGTGTGGTCTTCATGTGGGTGTTGTTTGTTGGGTGGATCTGCCAAGGAGAAAAAAGACTGCGGGGGTGACCATGAGGTCCAGCAGCGTGCTGCTGACGAGGCCGCCAGCGATCACGACGGCCACGGGATGGAGGATTTCCTTCCCGGGCTCATGCGCGGCAAGCAGCAGCGGGATGAGCGCGATGCCGGCGCTCAGCGCGGTCATCAAAACGGGCACCAGCCGCTCCAGCGTGCCGCGCACGATCATTGCGCGCGAGAAGTCCTCGCCCTCGTGCTTCATCAGATGCAGGTAATGGCTGATCATCATGATGCCATTGCGCGCCGCCACGCCGCCGACAGCGATGAAGCCGACGATCGTGGCGATGCTGATGTTCCCCACGAGAGGCCACGTCAGCGCGAGCCCGCCCATGAGCGCCAGCGGAATGTTCAGCATCACCTGCAAGGCGAGCGAGAGGCTGCGGAAGTAGCTGAAAAGCAGGACCGTCACCGCGACGAGCACCAGACCGAAATAGAACGCGATGCGCTTGGCCGCGGCCTGCTGCGCCTGAAATTCGCCCTCGAAGCGCACGAAGTAGCCCTCGGGGAAGGATACGCGCTCCTTCACCGCGGCTTCCCAACGCCGCACGACGCCCTCCAGATCGCGCTCGCTCGTGTTCGCGCTGATGACGATGCGCCGCTGCGTGTTTTCGCGGTTGATGACGTTTGGCCCCAGGCTTTCGCGGATGTCCGCGACGAGGCGCAGCGGGATGCGGCGGCCTTGGTCGGCCTCGATGAGCAATTCGCCGATCTTTTCCGGTGAGTCGCGCCACGTCTCCGGCAGCCGCAGCACGAGATCGAGCGTGCGCTGGCCCTCGCGCAACTCCGCGAGCACCTTGCCGCCGATGAGCGCGGAGACTTGGTCATTGAGCGATCCGGGCTGCACGCCGTAGGCGACGGCGCGCTCGCGATTCACTTCGATCTTGATCTGCGGAATCGGCACCTGCGCCTCCAAAATGACATCCGTGAGTCCCGGGATGGTCTTGGCGATGTCCCGGATCTGCTCGCCCTTTTCGCGCAGCACCGCCAGGTCGCCTCCAAAGACCTTCACCGCGATCTTGGCTGACACACCGCTGAGCATGTGGCTTAAGCGATGGCCGATGGGTTGGCCAATGTTCAAGAACGTGCCTGGGATCTTGCCGAGCTTCGCTCGAATCTCCGCAAACACCTCGTCGCGCGGTCTTCCGCCTTCCTCAAACTCCACGTCGAACTCGTTCACGCTCACCGGCATCACGTGATCGTCGCGCTCGGCCCTTCCGGCGCGTCGGCCGACGCTTTTGACCTCGTCGATGCCTTGCAGCAACCGCACCGCGGCCTCGCCGATTTCATTCGTCTGGTCCAGAGAGGTCCCGGGCGCACTCGCGAGCGAGATCGTGGCGCTGCCTTCATTGAACGCGGGCAAGAACTCCTGCCCCAACCGCGGATAGAGCATCAGCGACGCAATCAAGAGCATGCCCACCAACGCCAAAACGACTGTCGGTGCCCCCATGGCCACTCTCAGGAACGTTCGTTCCACCACCCATTTCATGCCGCGGACGACAAAGCCATCGCCATGAGCCTTTCCGACGGGTTTGAGCAGGAAGGAGCACAAAACTGGGATCACTGTCAATGAGACGACAAACGACGCCGCCATGCTCGTGATCGTTGCCAAGGCGATGGGGGTGAAAAGCCGTCCTTCGATGCCTTCGAGGCCCAGCAGCGGCATGAACACGAGAATGACGAGCACCGTGGCATACAGGATCGAATTCCGCACCTCACTCGATGCCGCGGCGATGACGTCAAGTGTGGTGCAGGGCTCCGGTCTGCTCTGAGCCGTCGGGACGGCTGCGCCACTCTTTTCTCTCAACCGCCGCCACACATTCTCCACATCCACAATCGCGTCATCCACGACCATGCCGATGGCCACGGCGAGGCCGCCGAGCGTCATCGAGTTCACGCTCACGCCGAGCAGTTTGAAGGTCAGAATCGTCACCGCAAAGGACAGCGGCATCGCCATCAGCGTGATGAAGGTCGTTCGCACATTCAGCAGGAAGAGAAACAGAATGATGGCGACCATGATCGCGCCATCGCGGATGGCTTCTTCAAGGTTGTGGATGGCATGCTCGATGAAATCGCCCTGCCGAAAGAGGATTTCGGCCGTCACACCGGCCGGCAGCGTCGGCTTGAGTTCTTCCAGCGCGTTCTCGACCCGTTGCGTCAGCTTCAGCGTGTCAAAACCGGGGGCCTTGTCGATGCTGAGGATCACACCCATGGTGCCGTTCACACTCGCGTCGCCACGCATCGGCTGGAGGCCGTGCTTCACCTCTGCCACATCGCTGATGAGCACGGGACGATCGCCCACGGTCTTGATGACGGTCTGGGCGATGTCTTCCAAGCGCGTCGTCATGCCCAGATTGCGCACCATGATCTCGCGCGGCCCGGCCTGCAGGTAACCGCTCGTCGCATTGCCCGAAGCCCGCGTCACGGCGGTCTCGATCTCCTCGAAACTGGTCCCGTGCGCCGCGAGCCGGTTCGGATCCGGTTGCACCTGAATCTGCCGCACGCCGCCGCCGATCGTCAGCACCTCCGCCACGCCGCTGAGGCTTTGCAAACGCCGCCGAATCGTCCAATCCGCGAGCGTGCGCAGTTCCGGGGGCGTCATCCGGCCATCCGTGCTCTTCAATCCCACCAACAAGATTTCGCCCATCAACGAGGAGACCGGCGTCATGCCCGACTTCGCGTTCTCCGGCAAGTTCACGGCCTGCATGCGCTCCTGCACGAGCTGGCGTGCCCGGTAAATGTCCGTGCCCCATCCAAACTCGGCAAACACGAGCGAAAGGCCCACATCCGAGTTTGAGCGCAGCCTGTCGAGCCCGCCCACGCCCTGCACCGCATTTTCAATGGGCTGCGTCACGAGCGTCTCCACCTCTTCCGGCGCGAGGCCGGGGGCCTCGGTGAGGATCGTGACTGTCGGCTTCGTCATGTCCGGCAGCACCTCGACGGGCAGCTGCGTGAGCGTTTGCGCGCCAAACAGCATCACGACCAGCGCGATCATCAAAACGAGCGCGCGATGATGCAGCGAGAAGCGGATGAGGGAGTTCAGCATGGTCGTAGCTCCCGCGCGTGAGCGTTTCGGAGTGCACCGCTCCACGAGCGCTTTCGAGCGCCGTTTGGCCTGCGGAAAGCTCCAGAGGGCGGGAGCTCTCGTGGACGCTGCCGCGTCATACGCTGACCTCCCGGCGTTTGAAGCTTGTGAGCATCAACAGCACCAGCAGCAGACCGCTGGTGCTGGCGAAGAAGATCGTGAGCGTGTTCCACTCGTTGTGAGCGTTGTCAGGGGCATGATCGCGGTCGGGGGGCGCGGCTTGCTCTTTGGTCATCTCGGTGCCGTCTTCGTTGTGGGAATGGCCGTGGGCGGAATCGAGGGCTTCTTTGAGGCTGACGCTGCCTTTGCCGGCGAATGCCAGCGCGTAAGCTCCGCGGGTGACGACTTCATCACCGGGCAGCAAACCGCTCACGACCTCGACAAAGTGGTCGTTTTGAGCGCCGAGCGTCACCGGGGCCTTCACAAAGGCATTCTCAAGCTCGAAGTCCTTCACATAGACGAAGCGCTGCGCGGGATCGCCCTGCACGGCGTTGCGCGGGATGGACATCACATTCTCACGCTGGCTCACGACGATGCTGAACTCTGCCTTCATGCCCGGACGAAGGAGCTTCTCGGGATTCGCGACGTGGAACGCGGCCTCGATGACGCCCGTCGCTTCATCCGCCTCGACGGCGATGTGTTCGAGTTTGGCTTCGAAGACCTTTTCCGGCAGCGCGTGCAGGCGGATGTGCGCTTTTTGGCCGAGCTTCAGTTTGCCCGCGAGATGCTGCGGCACATGCGCCACGGCCTCGACTGTGCTCAGATCGTAGATTTCGATCAGGGTGTCCTCCGGCGACACCGGCTGACCTTGTGCGATGCTGACCTTGGACACGACTCCAGCGATCGGTGCCTCCAATTTGATCACCGGCGGCGGATCGCCCGGCTGGCGGCTTTCGATCTGCGCGACCTCCGCGCCGGCGTCGACCTCCTGATGCGGAATGACGAGGACGGAGAATGCGCGCCCCGGAATGCGGCTGCTGACGACGGCTTTTTTTCCGGAAAGCACTTCGATGTGCCCGAGCGAGAAGATGTCCTCCTCAAACGTCGTCTCCTCGGCCTCGGCGAATTCGAGGTTCATGTGCGACACGGCGACGTCGTCGAGGATGATGTCGGGTTTTGAAGCGGCCACGACGTGAGAAGTGAGAAGGAAGAAGAAAAAAAGATGCTTCATGGCAAAGCGGCTCCGGTTGCGGCTTCGTAGCGGATGCGGGCGAGGTGAAAGTCGCGCTCGGCATCAAGCGCGGCGGATTCGAGTTGGAGTCGTTGATCGCGGGCGCGCAGAACCGTGATGAGGTCGGTCTGGCCGTTCGCATACGCCTTTTCGATTTGCTGTGTCTGTTCGAGGACGAGCGGGAGCAACTCGTGACGTGTCTCACGGACGAGATCGGCGTTCGCCTGCATCTCGCGGCGGGCGGTATCCGCTTCGCTGGCGATCTGTTTTCCCAACGCCTCGGCTTCGAGGCGCTGGCGCTCCGCGGCGGCGCTTTTCTCAGCGATCTCACCCTGATTGCGGTTCCAGAAAGGCAGTGGAATGGAAATGCGGAAGCCAGCATAGCCGGTGTTCACGCCCTGCTGTTTTTCCTGGGCGCTGAAGACGCCGGCGCTGATGTCCTGCATGCGCTTCGAGTGCGCGAGCGCGGCATCGGTTTGCGCAGCGGAAACCTTGGTTCTGGCCATCAGGTAGTCGGTGCGTTGTTCCCAGGAAGTAACGCCGGGCATGGTGAGACCGGGCAGATCACCGCTGATTGTGAGGGACTCTTCAGGGGCAACTCCGAGCATGGCTTTCAACATGCCGGAAAGGCTGATGCGCTCGGCCTCGAGCCTGCGGACCTCGAGCTGGTGTCGCTGCGCGTCCACCTGGGCTTGCGCGGCATCAAGCGGTGAGACTTCGCCTTTCCCCGCGCGGCCCTTCGCAAAATCGGAAAGCTGGCGGGCCAAGTCTGTCTGCATCTGACGCAATGCGCGCTGTTTTTCGAGCGCCAGCATCTGGACCGCCTGGCCGCGTGCTTCCGCGATGAGGCGGCGCTCGGCATCACGCACTTCGAGTTCCGCGGCGGTGACAAGCTGCGCGCTGAGCTGCTTTTCCAGCGCAAGCTGCTTCGTGAGCGGAAAGGATTGGTCGATGGCAAACAACGCCGTGCGAGGGCTGGCCTTGCTTTCGTTTTGAAAGCTGGCTTCAAGGGTCGGATTCGCGAGCCTGCCGGAGCCGAGACGCCGCCCACGCGCCTCCTCGACCAGAAGACGGGCCGCCTTGAGCATGGGATGATGGGTTTGGACACGACTGGCGATCCCGGACAGCGGCAGCGTGAGCGCCGACGCCTGGGCGCAGGCGAGCAGAAGGAAAATAGGTATGAATGAACGACGCATGGCAACGCGGATGAAAGTTTCCGGGCACGGAAAAAATTTGATGCCCATGACAGGAAAGCAAAACAGCTGTCATCCGGTGGGGATGACCGCATGATTTGTTCTCAAACCAGCAGTGCGATGCTGCGCGACAAGATTTGCGGCCATCGTCGGCCAGCGGGATGCATCGGGATCCGCCGTGGCGTGAAATTGCGGCCGCGAATGAGGACCAGCGGGGCGGCTTTCGTGAAGATCAGCGGCGGCGTGTTCGCGCTGCCCTCGAAAGGGAGGGAATCGGACTTTAGCGCCGTGAGCGACTCAATGACCGCCGTGTGGTGATGCGTGTCCCCGCCAGCAGGGGGTTCGTGATGATGCGAAGGCTCCTCGTCCTCATGATCGTGGCAGTGCTCCGCAACGGTGAAGACCGACTTGCCTCCGCAATTGCACTCGAAACCGCGCACCGGCTTGAAGGCATGCACCCAAACCATCGCGAACAAGGCGATGAAGCCAATCAGGATGCGGGCTCCATGTTTCATGAACGTGAGGATTGAACGCGACAGGGGCAGGAACGTCAAGTGCAGGCTTGACCGCTCTGCTTCGGCTCGGCCCGTGCTTTTCTTCCGCCGATCTCAGACACGAGCGCGACGGTGAGTTCGCCGCCGAGGCGCTCGAGGAATCCTGCGCGGCCTTCGAGGATGGCGGCCTTGCCGCTGCGACCGTGATGCAGAAGGTGGGAGGAAGAGGTGGCGATATGACGGGGAGGACGAACCTCGCTTTTGCCTCTCGAATGGACGGCCACGCTCAAAGTCGCGTGAGAAACACCCACGACCCAATCAATCCTGGCAGGAACCCAAGCGCGCTCCAGCAAATGTGGAAACATGGAGCAAAGAACGCTTCTGTCTGTGGCTACGCTTAGCACATCGATTGGTGGGAATTGAAAAAAACTTCTCGATTGAATATCCTCTCAATGCCTAAACTCAGCCGCCGAGCAGGATGGGCGAAAAGGCAAAGGCCGAGAGTGGCAGTAGCTTGGATCTGTGATCCGAACGACGGAGATGGATGGTGCTCGGATCACAGATCCAAGCTACATGAATGCAGCGATTCAGCGGGATGATTGGTTCGGCAGGCTCATTTTGCCTATCGGGAGCGCAGCAGTCGTTTGGCTTTGCGCCATTTCCGAAAGTGATTCCCTTCGGGCGCGAGTCCCGGAGCAATTCAACAAGTTCTCAGCGGTTGAGGCGACGCCGGGTGCGGAGGTGTCGGTAGGGAATGGTCAGAAGAATGAAGAGGGTGGCCAGGAGCGCGAAGGAGGGCAGCGGCAGGAATCCGAGCCGCGGCCAGCGCGTTGGGTGGAACCAGTGGCTGAAGGCGTGGCCGGCCCCTTCCCTCACTCCGAGAACGAGGACGTGCCCGAGGGCCAGGTAGAGGCCCCAGGCTCCGAGCCATTGCCAGCGCAGCCAGGACTGGGGGGTGATGGTGGATTTGATGCCCGGGACCGAGACGAAAGCGGCCAGGGCGTAGCACGCCAGACAAAGGCACCCGAAGAGCAGGCTGGTTTCTCCGACCCAGTTCGGGCGGCCGGTGCCGGGCTCAAACAGGTCTGGATAATTTGCCGGGGAGAACAGCAGCAAGGAGGCCAGGGTGTGCAGGGCGCTCAGCCCGAAACCTGAAAGGCCGAAGTAACGCGGCCAGCTTCGGGGGTTGGGCAGGCGGCTGGTGACGTAGGAGAGGCAAATCATCACCAAGCCGCCCAGAGCCGTGGCCTTGTTGGTGGTCCACAACGGCAAATGGGCCCAGGAAACGTCCTGGGCGACCTGGCACCTGACGATGGCATAGCCGAGGCACGTCCCCATGACGACGGCGGTGGCTCGCCAATTCGGTTTCCCTAGTGCCATCTGATCCGGATAGCAGGAACTGCCCGGTGGGCAAGCGGAACCATCGGGAAGGAGCTTCGAGGGAAGAAACTGGAGCAAATTGTTGCAATTTTTTATAATTTGAATAAAATTGCACTCCTGCGAATCAAATTCGCGAAAGCTCGTTCAACTTCCGCCCATGCGTTTTGTTTCTGGCTTGTCCCTGCGATTTCAGCGTTGTCTGGCGCTGGGTCTGCTGTTTTTGGTGGTGCCGTCTTCTGGCTTCGCCCTGATCTCGTTGGGGGATGTGGCGGCTTCGGAGAGTGAGTCCGCCCTGCAGGAGGCGCTGCGACGGTCGGGATATGCGGAGCGATTCCCGTATTGGAAGCACGTGGGCCAGATTGAGCGTTCCACGGGTGTTTACCTGGGAGCGGGGCAGGTGTTGACGGCGGCCCACGTGGGGGCGGGAACCTTTCGCACCTGTGACGGTGGGGCGTATCCGGCGGTGCCGAAATCCGTCCGGTTTTTCCGGAACGCGGACGGGTCCAGGGCGGATCTTTGTCTGTTTCGGGTGCAAATCCTGGCAGGGGATCTGCTGGCCAAACTTCCGGTGATCCCGTTGTCCACGCTTCCGCCGCGCCGGGGGCGCGAGGTGTTGTTGATCGGGGGCGGGGCGAGCTGGAAGCGAGAGAAGTCAGAGAAACCGGGATTTCCCTGGGGGGATGATTATCGGGTCCGTTGGGGGATGAATGCGATTCAGGAGATTTACTCGGCTCCGATGGCGACCCATGACTTTGAGAGTTATGGTTTTGCGACCCGATTCAGTTCGAGTCGTCAATGCCAAGCGGCGCCGGGGGATTCGGGAGGGGCGGCCTTTCACTACAATCCGCGGGAGTCGCGATGGGAGTTGGCGGGAGTGATCCTGGCGGTGGACAGCGAGTTCGGGGCCGCCAATTTCGGCAACCAGACCTATATTGCGGACCCTGTGCTCTTTCGGAGGGACTTGGCGGCAGGGCAGGGCGGGCGTCCCTCCATCTTTGCGGCGCGGCCGTGACGACTTTTTGCGACGAGTTCTTGAAGCTTTGGATCAGGCCTGACAGAGTGGCAGCCATGATGCCGCGATGGATTTTTCTGCTGGCGGTGACGGTGCTGACCGTTTCCTGTCAATCGCCCTCCCCGAAGGTGAGCGTGGTCCCTGGGGCTTCGATCGAGGGACGTGAGCTGGTGTTATTCACCTTTGGTAATGCCTGGCTGGCGAATCATTCCATGGTGCGGGCGCTGCATCAGGAATTGGCGCGTCGTGGGATGGCGGTGAAGCTCTCCATTGAACCGTGGGAGAAGCTGCGCCCGGACGCGCTCGTCCTGCATCTGGAGCAGGCCGGGGAGACCAAGGAGCCGGGCGGTGGGCGGATAGATTTCCTCTCGTTTTTGAAGTTCTCGTTGCGAGACAGTGCCGGGAATGAGTTGGCGCAAGTGAGTTACTCCGGCCGCGAGCTGGACAAGCTGGAGCAAAAGGCGTTGGCCAAGGAGATCTTGGATCGTCTCCTGTCCGGTTCGTGATTTCAGCGCAGCTGCCGGAAGAGAAAGCGCATGGGGAGCAGACCGGAGCTGCCGAGTGCCGTCAACAGGGGCAGCGCCACCGGATGAAAGAGGCTGCGGTGCAGGGCTGCGGAAAGGATGAGTCGCTTGGAAAATTGTCGGGCCTGGAGACGTTCCACGGTGCGGACCGCCTGCTCCCATTCCAACGCGCCGCGAGAGTAATCCGCCAGGGCCGGTGCGGCGAGGGCGGCGCTTTCCAAGGCCATCGACATGCCGTTCCCGGTGAACGGGCCGATCATGCCGAAGCGGTCTCCGATGCGGCAGATTTGGGGGCCGGTTCCGGGGCGCCGGGGGAGTCGACCTTGTGGAACCGAGCTGACGGCGGCGCAGGAATCCAGATCCGGCGAGGCTTGGTCCATGCGTTCCACGAGTTCCTGAAACCCGCAGGCCAGGAGATATTGGCGTTGCAGTTCCTCGCGCGGCCCCTTGATTTCGGGACGGAGGCGGAAGAGGGCGGAGGCATTCACGCGGCCGTCTTCCACGGGGCAGAGGCCGATGTAGCCGCCGGGAGCGCAATGCATTTCGAGCCCGGCCCGGAGCGTGAGATGGCGGAGGTGGCGCTTGAGGCCCAGGAGATCGCTGGACGGGTCGGGCTCCCGGCCGAGGGCCAACACCGTTCCGGGCAGGGCCCACCGTTCCGGGAGGAGGCGTTCCTGTTCCCGGAGCCTTCCTCCCAAGCTGCGGAAGCGGAGCGCCAGCTCATGGTCCAGACGATGGCGGCTGATGCCACGGCCCGGAATCGGAAGATCATGTTGGATCACCCGTCGGCCGTTGCGGAACCAGATTGCCTCGGTCAGGACCGGGGCATTTTCCAGAAGATCGCCGATGCCGAGATCGGTTAGGATTTTCTCCCGGATGCCGCAGAGGAATTCACCGCAGACCCGGTGCCTTGGGTAGGTTCCCGCCTCCAGGACGAGGACGGGGATGTCCCTGTGGCGCAGGGCGATGCCGAGAGCGAGGCCGGAGAGGCCGCCGCCGCCGATGGTGATCTCGCGTTGCACGGGGGATCAGACGCGGACGAGCTGGGCGCTGTGGCAGGAGAAGCCGGCACCGAAAGCGGTGAGCCAGATGCGGTCTGAAGGTTGGCCACCGGCGAGGTGTTTTTCCAGGGCGATCATCACCGACGGGCTGCTGAGGTTCCCGAACTGGCGCAAGACCTCCCGGCTTTCCGTGAGTGGGGCGCAGCGGAGTTCCCGTTCAATGGCGTCCATGACGTCCCGACCTCCGGGGTGGGCCAGGATATGACCCGGGTTTTCTCCCGATGCCCGGTGCAGATCGGCCACGGCACGGGCGGCCAGTGCGGGCACCGAGCGATGGAGCTTGTTCTTGAGCTTTCCGCCATCGTTGACGAAGCGGATCAACTCGCGGTCTTCCGGGTAATGCGCGGTGCGGAAACTTTGGGCTTGGTAGGCCGGGCGATGACGCGGCGGGCGGCCGGACCAGATCGAGGCGCTGGCTCCATCCCCGAAAAGGCAGAGGCTGATGAGGACGCCGGCGTCGTCGTCCATGAAAAAGGCGGCGGAACAGATCTCCACGGCGATGACCGCGACGGTGGCGGCGGGATGAGCAGAGAGGAAGTGGGAGGCGCTGCGCAGAGTGGGAAGTGCGGCCCCGCATCCGAGTCCGGCGAGGTCTTGGAGATAGGCATCGCGTCGCATGCCGGTTTTTTCGGCGACGTGACTGGAGAGACCGGGGCAGAGATAGCCGGTGCAGGTGGAGATGAAAATGGCATCGAGATCCGCCGGGCGAGTTTCGGCCTGGTCCAGGGCGGTGGTGAGGGCCTGGGCGGCAATCGAAGGGGCGTTCTGCTCGAATGCCTGGTTGAGAGAACCGGCGTCCCTGGAGAAGAGTTCTGGTGGATTGGGTAGGCAAAAGTGGCGTCGCTCAATCCCCGAATTCCCGAGCAAGATTTTTTGGAGGAGGCTGCGGGACGAGGCTTTGAGGGCAAGTGCCGGGGGAGAATCCCGCATGCCTTCCCAGCATTCCTGTTGGGTGAATGAGTAGGGTGGGAAGGCGCTGGTCAGGGATAGGAGGAACATGAGATTCGGTGGCCCCAATCCAAGGGCAAGGCCGGGGAGGGGCTTACGGCTCGGGGGCCGCGGGTGGCTGCTCGGGCAGGGGTTCGCGGACGATAATGAATTTGAGGAGGTCCGGGCGATCTTGGCGCCGGATGAAGATCTGCACCGGGGAGCCGGGTTCTCCGCGCAGGTGCGAGATGGCGACTGCGGTGGACATGCCGCTGATCCAGTCTTTCTCGATCTGCACGATTTCATCCATTGGTTGAACCCCGGCTTTTTCGGCGGGGCCACCGGCGATGACGCGTTGCACGATGAGTTTGGAGCCGAGGGTGGCGATCAGGACAGAAATTCCGCCTTTTTTGGGAGGGGGCGCCTTGACATCGTCCGCCGGAGCCGCAAGTCCGCTGGGTGAAGCCAGCAGGAAGCAGCAGGTGAGGCCCAGGCGGAGGGCGATGGAGAAGGCATTGGACATCAGGCGGTCTTCTGTTCGAGCAGTTGCCGGATCACCTTGGGATCGCCCTTGCCGCCGGAGAGTTTCATCACTTGGCCGAGCAGGGAGTTGATGGCCTTGGCATTTCCCGCCTTGATTTCAGCGACGGGGCCGAGGTTCGCGGCGATGACTTGGTCCACGAAGCCTTCGACCTCTCCGGCGCTGGCGGGTTCGAATCCCATGGAGATGGCGAGGGCGCGGAGGTCGTCATGGTGCGGTTCCGCGAAGATGCGGGCGAAGACTTCCTTGGCCTGGTTGTGGGTGATGTTTCCCTCCTCGATGAGTTGGACCAGGGCGCGCAGTTGGCTCGGGCGCACCGGGGCCTGTTCGAGGGGAATGTCCGCTTCTTTCAGGGCGCTGAGGAGATTGTTGATCACCCAGTTGGCCAGTTTCTTGCCGTGGACCGTGCCGGTGGCGGCCTCCTCGAAATAGTTGGCCAGGGCGCGATCTGCGGAGAGCACGCCGCCATCGTAGGAAGTCACGCCGAAATCCTGAACGAACCGGGCCTGTTTCTGGTGGGGAAGCTCGGGCGCCTCCAGGACCGCCAGCATGCCTGCGGTGCGGACCGGCAGAAGGTCCGGGTCGGGGAAGTAGCGGTAGTCCTGAGAATCCTCCTTGTTGCGCATCCACTCCGTCTGGCCGGCGTCGTCGTTCCAACGCCACGTGGCCTGCACGATGCGGTTGCCCTCCTCAATTTCCCCGATCTGGCGGTCGATCTCATAGTGCAGGGCCCGTCTCACCGCACTGACGGAGTTCAAGTTCTTGAGTTCGATCTTGGTGCCGAGTTTTTCCTGATGCTTGGGGCGCACGGAGACGTTCACGTCGCAACGCATCTGCCCTTTTTCCATATCTGCGTCGCTCACCTCCCCGTAGAGGAGGATTTGGCGAAGTGAGTTCAGGTAGGCCACCGCCTCTTCTGGCGACTCGATTTCCGGTTCGGAGACGATCTCCATGAGAGGGGTGCCTGCGCGATTGAAATCGATGAGGGTCGATTTGGGAAGGTGGGTGCTCTTGGCCACATCCTCTTCGAGGTGGATGCGGGTGAGGCGGACGATCTTGCCGGGATTGGCGATCGATTTTTGGTGGTCTTTGGGGTAAGCCAAGTCGTAGAGGGGAACGCCTCCGCCGAGGCAGAGGGGCAGATCAAACTGGGAGATCTGGTAGTTTTTGGGCATGTCCGGATAGAAATAGTTCTTCCGGTCCCACTTGGACACCTCTGGAGTGGAGCATCCGAGCATGCGGCCTGTCAGCAGGGTCATTGCAATGGCCCGCTTGTTCAGCACGGGAAGGGCTCCTGGCAAACCCAGACAAACTGGACAACAAAGGGTGTTGGGTTCTTCTCCGAAGATGACGGCGCAGCCGCAGAACATTTTGGTCCGCGTCTTCAGCTGCACGTGCACTTCCAATCCGATGGTTACGAGAAAATCTTTTCGAGCCATTTTTTGCGAGGGGGCATCGACCGGCCAGAGACCAGCGCTCTGATTTCGTCTGCGACGTCCACTTGTTCCAGTGAATTCCGCAATTCGGCGTCGGCCAGGGCCAGATTGAGTTTTGGGTGACGCAGGAGTCGGTAGTATTTGAACTCGCCGTCGGTTCCCGCGACCAGTGAGGCGAGGTCTGGTGAGTGTTCGGTGAGTTCCACCGTGATGGGGTGTTTGGCAACGGTCGCGGTGATGGGGGAGCGGCGCAGTTGGCTGCGCAATCCCTCGTGATAACTGGCTAGGACGAGGGCTGCCAAGTTGCGCCGTGCCGGGGTGGCGAGCGGATCGACCGTGTCGAGGATGACCGCCACATTCGGCAAGCCTTCCAAGCCGTTCCGCCATCGGGTGGGACCGGGCAGTGCGGCGTATTTGGCCCGGTCCTCGGGGCTGCCTGCGGCGGACATCCGGTCGACGGATTCGAGTTCAAACATCGTGCCCGTGCCCCGAATGAGCAGGGAAAGGAGCACCAGGAAGGCCAGGCTGGGGAGGACACTGATGATGCTGCCCGTGCCTCCATACATCCAACCGCCGAGCTTGCTTTCCGGGCCGAAGGCGCGGCGGATGGCCCAGACGATGAGACCTCGGGCGATGGCGAACGCGGCCACCGCGAAGATCACGGAAGCCACCATCCGTTGGCCTTCATCGAGGGCGATGCCTCCGTGGGTGATGAGGAGATTGGGGCCGTGGCGGAAGGCCAGGGCAGAGACCGCCCCGCCCACGCTCCAGGAGAGCAGCGTCCAGAGCATTTCGAGGGCTCCGTGGTGCCAGGCCCGGACCGCCATGAACAGGACGAACATCGCCGCCAGAAGGAGGAGCAGGGAGTCTTCGCCGAGGTATTTTTCCATGGCCCAGGGTCGGTTGGCTCAATGCCCCGGAAGCCGGATGACTTCCTGGCGCAGCGCGTGATCACAAAGCACGAGGGCCGTCATCGCCTCCACCATGGGAACCGCGCGAGGCAGAACACAGGGGTCGTGGCGCCCGCGGGCCGCCAGTTCCGTCTCCCTCTTTTCATTGGAGACAGTGGCCTGCGAGCGCAGGAGGGTGGCCGTCGGCTTGAAGGCCACCCGAAAGAAGATGGTTTCACCGTTTGAAATGCCGCCCTGAATCCCTCCGGAGCGGTTGGTGCGGGTGCG
>QQNE01000023.1 GCA_003402735.1 Verrucomicrobiota bacterium
GTTCACCTTCGGTTAGCTGGGTGAATACTGGCATCGTACAACGGGAATTGTTTCGGCAGCCAGAATAACCCAGCTAACCTTATTTTCCATAGCTCCGTTGCACTTCAGCGTTGAATCCAGGTTCTCAAATCGATTACGACAATGTTTGGAACCAAACGCAAGGAAACAAGGACGGCGCGTGCGCTATTGGTCAGCCTGACTCACATCGATCCCGCCAAACACAATAGCTGGGATGGGCGCGATGGGTGTTCTGGATGCGGGTTGGACGCGGAGAACATAGCGGATTTGCTCCGGCCCGCGGGTTATGAGATCACCTGGATCAAGGATGAGCAGGCCACCAAGGCCGCCGTGCTCAAGGCCTTGCGGGCCGCCGCTGCCGGTGCCCAACCCGGTGACAGCTTCTTTTTCTTCTACGCCGGGCACGGCGGGCAAATGCCGGATCAGAACGGCGACGAGCAGCCGGAAGGCAAGAGTGGCGTGGGGCGTGATGAGACGCTGGTGCTCTTCGACGGGGAACTTATCGACGACTCGTTGGACGAAGTCTGGCTCTCCTTCCGGGCGGGCACGACGATCTATATGATCAGTGACAGTTGCAACTCCGGCACCAATTACCGGGGACGAGCAACTCAGGGACCCAGCCCGATCCGTCCGCTGGCGCGCACGGCATCCAAGAAAATGAAGGCTCGGCTCCTTCACATGGGCGGATGCCGGGACGGCTTGACCAGCGCGGGCGGCGAGAAAGGTGGTGCGTTTACCCAGGCGCTCTGCGCGAGTTGGCGCGACGGACACGGTCTAGCGACGTGGAAGGGCTTGCACGAGGATGTCTGCGCCCACATCAGCGGTCAGCTTCCTCAGATTAGCACCTATGGTCCAGAGGCGAGCGAACTGCTCAAGGAACGTCCGTTTCAAGGCGACGCTTCGCCAGCCTCGGAACCCGCCGCGCCTTTGACCGTCGCGGTCACTCGAGGATCCGCTCTCGAAGATGCCTTCCGCTCCGGCGAACTGACCCCGACGGCTCTCTTGAGCGACGAAGAAACTCGCGGTGGCGCAAAGCTTCCAATCGACGAGGCTCAGGCGCGGCAAGCCACCCGTTGGTTGATGCATCACTTCGGCGATTTGATCCAGAAAGCAGGGGAAGGCACGCTGTTCACACCGGAGATTCTCACCGCGATCGTGTGCCAGGAAACAGCTTACTTCTGGCTTCCTTTGGTCAAGGATCTAGAGAAACATCCCGAGCGCTTTGATTGTCCCGAGGAATTGCCAGACTTGGTCGTGGCACGTTGCGTGCTCGATGCTTCCGGTGATTATCCGGGCAAAAGTCGATCCGCGTTTCCCGGCAATACCGCCGCGTTCCGGACCAAGTATGGCGAAGCCTTCACCAACCTCTTGATTGAGGAAGCCAATGCGACCCGGGCCTTGCGTGGGTATGGCCCAAAGCGTTGGGTCTACAAGGGCTACGGAATCTTCCAATACGATCTCCAATTCGTCGATAAAGATCCGGACTTTTTCCGGGAACGCCGCTGGCATGACTTCTCAGCCTGCGCCAAGCGGTGCGTCGAGGAACTCAAGGTCACCTACGCCCGGCAGGGCAACGACCTTTGGGAAGCCGTCCGGGCTTACAACGGTGGGGGTGCCGCCGCCCGCCAGTATCGAGACAACGTAAAGCAATTCGCGGTCTGGACCGCAGATGAGATAACGAAACTCCAGTCGCTCGCCGGAACACGGGGCGAATCTCGCGCCCCGCGGATCCTCATGCCATCGTCCAAGCCCAAGCGTATCCAGGTGGATTTGGCCAAGCAGCTTAGCCCGCTTGGGATTGATCGCGTCAAGCATCCTTTAATTATCGTTGGGGTCCGCGGCTATTACTTGGATACCATGGGGGAGCCCGGAGTCAACGACCAGGGAATTTACGACGACGCCATTTTTATCGACAGCCTGGATGCTTTCGCGGCGTTCAATGGCAACACCGATCCCAGCGATTACCGGCCGGGCAAAGGCTTCGAAGAAAGCACCCGTGGCCGCGCCACGCTCCAACCAGGTGTTTGGTATGCCTACCGCTTCGCCGATCACGGCAGCAAGGTGCTGGGCCCATACCCCGCCATCTGCCAACGGCTCGGCGAAGTCACGGTGATCCGGGACGGCAATCCGCCCTACGAGCACACCGGCTCAGATTTCGGCATCAACATCCACAAAGGCAGCTACCACGGCACATCCAGTCAAGGCTGCCAAACCATCCACCCGGATCAGTGGCCCAGCTTCTACGCCTTGGCCAAGGATCTGGCACAACGGTATCACGGCGACAAGTGGAACACCGTGCCGATCCCGTATGTGCTGATGGATGGCAGCTTGACATCGGTTCCGCTGCCGATGGCGGGCGAACCCGAGGTCACCGCGGCCCCGATCGCGTAGTTTTGTTGGCGTGAGTTGGTCGGCCAAAACGGAGCCAGCGGCCAAGGGAGATGAATAATTTCTTGAACGTTATAAAATTGCCCCCAACCTGACCAGAAATATACTAAAATCGAGCAAGAGGAGCTCTCTTCTGGTGGTCAGCATGGACGGGACCAATGTGCTAGGGTGCGTTCGAGAAATGGTTCTTGTGCATATTTGGTGGGGGACTTCGATCACACCGGGTCCATCTCCAGCTTGCCCAAGTGAAACAGGATGCGGGCGCGAAAGTTGGGGAAGTTGGTACCCCCCCGGGGCACTGCTCGTAGGGATTGGATAAGTTTCTTTTTCATCCCTCGTTCCCTATGCTCACATTCCTGTGATTTCATGGTTAGCTGCAAAGCGGATGGCGGTCATCAGCCGGTCTATGCGTTCTCTCTCACGGGCCGGGCATCCGGCGCAAAAACTGGCACCAAAGCGGTGAACGCGACCAACGCCAGGGAGCTGATCAGGGCCACGAGCGCGTCGGCCTTGTCGGCCATCGTCGGCGCCAAGGCTTGGACCACAGCGGATTGCAACGCTCCGCCAATGGCCAGCGACCACACTGCAAAAGCGAACGTGGATACAAGCACCTGGGACAGTTTCGTGACGCGGGCGACCTTTGCGAGGTAGAACGGAGTGAACAACAGCGAAAAGCCGAACACCCCCCACTGCAGGCCAGCATCCTCCGCAAATTGACTCCCCTCCACGATTCCCCCCAGGGTCACATAGAGAGCCACCGCTTCTCCGGGGATAAACTTTGCCAATCGATCAAAATACCCATCCACGCCGCCCGGGGACGTTGCCTCTCCCGTCTCTGCCGTCTCTCCCTCTACCAACGTCTCCGTCCGCACCGCCCCAGCCTCAGGCGCAGATGCCTCCAACTTGCTGGGTGTGAAAGGTTCGGACCTCTGAGTTTTCCTGACGCGCTGCGCTACTTCCAGATCACTCCGGGTGACAATGGTCCTGCTCATTTCTGATCCCTAGCACTCCGGCCTGACAATGGCAAAGGGAAAAAAGTAGTCGATGATGGACTGGAGCGGCCAGCGTGGAGGGTGTGGGTTGGACAAGAGGATTCTGGTCCAAAGGAGTGCCTGCGCCCCTGTCCAAGGCGAAACAGCTAACCTAGAAAGGATCATGGGGAACCACTGAAGGCACGGAACCCACTGAATCATCACGGCCTTTGATCTGCGAAAATCTGTGGATTTGTGCACCGAGATTTATTGCTCTGATTGGTATCCGCAGATTTCGCCGATTTCCGCAGATTGATCCAGCGGTCATGCGATGGGAAAGCCGGTCACCTGTTGGGTAGATGGGAGATGTGCGGGAATTCCCTCATTTTCCGTGAGTTCGGTGTTTTTCGTGGTCGCTCATTCCCGGATTTAGAGTTAACGAGCTTCTCTATTCCTGAACCGGAAGGGGCACGGGGATCGCCCCCGTGCCTCCTCCATCCTCCCGGACCTGCGGGCATGGATCCTGCGGTGGGACCTGGTGCAGCCCGCCCAGCAGAATGCGTCCCCCGAGAAAGAACCTGGACGATGAAGGTTAAGCGGACGGCATGGGCGCGTCCGCTACGGAGAGAGCGGCGCGATGCGCTATGGATTGGTGAGGTTTGGTGCCCAAACCGCGCTGCTCATCTCGGGGATTCTTCCGTCTTTGGGCAGGGAAGCCGCGACGGCTTTGTGCAACTGGGTCGCGAGATCCGCGACGACTTGTGCCTGCTCTGGCTGATCCGCCAGATTGTGCAACTCCCGCGGATCGGAATCGTGATCATACAATTCCTTTCCTGCCCGGCCCTCATCCCACTCGGTATAACGCCAACGCTGGGTTCGCAACGAATAGCCCGAGATGCGCCGTCCGTTGTCCCCGACCGCCGGAGCCGCGCCCATGCGGTTGAAGCCTCCGCCCCGCACGACCTGACTGACGGCCCAACCTCGGCCGGGCGCGGCGGGATCCTTGAGGATCGGCACGAGGCTCTGGCCCTGCAGGTTGGCGGGCGGCTTGACCCCGGCCAATTCCGTCAGGGTCGGATACAGATCCACCAAGCCAACCGGGGAAGAAGCGACTGCGCCGGCCTTGGCGAGGCCCGGTGCGGCGATGATCAAGGGCACGCGGGCGCTCTCCTCGAACAGACTCTGTTTCTGCCACAAACCGTGTTCTCCCAGGTGATATCCGTGGTCACTGGTGAAGACCACGATGGTGTTTTCCTCGAGTCCCAAACGTTGCAAGGTGTCCAGGACGTGACCGACTTGGGCATCCAAAAACGTGATGCTCGCGAAGTAGGCCTGGATGGCCTGACGACGCAGTGGATCCGTGAGTTTGTCCTGCTCTTTCTTGTAGCTTCCCAAGGCATGAGCGGGGAGATCCTTCTGATCCTCAGCCACGCCACTGACCAGAGGCAGATCGGCCTCCGGATAGAGATCAAAATAGTTCTTGGGTGCTACATAGGGCGTATGGGGCCGGAAGAACCCGAGGGCGAGAAAGAAGGGACGATCCTTTTGCGCGGCGCAGCGTTCCAACACCCAGGCGGCGTTCTCCGCCTGCAACCCATCCGTGTGCAAGGCGTCGGCTTTGGGAGAGGCATACCAACTGAGGGTTCCTCCGAATTGACCCGGTGTCAGGCTGAAAATCTTCGGTTCCTCCTCGAGGCGGTCGCAACCGACGGGATTGAGTTCCAGCTCCCACGATCCCGGGTCATCGTGTCCGTTGGTTCCCATGGAATTGGGAACGTTGTAATGATAGAGTTTTCCGATGCGGCCCGCGAAATACCCTTCCAGCCGGAACGCCTGGGGAAGACTGATCTGTTTGGGGATGGTTTGCCGGAAGATCTGCGCATTGGCCAGGATTCCGGTGCTGTTGGGATAGAGCCCGGTGAGCATCGAGTTCCGGCTGGGGCCGCAGAGGGGGAACTGACAATAGGCCCGGTCAAAGCGGACTCCGCGCGCCGCCAAACGATCGAGATTTGGGGATTTCACCAGCGGATGGCCGTAACAGCCCAGACTGTTGTTGAGGTCATCCGAGATGATGAAGAGCACGTTGGGGCGTCCGCCCGACCCGGCGGCCTGCAGAACCAACGGAAACACGAGGAACAGGGAAAAAATGCGTGAAAACATGAGGGTTGGGATCATCCTGGAGGAGGCGCCCCTCCGCGTCAACAAGCAGATCCTGTGCAGAAAACTCATGGAAAGGCGTGGGAGACCGCGCCAAGTTCCCGGGATGCCCGTTGCCCATGCGGTTCGGTTCCACCGGTTCGGCCCACCTGCCGATGTCGCCCACTTGGAATCCATCGAGATCGGAGAGCCCGGTCCAGGCGAGGTCGTGGTGCGGATGGTCTGTGCCCCGATCCATCCGGCCGACCTGAACCGACTGGAGGGCCGTTACGGGGAGAAGCCGGAGCTTCCCGCCACGGGCGGCATCGAAGGGTTCGGAACCATTGAATCGGGAGACGGGGAAGCCGCCGGGCTCCGACCGGGCCAACCGGTGGCGTTGTCGCAAACAACAGGCACTTGGAGCGAGCGGATCCGGGTGCCCGTGGACCGGGTGGTGCCACTTCCTCAGGACCTCGCTCCGGATCTTGCCGCGACGCTGGTGATCAACCCGGCGACCGCCTGGCGGATGTTGCACGACTTTGTTCCGTTGACCGAGGGGGATTGGGTCTTGTTGAACGCGGCCAACTCCGCCGTCGGTCGCGCGGTGATCGGGATTGCCCGGTCCAATGGATGGCGCCCTCTGGCCGTGGTGCGCCGTCCCGAACTCGTCCCGGAGTTGCTCGATCTCGGAGCCAGCGCCGTGCTGTTGGACGATGACCAGATGCGGGCGGCCATCCCGGAAATCACTGGAGGGGCGGAGGTGCGGCTGGCCCTCAATGCGGTGGGCGGTGCCAGCGCGCTGCGGCTTGCCAACGCCTTGGCCCCGGGCGGAACGATGGTGACCTATGGCGCCATGAGCCGCCGCCCCCTGGAACTGCCCAACGGTTTGTTGATCTTCAAAGACCTGCACATCCGCGGATTCTGGTTGACCCGATGGTTTCGACAAGCTGGCGCAGCGGCGCGGGGCGCGATGTTTCACGAACTGATCCAACTGGCCACCAAAGGGGTGCTGAAGGCCGGAATCGCGGCCGAGTTCCCCTTGTCCCAAGCCGCCGCCGCGTTGACCGCCGCCTCGACCGACCGCCGGACCGGCAAGGTGGTTTTCCGGATGCGACCGGCGGAATCGATTTGAGTCCGTCAGTGGCCGCCGTTGGCCCGGAGTTCGGCAAGCCGGTTCTCGATTGCGGAGGGCACAACCTCGGAAGCAGACCCACGCAGGTGCTCGGCCAGAACCCGTTCCACCGCCAGATAGACCGCTTGCTCATTGCCGGGATCTGAAAATCCGTGCCCTTCGTTGAGCGCCACCAGATAATCGACGGACACGCCTTGGGAGCGGCACGCGGCGACAAAGCGATGCGCCTGAGCGATCCTGACGGTTTGATCTTTCGCGCCGTGGTAGACCAAGAGCGGGACCTTGATCGAAGAAATGGCGTGGATCGGGGACTGCCGGGCCAAGCGAAGCGCATCCACAGGGTCTGCGGGATTGCCGATCTTGAGGTTCAGGTCCCCCAGAAACGGCTTCCACGTCGGGGGAATCTCCCTGACAAAGGCCGGAAGATCGGATGCCCCGAAGAAGCAGACTCCGACGGCGTAGAGATCGGGGGTGAACGCCACCCCGGCCAGCGCCGCGAAGCCTCCGTAAGAACCGCCCAAGATGGCGATGCGCCGGGGATCCGCGATCTTTTCAGCGATCAACCAATTCACTCCATCGGTGAGGTCATCCTGCATCACCCCGCGCCCCCACTCTCGGTCGCCGGCCCGTTCAAACTCCTTGCCGAATCCGGACGATCCCCGGAAGTTGGGCTGAAAGACCGCATACCCCCGGCTGGCGAGAAATTGGACCCTCGGGTCGTAGCCCCAGAAGTTGCGTTTGTTGGGACCGCCGTGAGGAAAGACCACGAGCGGCAAGCCGGTGCGTCCTTTCCCTGACGGAAGCGTCAAGTAACCCGGAATCTTCCGGCCGTCGCGCGCCGGATAAGAAACCGGTTCCATGCGGCCGAGCCACCGAGGCTCAATCGATTCTTTGCGCCAGTCCAGCCGCACCACCCGGTGCGCTTCCGCATCATAATGATATTCGGCGTCCGGGGCGGTGTCCCGGGTCAGCGTGAGCAACCATCGTTTGCCGTCCGTGCTTCCGTCGCCCAAACGAATTTCGCCCGGAGGGAGCAGTTCGCGCGCCCGTTTGAAAAGCGCCTCCGTTTCCGGGCAGATCCACTCATAGCCGGACCGGTCCCGGAGGTATAGGGCCCCGAGCAGCCGTTTGCCATCACCGGAAAAAAGGGCTTGATACAAATCGACTTCACCCTTCGGGTCCTGAGCCAGGAGAGTCCGTTCCCCGGTCTTGATGTCGATGGATTCCAAATGACCAAATTCGGCGTTTTCCCCGGAGTCGGTGACGATGAAGGCGCACGAATCATCGGGATGGATCCCGGCGAGATGCAGGGAATCTCCGGGAGCGCACCGCATGAGGGGGGTGATGTCGCCACCATGGGAAGCCACGAGTTCCTTGCTTCCATCGGGTATCGCCCGGATGCCCACCAGCAATTCGCCACTCCGGGACACATTCCAAACCGAAACTCCGTCGCCACTCCGGTGCAGGAGCCTCCACTCCGCCGTCTCGGCGCCCACCGCGTAAAGATCCGCAAATTCAGCAGATTGCGGCGAGGGCACGCTCAGCACGATCTCCGGAGCGGCGCCCTGCCGACTTTGGATGGATCCAGCCAGACTTGCCCGCTGGTCCGCCTCCGCCAAAGTTCGAACGACCATGGGCCCCCACCCGACCGTGTCCGACGAGGTGGCGCAAGCGATCCGCGTCCCGCCCGAAGCCAGGGCGGCCTCGAAGGCGAGGCAGCGATCACCGGCCCAGAAAAAGGAGACAACTCGCATGTCCGACGCGGAACTGATTTCCTGGGTCGTCTCCGCCATCCGGGCGGGGTCGGCCACGCAGAGCACGGTTCGTTGGCCCGTGGATCGGACAAAGGCGACGCGATCTCCGCCCGAGGAGAGACGGAAGACTTCGGAGGCTTCGGCGGCGAAAAAAGCGGCGGGGGAGGGCGGCGATTCCTGATCGGAAGCGAGGGTGCGGGCCGGCATGTCCCCCAAGACGATGCCGACCCACACGAACCCGCAAATCACCCCCGTGCGGGTGACCTTCATGCGGAGATAGGAGGGGACGAATCAATAGTCGAGGATTCCGGTTCCCTTGCACCAAGTGCAAGGGAAAGGGGATTGTGGGTTCGGAAAACCCGTGCCCTTGCAAAAGTTACAGCGGGTGCCATTGGCATGAACGACCGCAACGGCGGCAAGCGATAAACCTGCCAGGGCGATGATGATTTTGTTTTTCATATTGTGTTTGGATTGATTGTAATGTTAGGAGGTCAGCTGAGAACCAGGGTAGGATTCGGAGGCATGTCCCCCTCCCTTCTTCGGACGAGCGGGAGAAATCTTCCCTGAGACTGGATTTTTTTTGGGCGCGGCGAAATCTGACGATTCTTTTTGCGAATCGGCTGTCCGCATCAAGCGGTTCTTGCTCGACGAGCCAAACCGATCGATTGATTCCAACCGGATGCCTCTCCAACCCCTCACACCGCAGCGGAAATGCGTTCTGGCGAACTTCTCGATGGTTACACGTTGATCCGGCGGATCGGCGCCGGCGGCTACGGGGAGGTTTGGTTGTGCCGTTCCGTGGCCCTGAACGACTTGCGGGCTCTCAAGTTCATCGCGTCGGCGAATCTGGGTTCACTGGACAGGGAATTCAAGGCGCTGAACAACTACCGAAATGCCGGAGCCAAGCTCCGCTCCCCTCACCTGATGCCCATCGAGCACGTGGGGCGGTGCCCCGAAGGTCTCTTTTATGTGATGCCGCTGGCCGACGGAAATCTGGAGGACCCCACCCTCCCGGACTGGAGTCCGACGACGTTCGCCACCATGATCACGGAGAGAAGACAGGCTCCGGCTTGGTTTTCCTGTGAGGAAATCGCGAGCTTGATGCGCCCGGTCCTGGAGGCCTTGCAAGTCCTTTCAGATGCGGGGTTCGTCCATCGCGATGTCAAACCGAACAATCTTTTGATCTGCGGAGGACTGCCGACCCTGGCGGATTTCAGCTTGCTCGACGAGGACCGTTGCGATCTCACCCGCGGTGGCACGCCGGGCTACGTCGCCCCGTCCTGGTATGGCGGCGGTCATCCGGACATGTATGGGGCCGCTGCCACCCTTTACACGCTCTTGACGGGCAATCTTCCGGACCGCATGGGCCGTTCCGCCTTTCTCGGTCCGCCGCAGGGAGACCAATCCCTGACCGCGAAAGAAAGGGCCAGGCGCAAGCAATTCCACGCGGTGATCCGCCGAGCCACTCAGGAACGGGTCTCGGAACGTTACCGCGATTTCCTGGACATGGCTCAGGCGCTGGCTGATGAACCGCCCGCCGCGACGTCGCGCCCCGGTCGGGTGCTGCTGAGATCGTTGGCCGGATTGGGGATCGGAGTGGCGACCCTCATTGCCATCAGCCAGGGATTGCGGCGGGTTCCCGCACCTGAAACCGCTTTGCCGCCAGAGTCGTCCACGCAAAGTCCAACGTCGGTAGAGGTGATCCAGACCTATTTGGACAAGGGCGACTTCACCGGGGCGCTGGCCGCCATGGAACGCCTTTTCCGGCAACACCCCGAGTCCCGGACCGACCCGACTCTCTCCACTTGGCGCGCCATCGCACTCCATGGACTCGACCGTGACCGCGAAGCCGGGGAGGAACTCCGCCGGGACATTCCCCTTCCCAAGGAAATCGGTGCCATCATCACCCGGCAACAACTCTGGGGACAACTCGGAGATCTGGAGGGCGCGGAAGGGGATCTCACCCGAATCCTGGAAACGTCCGGTCCCGACGAGCTGCTGCTCTCCATGAGGGCCCAAATCCGAGCCAGAAAGGGCGACTTCGCAGGCGTCCACGCGGACTGGCAAGCGGCGCAAAACATCCACCCGACCGACCCCGCACACCGGTTGCAGGTCGATGCCATGTGGTCGCCCATCAAGAAACAATACCCCGGCTACCTGGAATTCCTGAAGTCCAAGGGAGCGGATTTGCCCCGCCTCGAATGGATCTGGAGTCTCGACGGCAAGCCCTGGATTTTTGATGATTTGCTGTCAGAAAGCCACGTGAGCCGATCGGCGAGAGCCGCCCGAATCAGCATCTGCCACGACATCGACCTTGCGTTCCGCACCGGAGACCATCGCAAGGCGCTGATTTTGCTGGATCGGATCCTCGATGCGATGCCAGGGCGGGGCAACGCGCCCGATCTCTCGTTGCTGCGCGCCCTTCTGCTGCAAAAGCTGGGTCGCGTGGCGGAGGCGGAAGCGGAACTCCGCAAGCCCTGCCACCAGCAACTCAGTTGGCGTGGGATCGACGCCAGGATCTATCTCTGGGATCAGTTGCAACGCTGGGAAGAGGCGGAGCGCTTCCTGACCGGCATGCTGGAAACTCCACCCGACAGCGCGAAAAGCCTGCCGCTCCGCAGACTGGACCTGATCAAATACCGCGCCACCATCCGAGCTAGACTGGGCAACTTCCGCGCCATCTCCGCAGACAGGCGGTTAGCGGAGGAAATGGCTCTCTCCCAGGGAGTTTTGACCGACCCGACTCCCAACTTCCCGGCCCGTTACCGAGCCGAAGTGGACCAAATCTGGCGGACCTTGGCCGAGGCGTTTCCCGCTTACGCCGAATCCCTCCGCGAGGGCGCGGACAAAAAATAATTCCAATTTTTCGGAAGATCCGGTGCGTCGTCGCGAATCAGGAAAAATGGTTCCGCGCATCAACCTCACTTGGATTCACTTTGCGTTGTCCGGGCTGCTCGCTGGGGTGGCCCTTCTCCCCTTCCCGCCCTCCGCGAAGGCTCAGATGCGGACGGACCGGGGAGAGGAATACTACTTGATCCGGACCCTCGAAGGTCTTTACGAACAGCTGCCGATGCAGGCAACCGACCCCTCCGAATTCCAAGAGGCGGCGGCGGAACTGCGTCGGGAGGCCATCCGTTACAAGGTGCGTGCCGATGAAGCGCGGCTTCACGAAAGCATCGGGACCGGATTCGACGACTTCGTTGCCCAGCTCGATGCCATCAGCCTCTTCTTTTCCGAGATTGAGAAAATCCAGACGAATGCAACCGCCCAAAAACCGGGCCAGGCATTTGATTCCGGATTCAAAGGGGGACAAGCGGCGGCGGTAACGGCGAATCTTGCCGCGCAGTCGGATTTCTCCACCATGGAAGGAGCCCTGGCCTCGATTTTGGTCGGTGGGCTGGTTTACGCCGTGGATTCTTGGAACCAATCCAGCGCGTTGGATCAATCCGTGAAGGAGGCGGTGGAAGCCGAGGCCAAGCAGCTGCAGGACGCGCTGATGCAAAGGCTCGAGAGATCCCGTCAGAGATTCCTGGATCTGGCCCGCCAAAAGGGATGGCCGGAGCGGGAGATCGGCTGGGATTTGTCGACCCAGAGCGCCAACGACACGATGCGGATGATCCAGAATGGCGATGTTGGCGGCCTGATCTCCGTCGCGGCCGCAAAGCGGGCGGAGCGCCCTTTCGATCCACTCATTGCCCTCTCCCACAATCTGCTCATGGCGATCGGCAGCGGGGAGAGCCCGTCCGACCTGGATCGGATTTGTGAGGATAGCCTGAACCAAAAGGCCTTGATCCCGGCGCACTCCGTGTATGATCACCATCGCTTGGCCGTCCTCTCCCAGGCGGCTCTCCTCGCCTCCGCCTCCAGGCAAGCCGAGCGCATGGGCGGAGCTTCCCCCCGCAGTTCATCGCGGAGCCGCCGTGCGGTGGAACTTTGGGAAGCGGCCCATGAGGCCCGCACGCCGGACACCGGAGACGAAGTGGCCCTGTATCGGGCCTGTGCTTACGCCGGGGACGGGGAGACGGCGAAGGCGCGGACGGAATTGCGCGCTCTCTACGATCGAATGAAAGACCAACCGGATTATCTCTACGCTTGCGCCTGTGTCTTCTGTCTGGACGGCGACCGAAATCTGGCCTTGAAATTCCTCGATCAGGCCATCAGGACAGATGAATTCGAATTGGTTCAAGTGCGCATGGATCCGGATCTGCAAGATCTCCGGGCCACTCAGGAATTTGCCACGCTGACCACGCCGCAATGGGGCTGGAACATGGTCAACAGCTTCATCTGGACGGATGTCGTCCTGCAAAACAAATCCGCCTTTACCCTGACCAATGTCCGACTCATTTCCGACAACCCCGAGTGGCAACCAGACCTGACCGTCGATGTCCTGCCGCCGGGACAGACCAAGAAATGGGAGTGGAACAGTCAACCGCCGGAAGGCGCCAAGATCCAGCTGCGGTTGACAAGCGATCAGGATCCCTGAAGGGTGAGAATCGATCGAGGCCAGGCGCATCCAGATGGAATTTCCCCGAACCCCACTCTCCTTGTTGACCTGTCTTCGCGAGGGGGTCACGGAGTCCGAATGGGAGAGGTCCTGGCAACGCTTCCTCGAACTCTACCAACATCCGCTTAGCGCATCCGCGCACGCCTGTTACCGGCATCACACTGGAGGTGGGCAAGCCCCCGCCGAATTTTTCGAAGACGTGGTCGCCATCGTTGTCGCCGATTTTTTCTCCAAGGGACAGCGACGTTACGACCCCTCCAAAGGCCGCCTGCGCACCTATCTTCGGTTCATCGTCAACGCCCGCGTGGTCGATGCCTTGCGCAAGGAACGTCCCGCGAATCAGCGGCCCTTCCCCGGCGCGGAATTGGCCGCGCCTCCTGAGGAGGGCGAGGCGGAGAGAGAAGCGTTCCACCAAGCCTTGTTGGCCACCCTCCTGGAGGAGCTCCGATCCCAGGTCTCACCCGCCCAATTCGAAATCTTCGAGCGGGTCAGGCTCCGAATGGAATCGCCGCAGCAAGTGGCCGAAGAGCTCGGTGTGCGGCGCAACGTGATCGACAAATCGATCCACAAGAGCATGACCAAGCTCCGGGAACTGGCCCGCCGTGGGGATTATCAGCAGGAGTTCTACCCATGAAAGACCTGCACCCGCTGTTCCAACCCGCTGAACAGCCCCTCACCGCAGAGGAGGAAGAGGCCCTCATCAAACGGCTCGCCGCGGCCTATTCCCAGGATCACCCAGCCTCGACCGACCCCGCTCTGCAGCGCATCGCCCGCAAGGTGCAAGAATACCTGCATTCCCAAGGCCAAAGCCCAGCACTCCCGACACCTGTCTCCGGGGAGGGTTCTCCGGAACCACCACCGTAGCCTGTCCGCCCCTCACAAAACATCCAGCGCCGCCCGCGGATTCACCTCCACCATCCGATGCACCTCCGACGCGGACAAACCGACCTGTTCGGTGAGAACTTCTTCCAATTTGGGCATGGTGGCCGTGGAACCCACGAAATGATCTCCACCGGGGCTGCGGGCGATTCCGTCCTGGCCGATTTCCAGTTCCCATCCGGCGAGCCGATAACGCCCCGGACCGAGCCGAGCGGCTGAGATGGCGTCGGTGACGGCAATGGCGCGGTCCGTCCCGGTGCAACGCAGGTAATTTTTCAACGTGTGGGGAGGGACGTGGACACCGTCGGCGATGAAGCAGCACCAGACCCGGTCGGAGACGCTGAGGAACCGCTGGATCACGTTGTCGTGCCGATGCATCTGAAGTGGGCAAGCGTTGCCGAGATGGGTCACCATGGAGAGCCCCTGATCGATCGCCTCCTCGATTTGTTCCAGGGTCGGATTGCAATGTCCGGCCGAGACGACCACGCCCTGATCCGCCAGGAACGAGGTGACGCGGGCACCGGAATCCTGTTCCGGGGCCAGGGTGATCAGCCGGACGAGGCCATCCCCGGCTTCCAGCAACTGTTGGGCGGCCTCCTTGGAGGCTGGGCGAACGGCGGACAAGGGATGCGCTCCGCGGTAGCCATTTTCCGGACTGATGAACGGCCCCTCGATGTGAAAGCCGCGCACGACCCGGGCGACCACCTCGTCCTGATGCCGCCATTGCACAATCCGGGCCAAGCGGCGGCAGAGGACCTCGATCTCCTCCGTGATATACGTCACCAGGATTCCCTCGCAGCCATCCTCCTCCAACGCCAGGCAAGCGGCGTGGAGAGAATCCAGGGTGAGATCATCGGAATTGAAATCCGCCCCGTTGTAGCCGTTGACCTGAAGATCGAAACTCATGGCTGGGACAACAAACCGGCGGCGGGCACATCCAGAAAGACCCTGCAGTCCCGGTGTTCCTGCAGAATCGAGGCGGGCACATCCGGCGTGATCGGCCCCTCCAAACTCGCTTTCACGGCCTTCGCCTTCCGCGCATCGGGGACCGTGCAGATGATGGTCTTGGCCCGAAGAATTTCCCTGACCGACATGGAAATGGCCTTTTGGGGAACGGACTCGAGATCCGGGAACCAACCTTCTCCCAACTGTTGCCGACGGCAAGCCTCGTCCAGATCGACGACCAGGTAAGGCGTCCGGGTGTCGAAATTCGCCGGAGGATCGTTGAAGGCGAGGTGCGCGTTTTCGCCAATGCCGACGAAGGCGACATCGACCGTCCGGGCCGAGAGCGATTCCCCAACGCGGGCGCACTCGGAGGCGACCTCTCGCTCCCCGTTGAGAAAATGGAAATGGCGGAGCGGCAAGGGCAGCCGGCTCACGAATCGTTTCCAGAGATACTGCCGGAAGGAGGCGGGATGGGAAATCGGCAGCCCGACGTATTCATCCAGGTGAAATCCGGTGACCTTGCTCCAGTCGATCCCCTCCTCCGCCACCAGGGCGTCGAGCATTTCAAACTGGGACGCACCGGTCGCCACAATGATGGTGGCGCGGCGGCGTTCCGCGATGGCTTGGCGGATGAGTTGCGCTCCGGCCTTGGCCGCAGCCCGTCCCATCTCCACTTTGTCCGCAAAAATCGATAATTCCATGTCGTTCTCTTCCCCTAACAACCAGGGCACGCTCCCGGCAAGCGGCATTCCGCCTCAAACTTTCGGCTCCCACCCCGGGCGGTATTCCCTTCCCCAAAACTTCAACGCCTCTTCCTGCCGGGGACGTCCCGTGGCCGGGTCGATGTCGAGGATCAACCCACTGCGGTAGGCGATGTTCCCGAGGTGACACCAGAGGGTTGATTTCTGGCCCTCCTCGATCTCGGAATTCAGCGCCACGTTGTTGCGGATGGCGTCGGCGAGATTCTGAAAGTGAATCACATCCGATCCCGGTCCGGTTTTGGTCTCGATCTGTTTGCCGGAAAGGTCGTAGATTGTGTAACCGCTGCTGGCGAAGTGCATGGCGCCACCGTCCCCGGCAAAGCTGGCGAACGCCGGTGTCTCGGGTTTGCGCGGATGGCAAGAGCTCTGTTCCCAATGCACGCCGGTCTCACCGAGATCAAAAATGGCGACCCCGGTGTCGGGCGTTTCCTGATCGTCATCGAAATGGTAGCGCCCGCCCAGGTAGGTCACCTTCCGGGGAACGCCCCCCTTCAACCCCCACCGCACGATGTCGAGGCTGTGGATGCCGTTGTTGGCGAGTTCACCGCCCCCGAAATGCCAGTGCCAATGCCAGTTGTAATGCACCAGGTTGTCCTTGTAAGGGTAATCGGGAACCGGTCCTTGCCAGAGAAGATAATCGAGGTCCGCCGGGACCGGAGCCGGCTTGCCAATCCCGATCGATTTGCGGCCGGAAAAATAGGAACTGCGGCCCGAGCGCACGGTGCCGATGGCCCCCTCATGAAGCCGTTGAATGCCCTCGATGATGGTGGGAAAACTCCGGCGCTGGTTGCCCATCTGAACCTTCCGATCATGCTTGCGGGCGGCGGCCACCATCAATTCTCCTTCCCGGCCGTTGTGGCTCGCGGGCTTTTCCACGTAGACATGCTTGCCGGCCTCGCAGGCCAGGATCGTGGCCGGGGCGTGCCAGTAATTCGGCGCGGCGATCGAGATCACGTCGACCTCGGCATCCCCGAGCATCTCCCGAAAATCCTTCACAAATTTCGCGGGCCGCTCCTGCCCTCCCCGCTGCACCACCCGCGCCGCCTCGTCCGCACGGGCGGAATCGACGTCGCACAGGTAGGCGATTTCCACTCCCGGGACGCCGAGCCATCCGGTGATGTGGGCTTTGCCGCGGCCCAGCCCCATGATCCCGACCCGAAGCCGGTTGGACGGAGACTCCTGGCCTCGACCAGGCGTGACGGCCAGAGCGGTCGCTCCGGCTGCGGCTCGAGCAAAGTTGCGGCGGGTGGTGGCGGCGGCAGCCGATTCAGGTTGTGGGTTCATCTCGGATTGGGTCGCACCCTACACGCGTCGGGCACGAGGAATTTGTCTTGCAATGGTTTGTCTTGCCAAGTTCCCGCTTCTGTCGTGAGAATGATGGGATGCGATTTGTCCCTCTTTTCCTCCTGGCCGCGCTCGCCGTCACGCGCGCGGATGAAGTCAAGCTTCAACCGATCTTCAACGGGACCGACCTGAGCGGTTGGAAGGTCCCTGACGGAAACGCCGAGAAAGGCTGGTACAAGGCCGCGGCCGGCGTCCTCAAGCTGCAGAGCGACCCCACCCTGAAAGGATCCATCCTCTGGACCGAGAAATCCTACCGCAACTTCGTCATTGCGTTCGATTTCAAGTTCGGTGCCGGGATCGTGGACAGCGGGATTCACATCCGCAACAATGACCAGATCCAGATCGGCATCTCCGGCTCACTGAAACGCGACATGACCGGTTCCCCCTACGTCGGCAAATATCCGGTGGAGGCCAAGGGGGTGGCCGCCCTTTTGAAGCAGAACGATTGGAACTCGATGAAAATCGAGGCACGCGGTCTGCGCTACCAAGTCTGGCTCAACGGCCAGCAGGTTCTCGATTACACCTCGGAAACCGGGATCCCGGAAGGCCCGATCGGCATCCAGTTGCATGGCAACAAGGAGATGGCGATCGACTACCGCGACCTCAAAGCGGCTGAACTTCCCTGATTAGGCAGCCTCGTCAGGCACGTCGGGATCGGCGATGTGGACCCAGGTATGGACATGGGGCTTCCCACGGAAGTGCCATACCAGACCGGGTCCCTCCAACTGCCAGGTGTCCCAGACGCCGTCCTCACCGATGTCGTGGCCCTTGTAAAAGGCCAGGGAATGCTTCTCGAGGCCCACCTTCTGAATCAGGGCCATCGATTCCGCCACGTCTTCCGGCCGGAACGGCATCAAGAGGTCTTCGAGCACCTTGAGGACGTGGGCTTTTTGATCTGAGGCGAGATCGGCCACCGGGATCCCTTCCAGCCCCACCCCATCCCGGCGCAGTTGCACCGTGGCATTTCCTCTCTCGGGGCGCGGCTGCAAGACGAGCGCCTTTTCCCGTTGCTTCCCGTCCAACATGGCAAACACCTCGTTGGCGCGCTTTGCCTGAAACCAGTAGACATTCCCCGGATGATCCGGCTTCTCATTGAAGCCCTGCGCCGCGTGCCCGTAAAAAATCGGCCCGCCGAAGGCTTTGCCGGCCACGCTGTCCCCATCACACCGACGCGTCACGTGACGGGAGGTGAGAACGAACTCAAATTTTCCGGTGCCGGGTTCTCCGAAGAGGGCGATCGAACTGTCTCCGAACCCGCCCGCACCGTTGTCGTGGACGACCTGTTTCATGACCTCGTTCCGGTAGCTTTCACTGTGCAGGTTGAGGAAAATCTCCCGGACCATCTGCTGCTGATCAGCGGTGAGGAAATCGCGAATGATCGGCTCGGTGACGTGCCAGTTGTTATCGACCTTGCGCCGCAGCGGATGATCGAACGGAAAACAGAGATCCTTCCGCTGTTCCTCGGTGAGGGAGCCGAAAAGCGTGGTCACCAAACTTTCGCTGACCGGTGGCTTGGAGGCGGCCGTGAGCGCGCCTGGCAACGAAAGCGCGCCGGACGCGGCCATGGCTTGACGCAGAAAACGGCGACGGGAAACGGGGGAATTCATGGGTTGCATCGAAACTTGGCGATTTGTAGCACAGTCTCCCCCGGTCAGGGAATCGCAAAAGCGAAAACCCGGCTCAGTAGCGCGCCACACTGGGGTCCACTTCGAGGGACCAAGCCTCAATGCCTCCGCGGAGGCTGAAGGTGAGGGCATGCCCTTTCGAGCGCAGAAACCCGGCCGCCTGGGCAGAACGCATGCCGTGGTGGCAGTAGATCACCACCGGGACTTCCGCCCCGGGGAGGGCCGCGGCGATCTCCGCGACAAACCGGCTCAGCGGCACCAACACATCGCCTTCGATGTGGCAGTGAGCGTGCTCATCCTCTTCCCGGCAATCGATCAGCCGGAACGGCGGCGCTCCCTCACGCCGCACGGCATCGATGAAGACCGGCTCGACTTCCAGCCCTGCTGCCGGGGAGGGAAACGAGAGATTCATGGGCGCACCGTGACCGGGGTCCCGGGCTCGACATTGCGAAAGAACGTCGAGGCCATGTGAGTCGGCATGCGCACACACCCATGAGAGGCCGCAAAGCCTGGCAAATAGCCACCGTGCATCCCCACCCCACCAGCAAACCTCATGAAATACGGCATCGACGAACCCTCAAAGCGGGCTCCCGGCGGTTTCTTGTCCTTGGTGATATCGATATCCTTTTTGGCGATCTCACCGTTGGGCCAGAGATAATTGCCGTAGAGGTTGGAGCGATGGTCCTTGTTTTTCTGAATGATTTTAAAATCGCCCTGGGGCGTATCAAATCCATCGCGCCCGCTCGAAACCTTGGAAACCCCCACCAACTGACTTCCCTTGTAAAAATAGGCCCGCTGATCGGAAACATCGATCACGATGCGAGGAGGTCCCGAAACACTGTCACCCTCCCAATAGCTGACATTGTCTTCAATCGGACTGTCCTCCGTCTTTCTGGCGCCCAGACTGGCCGGGGAAGCCACCGAATACGGAACGTAAGCCGTTCCCTGACCGGAAGGATTGCCACAGCCGGTTCCGGAAAATGCCAGGGCTGCCACAGCGACAAACCCGGCGCGGCGGATGGCGCGAGCCAGGAAAACGGCAAGGTTGCGAGGTTCAATCATGAGAAAAAAATTGGAGGATCCGGTGGTCCTCACACCGGCACCCGCGCACTATGCTCAAAATTTTCGGGGCGACAACCCGAAATGCGGCTGGATCCGGCCCAGCTCGAAACCAAGTTGCGCGACAACGGGTTCCAAGCGAAACTGCGTCTTTCGTTCACCCTCATGCCCACCTACGAGTACGAATGCGAGACTTGCGGACACCACTTCGAGGTGTTCCAATCGATGAAGGACGCCAAGCTCACCGATTGCCCCCAGGAACAATGCGCCGGGACCGTGCGTCGCCTGCTCGGGACCGGGGCCGGCGTGATTTTCAAAGGCAGCGGTTTTTATGAAACCGATTACCGCAGCGAATCCTACAAGGCCGGAGCAAAAAAAGCTGAGGAAGGGGCCAAGTCATCCGGAGCCGGGGGCTCGTCGTCGACAGAGGCCAAGCCAGCCGCACCCGCCGCCGCCCCTTCGGCCCCGGCACCCAAAAGCGATGGCGCCAAAGCTTGAATCTTCCTGAAGACCGGGTTTCTTTCTGCAGCAGATGTACCAGAAGCGCGTCGTCAATAAGAAGGTCGTCAAGAAAAAGGCGGCCGGCATCGGTGGTCGGAGCCCAGGCGCCGCTCCGGTCAAGGCTGCGCCCGAAAAGGTGTTTTTCGGCGCCAAACCGAAGCCGAAAAAGGGGGTCCCGAGCGGTTACCAGCCACCGGCGTCCGATGCCCCGGGCCTGGGATTCGGCGCGGTTCTGTTGTTCCTCTTCGCGATCGCGCTTCTGGCAGGCGTGGTGGTCTGTTTCATTCCGCCGGACCTGACCGCCATCTCGGGCTATCCGCCCGCCCCGGGCAAAACCGCCCCGCAAAACCTACTGCGCCGCATCGACGATGCCATTTCCGGAGCCTACATCGACAAGAAGGAATCGACCCTGACCTTCACCGAGGAAGAGATCAACATCTACCTGAACCAGCGGCTCAAGAAGAACCAAAGCGGACCGCTGGCCTCCGCCACGGAGATCGAGGGAGTCTTTTGTGATCTGCAGGCAGATTCAGCAAATCTTTACGTGGTCCGTTCCGTTTTTGGCCAACCCCTCGTCATCTTCACTTCCTGGGCGTTCGAAGGAGATCCGGCGAATCAAAAGTTCGTCTGCCAGGAGAGCGGAATCGGAGCCATCAAGACCAAAGGCGCCAGTCTCCAGCCGGTGATGTCTCCCTTCTTCAGGCTGAGCGAGACCTGCGCCCGCGAAATCGGCGCGCTTCAGGATGTCACGGTGGACCGGTTGCGAATCGAGGAGGGCAAGCTGATCGTCCACGTGCAACCGTGACGCGGCGTTCGGGCTCCGCCCACCCAAATTTGGACCTAGATTCACCGACCGGCTTCGCGGTAAACTGACCTCATGGTTCCCTTCCTGCTGTCGCTCGCGGCCGTGATTTGCAGCACGGGCTGGGCCTTGGCTCAGTCCCAATCCCCGGCTTCACAAACGGCCAAAGTGGTCCCGGCGACCATTCCCAGCGCCATCAGCCCGTCCGGTCAGTTCACCATTTACGGGGGCACCCCAGTCCACCGGGGGGAATTCCTGACCCGGTGCGAGGCCCTGAGCCGGGACGTGGTCAGCGTGACGGGCCAGGGCAAAACCCAATGGCTTCACCCCTGCGTCATTGAACTCACGGTCTCGGACAGTCCGCAAGTCGTGCAGCGCCGCGCCTCGGCCCAGGTCTTGCCCCTCGAACCCAACGGCTACCGCCTCCAGCTTTACCTCCTGATCGATGAGGATTTCAAGCTGCCCGAGTTCCAACAGGAATTCATCCGGCTCCTGCTCATCGAGAGAATGCTCGCGACCAACCGGCCGGACGCGAACCCCGACCGCTTGCCCGGCTGGATTTTGGCGGGCGTCACCGAGTTGGTGGAATATCGCCGGGCGGGGCGTCCCTCGGACGTGTTCACGGCGTTGATGGATGCCCACCAGATCCCGCCGGTGGCGGAGGTCATCACGACTTCGACCGGGGACTATTCAGACAGCGTTTCGCGCGGCATTTACCGGGCCTGCGCGGCGGCTTTGGTGCAGGCGCTTCTGGACCAAGCCAGCGGCCCCGCCCGGTTCCAAGCCTTGTTGGAGGATTTGGCCTACGCCAAGGCACCGATTGAGGATCTGCTGAGGACGCATTTTCCGGCCCTCGACCAAACGCCCGAGGCGCTCGCCAAGTGGTGGACACTCCAGCTCGCCTCGATGAGCGAGCGGTCCGCGTACGAACTGTTGTCGGCCCTGGAAACAGAGAAACTTTTGGAGCAATCACTGCTCATCGATTTGACGGGCATCACGGACGAAGCGGTGGCCAGCGCGGCCAAATTGGCCAAGAAGACGACCACTCCGCGAACCTCGGGGACCGGGCGGCTCCGCAAACTGGCACGGCGCGTCCCGGAGCATGACCAGGGGGCAGACAAAGCCACATTTTCCAGCGGCTCGCTAGGGGACTTCGCCCAGTTTGTGCAGGATCCGCGGGCACCGCTGGCGTTGCAACAGTGCGAGGACCGTCTCAACAAACTCTCCGCGCGATGTTTTCCCCTTTACCGCCCGATCCTCAGCGCCTACGGCCGAACCGTTTCGCGTCTGGTGGCGGGGGAGACCGACGGGGTGACCGAGGAACTCGATGCCCTGCGGAAACGCCGTGAGGAGATCAGCCTGTTGATGGGAGGCGTGAACGACTACATGAACTGGTATGTCACCACCCAGGTCCGGGAGCCGTCCAGCGAGTTCAATGGCTATGCGGAAGCCCTGACGACGTTAAAACGGCTGGAAAGCCGCCGTCGGCAGGATCCGATCACCTCGTATCTCGACGCCATGGAACGGGAACTCAGTCCGTGATCGGAGGACCGGAGCCCGACAGAACCACAAGCCGGTTGCGCTTCGCCGCGTTCCGCATACCTTAGGCTCCGCCCGTTTCTCTCCTGGGCAATCCCATGCAAGAAAAGATTGGCCTCGAAGATGCAGTGGACAGGATCCTCCTGACGGATCGGCGGTTTCACCGGGATGCGTATCTCTTTCTGCGCGAGGTCCTCGATCTGACCGTGGAAAAGCTGGGTCGATCCAAACCGAGCCGGAGCAACAGCCACGTCAGCGGGCGCGAACTGCTTCTGGGGTTCAGGGACCACGCCTTGGAACAGTTTGGCCCGATGGTTCCCGCGGTGCTGGATACCTGGGGCATCACCAGTTGTGGCGACATCGGAGACATGGTCTTCAGCCTCATCGACACCGGCATCTTCGGCAAATCAGAGACCGACCAGCGGGAAGACTTCAACGACATCTTCGATTTCAACGAGGCGTTCGTGCAACCGTTCCGTTGTGACCCCGGGAACAACGTGGCCCGAAATTGCTGAGCGTTATCCGCCCCGGACCACATCGGCTCGTCCCGGCGGTTCGCCCCCCCGTCTGCTCATCCCCTTTCCCAGTGATCCACTCCATCAATCTCCCCGCGCAACAGCCGCGGATCCTGAGCTTGGAAAACGGTTTCCAGGCCCTGCTAAAACCGGACCCGGCGGCGCCCGTCGTCAGCCTCCAAGTCTGGGTCCGCACGGGAAGCATCCACGAGGAGCAATGGCTCGGAGCCGGGTTGTCCCATCTTCTGGAGCACATGCTTTTCAACGGGACCGAACGCCGCGGCCCGCGCCAGGTCTCCGAGGATGTCCAGGCGGCCGGCGCCTACATCAATGCCTACACATCTTTCGATCGCACGGTTTACTGGATCGACACGCCCCCGGAGTCGACGGCTGATTGCCTCGACATCCTCGCGGACATGACGCTGCACTCCACCCTGCCGGAAGACGAGTTCCACAAGGAACTGGAGGTGATCCGCAAGGAAATGGCCATGGGAGACGATTCTCCGGGCCGGGTGGTCAGCAAGCTCCTCTTTGCCACCGCGTTCCAGAAGCATCCATGCCGACAGCCGGTCATCGGTCATCGCCAGGTCTTCGATCAACTCTCGCATGCCGATCTCAAGGCGTTTTACCGGCGCCATTACGTGCCCAACAACATGTTCCTGGTCGCCGTCGGTGCCTTCGAGGAGCAGGACTTGGCCCTGCGGATCGAGTCACTTTTCGGGGCGGTCCCCCGGGCCCCGCGCAGCCCGGTGATTCTGCCGATCGAACCGCGGCAACAAGGCCAGCGCAAGGTGTTTCAGGAAGGCAGCACCCAACAGACCCAGCTCCAACTCGCCTGGCACGCACCCCACGTCACGGATCCCAACGCGGGCGCCCTGCAGTTGGTCGCCTCCATTCTCGGCTCCGGCGCGAGTTCCCGGCTTTACCAGAAGCTCCGCGAAGAACGTCACCTGGTTCAGGCGATCAGCGCCTACTACTACGCGATGGGCGACCTCGGGCTTTTCATCGTCGGCGCGGAAGTCGATCCCGACAAAACCGAGGCCGCCCAGGAAGCGATTCTCGAGGAGATTGAGCGGCTTCGCGAGAACGGCGTCACCGAAGAGGAGCGATGCAAGGCCCTGAATTCCGAGCTCTCGGAAGCACTGAATTCCTTGACCACCACCTCCGGCGTGGCTTCCAACATCGGTTCGAGTTGGATGCTGACGGGCAGCCCCGAGTTCGCCCGGGTCTTCATCCGTGGCATCCAGGACACGACACTCGAACAGTTGCACCATGCTGCCCGGACCTTCCTGGATCCGGCTCACGGCACCATCGTCGCCCTCACGCCGAAGGCGACTGAAGGAGGCCCCTCCATCTACGTTCCCTCGGCCTCTTCCCGCGAGACCGAAAAGCGGACCCTGAGCAACGGGCTGACCTTGCTCCTGAAACAGGATGACCGCCTTCCGCTCGTCTCGGTCCGCACCGCCCTTTGCGGCGGATCGTTGGTGGAACCTTCCGGCGCCGCCGGGGTCACCCGACTCTTCTCAGAGATCCTCACCAAGGACACCACGGAGATGTCCGCCGCCGAAATCAATGAACGGATCGAGTCGGCGGGAGGCAGTTTCGAAAGCTATTCGGGCGGCAACAGCTTCGGTCTCCTGGCGGATATCATGGCCCCCGAATGGGAATTGGCGCTCCAGACCGTGGCCTCCGGTCTGACCATCCCGGCTTTCCTGCCCCAAGTTCTCGAGAAGGAGAAACAGGCCCAGCTCGCTTCCATCCGCTCGAGTCGGGATCGGCCTTTGATGCTCGCCATCAACCTCTTGCGCAAGGCCCTCTTTGCCAATCATCCGTATCAGTTTCCCACGGTCGGCACCGAAGAGAGCGTGACCACTCTCGCCCGGGAACACCTCCTCAGTCTGCACCAGACTTGCGTGACCGCCGCGAACACGGTTCTCGCCGTCTACGGAGATATCCTCCCCGAAGCGGTCGTGGAACAGGCGGAGCGCCTGTTTGCCCCCCTGCCGCACGGGGAGCGTTTGCTCACCAACCCCGAGCGGGCCCAAGCGCTCCGCGATCCGATTCGCGTCGAACGAACCTACCCCAAGGAACAGGCGGTGGTCCTCTTCGGGTTCCCCATCCAAGGTCTCCGAGACCCCCATTCCCTGGAACTCGAGCTTCTCTCCGATGCCTGCAGCGACATGAGTTCCCGCTTCTTCAACCGCATCCGCGAAGACCTCGGTGCGGCCTACAGCGTCGGGGCCAGCCGCATCTTGGGCACAGCCGGCGGCTGCTTTTACTTTTACGCGGCCACGTCCGCTGAGAAGGCCAATGAAGTGGAGGAAGCCCTCGCCATCGAGATTGATTTCCTGGCCCGCAACGGCTTGGAGGAGGCGGAGTTCATCCGCGCCAAGCGCTCCTGGCACGGCTCCCACAAAACGAATCTCCAAAGCACCTCCGCCCAAGCCGACACCCACTGCCTCGACGAACTCCTGGGTTTCGGCTGGGATCACTCCAAACAAAAACCGGCCCGCATGGATGCGTTGCAGATCGATCAGCTCCGTGAGACGGCGCGCCTCCAATTCCTCGACCGCCCCCATGTCGTGGTCCGCCTCCTTCCGGAAGCCTGAGACTCAGTCCACAAAGGAAAACTCGTTCGTGGAGACGAGCGCCTGGGCGTAAACCTCCAGCGGAGTCGCCAACTCGGCCGGCCCACTGAAGTCCCGGCCATAGTCCCACACCTGCCCCGATTCCGTTGCGGTTTGGATGACCGGGTTCCACGCGAACGAGTCGAAGTCCGTCCTTTCCAGACAGTCGACCCGGAAATCGATCGTGTCGCCCTTCGCCACCTCGATCGGCCCGAGCTTGGTGGGCACGGTTTGACCGGGCGGACAGATGATTTCCGCGAGGACCGCGCCGCCGTTCTTCACAAGGCGGAGCCGCACCCCATCGCCCTTCGCTTCCGCCTTCCGCAACGTGCCGCCCAACTGGATCGCCAAGGCTGCCGGTGCCGTCCACCGGGCCACCACGGCAACCTCGCGGTTTCCCGGGTGCCCACCCATCCGGTGGAGTGAGGCATAGGTCTTGGGCACGGATGCGGGATAGGTCTTCTCCACCTGCCATCGTTCCTTCACCCACTCGGGAAACGGGTGAAATTGATCCGCCCCGGAGCCCGGATCACGGAGCATGAATCCGTAAGTCCAGCCGGACAATCCTTGCCGCCGGGCCTCCAGGTTCATCGCGGTCTGTTTCTCCAGGAAGGTCGTCCCCAACTTCACTTCGCCGGGAGAGGGATCCCTTGCAAAGATCCGGTGATACAAACCGGTGACCGCAGCTGGCGCGGGAGCCCCAGCGATGCCTGGCAACGCCGCGATCCGTTTCGCTTGATCGAGCAAAAACGGACTGTTCAGGGTGAAGAGGGCCTGGGTCGCGACCGTGGTGTAGCTCCGTTGCGCAACGTGGGCCAGCGGACTGGCGAAGTCGAACGTGGTGAACACCTGGGGCAGGTTCTGCCGATCGATGTAGGCGTAAAGCGTGCGGCGCGGCGGGAACGGGGCCTCGTGAATCTCGACCGAGCGCCCAAACAACCGGGAGTCGAATTGCCCGCTGGCCGCCAGCAGCGAATCCCGCATGCTTTCAAAATCGACGCGCCGGATGTTGTTGCGCCAGATCAGCCGGTTCTCGGAATCGACCAGTTCCTGACTTGCCTGCTTGGGATGAACGCTCCCCTGCTGCCACGTCGCCGAGGTGAGGATCAACCGGTGGAGCTTTTTCAGGGACCATCCGTTGCGCATGAACCAATCCGCCATCCAGTCGAGCAGTTCGGGCTGATCCGGCAGCTGTCCCTGAATCCCAAAATCGCTCGGCGTTCGCACCAAGCCCTGACCGAAATGATGCATCCAGACCCGGTTCACCATGACCCGCGCGGTCAGCGGATTCTTGGTGTCGACGATCGCATTGGCCAACTCCAACCGACCGCTGCCCTTGGTGAAGACCGGTGCCTCATCGCCGACCACCGCAGTGAGGAAATGCGGCTTGACCGCCTCGCCGCGATTGCCCGGATTGCCGCGCACGAGCACCTGGGCGGTCACCGATTTGGGGCGATCCTCCAGAATCAGGGCCCGGTCCGGTGATTGCGGAGAATCCGCGATGAACTTGTCCCGCTTGGAACGCAAATCCCGGAGCTTCACTTGGTCATCCCGCTCCAACTTGGCCTCCAGCTGCGCGGGCCGTTTCGCCAAGTCGGGAAATTGCACCGACAGCTTGGCAAACCGTGGCTGGAGAAACTCGGAGATCGATGTTTCGAGCTTCGCCAGAGCCTCCTGGTAGTTGCGATGCTCCGGAGTATCGGGCGGGGTCCGAATCAAGGGGAGAGAGGCCGGGGCCACGGAATTGTCGAAGATCCCGTAGATGCTGTAATAATCCTTGGTGGGGATGGGATCGAACTTGTGATCATGGCAGCGGGCACAACTCACCGTCAGCCCCATCAACCCACGGAAGGTGACGTCGATCTGGTCGTCGATCAGGATCTGGCGACTCGTGGCATCATTGGTCAGCGTCAGGAATCCCATGGCGCCGAGGTCCGCCCGGTTGTTCTCTGCGGTGATCTGCTCCGCCGCCAACTGAAGCCGGACGAACTGATCGTAGGGAAGATCGGCATTGAAGGCACGGATCAGCCAGTCGCGATAGACGAACGCGTAGACAAAACGGCGTTCCCTGCCCCCGGCGGTGTATCCCCGGACATCGGAGTAGCGGGCCACATCCATCCAGTGCCGGGCCCAGCGCTCTCCGTAATGGGGGGACTTTAGAAGATGATCGATCAGCCGATCCGCCGGCTCCTGGGACCATGCGTCCAACTCTTGCTTGGAGGGAGGCAACCCGGTGAGAACAAAGTGAAGCCGCCTGACGAGCGTGATCGGATCTGCCTTGGGGGCCTGGGTCAACCCCTTCTTGCGGAGATTGGCCTGCACAAAAAAATCGATGGGATGAACTCCCTCGGGAACCGCCTCGGCCACGCGCAGCGGCTTGAGAGACCAGTGATTGCGGGGATCCTTGCTGGAGAGGACCGGCCCTGAACTGGACGGCCACGGAAGCCCGAGCTCAATCCAGCGCTGGAGGGAAGCAATCTCATCTTCGCCCAGCTTGGGTCCCTTTTTGGGCATGTCACGAATCCCCTGGGACGCTCCAGCCTGACGAACCGCAAGCAAAAGGCGGCTGGCCGACGGGTTCTTGAGATCCACCACGATTCCCTTCTCCCCGCCCTGCAACACGGAGGCTCGGGTGTCGAGCCTCAACCCGGCCTCCGCACGCACCTTGCCGTGGCACTCCACGCAACGCTCCGCCAAGAGGGGCCGGACGGAACGCTCAAAGAACTCCACTTGATCCGGTGGAAACGTTTGCCCGGCGCAGACCAAGGGCAAGGTCAAGAGACTGAAAATCGCAAAACGCATGGGGAGGCAAACCATCGACGGCTGATCCTCGCCCGGTTCGCCCCGGTCCGCAACGCTGAATGCGCGCATCGAAAGCTTCCAACCTTGCCCGGCTGGCCCGTCCATGCTAGCCTTGCGCCACATGAACGCCATAGGCTCCGCCATTGCCCTCATCGCAACCATCGTGTCCGGGCTCGCCCTGATGTTGACTTGGTCCGGGAGCGAGAGCGTCTACTTCGACCGCGAACCGATGCAGGGCGACCTGTCCGCCTACGATTTGTCCCAGCTCCGCAACCCCGAACCGATGGAAGTTGCCTCGGTGGAAGAGGAGGGCATGGAAGAAGAGGAAGAGGACAAGCCGATTTCGACCGCCGGTGTCTCCCCTGAAATGGCCGAAGCCGTGGCCGCGGCAATGGCGCAGCCGGGAAACGGAAAAAGAAATGAGCGCAAGAACAATCGCAAGCAGCGCCCGAACTCCCCGGCGCCGGCGATGGCGCAAGCTCCCGTTGCCGCCAGCGATTCCAGTGGCCCGCGAAACCGGGTGCTCTGGATCAGCATCGCAAGTTTCCGGGGAGACTACATGGAAAAGGCCGAGGCCCCCTTCCTCAAGGAAATGGCCAGCCAGGGAGGCACCACCTCCTCCCTGATGCCCGTCTTTCCCACGCTCCATTACCCCTGCCTCATCACACAGGCCACCGGCATGCCGGTGTCGTCCCATGGCATTTCCGGGAACAAGATGCGCGACCCCGAAACCAAGGAGATTCTGGATCGGCCCACCAAGCTGAGCCTGCTCAAAGCGGAACCGATCTGGACCACCGCGAAAAAACAGGGATTGACGGTTCTGGTCCACGATTGGCCCCTCTCCCAGGAGCAGCCAGGCGATGCCTCCGCGGATGTGTTCCTCAAATCTTTTGACGATGGCAAGACGGATGATGTCCGGCTGAGCGCACTGCTGGAGGCTTGGTCCTCGTTCAAGGGGCCGGCCAAGATCGCCCTGGCGATGGCCTCCCTGCACGGTCTTGAAAAAGCCGCCATGGAAAACGGCAGCCGTGAGGCAAAGACCTTTGAGGCCGTCACCAAGCTGGACTCGGACCTAAAAACGTTCTTTGACAAGCTCCGCGATGCCTGGCCCACCCTTAGCAATCCTGGCGACAAGCTCTACGTGGTTCTCTCCACCGATCATGGCCGGGCGGACGCCGAGAAGGTCATCAATTTCACCGACCTCATGGGCCCCTTGGCGGAGCATGTCGAATACACCGTGGACGCCGGGGTCGCGAACATCTGGTTCAAGGAACCTCCCGCGGGCACCACGCTCGATGCCTACACGAAGAAATACGACGAGGAGTTGCGGGCCCGGATTTATTGGAGGTCATATCCGCGCGGGGAATACCCATCCAATCTGGAGCTGGGGAGCGGCGGGCCCTTTCTGGGCGACCGCCTCCTGATTCTCAAGAGCGGTTACGCCTTTTCCGAAGCGAAAGGATCCGAGCCTGTCTACAGCCCTTCCGAAACCGGAGGCCCATTCTCATTCGGCGGCTACCCGGCGAAGGAATCGTCCCGGATGAAGGGCCAAGCTTTTTTCTTCGAACTCGGAGGCGGCGGGCGGGCGGCCGATCTCGGGCAGGTGTTCGCCGCCCAACTCTACCCGACCGTCTGCAAACTTCTGGGAGTCACCGGGAACGAAGGCGTGACGGCCACGGCTCTGGACGTCGATTGAGCCGCAGCGCCCCCCTCCGTTTGAACAAAAGTTTGTAGCGGAATTTTGATTTTTTCGCTTGCAGCTCACTCACATTTCGATACATTCCGTCCTTAGGACAAACTGTAGTTGTTTGTTTGTTTTCATGGTTCAAGGCCCGATCATTCGTGATCGGGCCTTTTCCTTCCCTGGTGTCGGCGACCTCGCTGCGGGGTTCCTTCAGGGGCTGGCGGCTGTTCTCCTCCTCATCGCAGCGCCCTCCCCGGTTTGGGGCCAGCAAGGCACCGCCGCTTTGCTCACCCCCGGTGCCCCCCAACAAGTCCCCCTTCGGAGTGGCGACAAATCCCACTGGATCTGCGTGCCCCCCAACCTGGAACGCGGCATCGTTTGGTTCTTCGCGGAACCGGCGGATGCGGGTTTCACCGGAACTCTCCGGATCCGCACTGCCCGAGGGGAAACCGGGAGCCCGGTCTGGGTCCGAACCAAGGCAGACGGAGCCGCTCCGGAAGCCTTCATCTCCACGGGCCCGGATTCCGGCCCACTGATGGCCAAGATTTGGGCGGAGACTGAGCCGGAATTTGATGGAGGCGAGCCCAACGATGAATTCAAAGACGCCACCCAGTTGAGCGGCGAGGGGAACCGGTTTTTCCTCTATCCACAAGCCGATCAGGATTGGTTTGTCTTCCATCTGGCGCAATCGTCCACCTACCAGATCGCCGTCCGTGTCCCTCGAGGTGGCGGCGTTTTCCGGGAAGGGTTGGAATTGGGGGTCAGCGACCGCGAACAGCGCCCGTTGATCCAGCGCATCGGGCAACTCGATTCCCAGGGCACCTGGAAAACGGTTCCATTCGAGCTCAAGGCCGGTGAATATCGCTGCTGGGTTCGGGCCCGAGGAAATCGGTTTTCCCGGTTCCCTCTGATGCTCGGGATGGAACACGCGGACGGAACCGCGGCATCTCCGGTCCTCTCCCCTCCCGATCCAGCTCCCGCCCCGACGCCGGAGCGTGTGCCCCCGGCGGAGCCGCCCCGGAACGGAGCCGGCTCGCCGATCGGTCCGAGGATTGTTCTCGGGGTGCTGGTGGGAATGATCCTCTGGTGGGGAGCCGCGCTGCTGCGCCCCCGCCGAGTGTTTGACTTGACGCGCTGACAAGGTCACAATGGGGCTCGGCGTGACTTTGGCTGCTTTCCTCAGAACCCTCGGTTGCCTCGCCCTGTGCCTGACCTGCGGATCGGCGCAACCTGCGGACACCACCCTCAGCGCGAGCCTCCAATGTTCCAAGCCCGAGCCGATCCTCTTTCCCGGCACCAGCGTCGCCCCCGCCCTCGAGGTCGCTCTCCATCCAAACGACCGCAACGTCTGGGACAAGGTCCGGATTCGACTGGTCGCAACGATGGACAACCGGGAGGTTCCGCCGGAAACGCTTCCGCTGCGGATCACGACCTCCGGCGGAAAACCGATTGCCACGGGAAAATGGCAGACGGCCTCGCTGCTCGGTCTCGGTTCCCGCCGCGGCACCATTTCCCTCCGGGTCGCGCCTGAGCGATCAACGGGGGAATCTCCGCTCCTGCTCTCGGTGGAAGCTGAGGTGCCGGGGGTGGTCTCGGCCACGACCGTGCCGGTGGCGATCCGTTGTGCCGAGTTCTTGGTGACCGATTGGGGCGACCCGGCGCTTCCGGGCGACGACCGATTGATCGCCGATGGCGACACCGCTTGGCTGACCCATTACACGGACTCTTCCCGATCCTTGCCGATCATGCCGCGGCTCGTGGCCCGGATGCGAGGGCTGCCGGCGGACACCAAGGTGGAGTGGCGGCTGGAGAGCCGATATCCGCGACGCGGCGAGATGGACCACGTCCGGTTTCCCGAGGAGGGCTGGGTTCAGCTGGGCGGGGATCAAGACTGGAAGGCCTTCGTCGCCTACCATGACCGCTACTTCGGCGGGGATGCCCAGCTCTCGGTCCGCGTCACTCTGCCGGACGGCAAGCTGGCGTTTGAATCGAGCCGGAAATTCCGGATCCTCTGCCAAAATCCGCCGGACCAGGCCACGGTGCAATACATCAAGAGTCGCCAGGGGAGGTTTTGGTATGCCTGGGCCATCGCCCAGCACGAGAGCCGCCAATGGAAACGGGTATTCAACCAGTTCAATGAGGGCGGTCGTGTTCCCCACGAACCCAACTTTGGGGCTCCGGACGGCTGGGGAATGTTCCAGATCGACTCCGCGCGCGGGGCCAAAGTGACCACCGCCGAAGTCTGGGACTGGCGCACCAACGCCCGGGCCGGTCTCGAGGAGTTGGCGACTGCGGAGTCTGACACCCGCAACTATTTCCTGGCGATTCAGCGGAACTATCCAGACAGCTATGAACCTCCGCCCGCCACCTACACACCACCGGATTGCGAGACCAGCCTGACCGCCGAAGAAGCCTCCATCATCCAATGCTACAACGGCGCCGCCGTGATCCGCAAACTGCGCAACGTCCACGGCACGTTCTCCTATTACCGCAGCTGCTGGGCTTTCAATCCCTCCGCCCCGTCCGGGAAACGCTGGCGTTTCGTCGAGAATCGCAACCGCTACGTCTACAAGATCGTGAAACACGAACTCGAAGGGGAAATGCCCGTCGAATGATCTCTCCATGTCCGGCCTCGCCCTCCTTCTCGCCGCCACCCTGGCCGCCCGGATCTCCGCGGCCCCCATCACCGACCCAGTTCACGACTACCTGGAATCCTTTGAAGTGCGCCGTGGCGAAACGATCATCACCGCCCACCCGGACCTGAACGGCGACGGCACCCCGGACCTTCTCATCACCCGCAACACCCTGCGCAACGGCCGCCAGGGGAACCTGTGGGTCTGTTATGAATCGCTCGGCCCGGGCCAATTCCGGCGCATCGATCAACTCCCGGATGGCAACCCGATCGAATTTCACCAGAAAGCGGTTTCGCTGCGTCCGCGGCGGGATGGCGCAGGTTTGGCGCTGGTCCGTTACAGTCCGGGAGGAGGCGGGGAAGGCCTGCTGAGCGAGATCCGATTGAATCCGGACGGGGCGGTGGAGTCAGGCGCGCGCGCGTTCCGGCCGGGAGCATCGGCGGGCCAATACGAAGCACTGTTTGAAAATCCGAAGTCGCAGCTCGTGTTCCAAGAGGAGGCGTCGGATCTGCTGTTGTCCCGCCACTTCCCCCTGGGCCGTTGGTTCTTCCACATGACGCCGCTGAAGTGGGCGATCGCGGTGGTGGGGGCGCTGGTCGGTCTGGTGCTCGTCCTGGCGCTGGTTCGCGTCTTGCAGGCGACCCGTGAAAGGCGCTCGACGGTTCCTCGTTGAGCTTTTGCCGAAAGCGGCGAAGATGGGCCATGATCGACCCCATTTTGGAAGAACTCCAGCGCAACAGCCGGTCCACCCCGGAGGAACTCGCCAAGCTTTTCCATCTGGATGCCGCCGAAATCACCGCCAAAATTCAGGGTTGGGAGGCAGACGGCACCATTCTCGGCTACCACGCCGTGATCGATCCGGAGCGCGCTGGTCACACCGGCGTGACCGCATTCATCGAGGTCAAACTCACGCCGGAACGGGAAGGCGGCTTCGACCGCATCGCCCGCCGCATCTCCAAATTCTCTCAGGTGACCAGTTGTTACCTGATGAGCGGGGGCTACGACCTGGTGGTTGTGGTGGAAGACGTGAACCTGCGGGCGGTCGCCCAATTCATCGCGGAAAAATTGAGCACCTTGGAAGGTGTGCTCTCCACCTCGACCCATTTTCAGCTCAAGGTTTACAAGGAGAGCCGTTTCACCATCCAGGGCGAAAGCCATTCCGGCCGTCTGCCCGTCGTCCCCTGACCTCCAACTGCCCCGGTGAACAATCTCGCTTCCAAAGTCTCCCGCCAACTCCAGCAGATCCCCAAGTCCGGGATTCGCGATTTCTTTGAACTCGTCCAGGGCCGTGAAGACGTGATCTCGCTCGGCGTGGGCGAGCCCGATTTCTCCGCGCCCTGGCACATCCGGGAGGCCGCGATTTACTGTCTGGAGTCCGGCAACACCGCCTACACCTCGAACCTGGGTCTCCTGGCGTTGCGCGAGGAAATCAGCACCTATGTGCAGCGCTACTTCGGCCCGTCCTACGATCCCAAGACCGAGATCCTCGTGACCGTTGGCGTTTCCGAGGCGCTCGATCTCGCCTTCCGCGCCCTCCTCAACCCCGGCGACGAGGTCATCTACCACGAGCCCTGTTATGTCTCCTACAGCCCGAGCATTGTCATGGCCTATGGAAAACCGGTCACGGTGCATACCCGTCTGGAGGATAACTTCGCCCTCCGCGCCAGCGATGTCGCCGCCGCCATCACCGAGCGCACCCGGGTCATCGTCCTCAACTTTCCCACCAACCCGACGGGCGCCATTGAACCGGTCGATGAATTGGAAAAGATCGCCAAGCTGGCGGTGGAACACGATCTCATCGTCATCACGGACGAGATTTACAGCGAGTTGATCTACGACGACACCGATGCCGCCAAGGTGCCCTCGCACACCTCCATCGTCTCGTTCCCGGGGATGCGGGAGCGGACCATTCTGCTGCACGGATTTTCCAAGGCCTACGCCATGACCGGCTTCCGGCTCGGCTATTCCTGCGCGCCGAACATCCTCACGGATGCCATGATGAAAGTGCACCAGTATTCCATGCTCTGCGCCTCCATCATCGCCCAAAAAGCGGGCATCGAGGCCCTGCGCAACGGTGCCGCCGAGGTCGAGAACATGCGGCACGAATATGCTCTCCGCCGCAACCTGATGCTGGAAGGGTTTGCCAGGATTGGCATCCCCTGTTTCCCGCCGGGCGGTGCCTTTTATCTGTTCCCCGACATCAGCCGCTTCGGCCTGAGCAGCCGGGATTTCGCCTTCCGACTCCTCGAACAAGAGAGCGTCGCCGTGGTGCCAGGCACCGCCTTCGGCGTCTCCGGCGAGGGTTGTGTCCGCGCCTGTTACGCCACCGGCCGGGCAGAACTGGAGGAAGCTCTGGTCAGGATCGAGCGCTTCGTCAAGGGCCTGGGTTGACCCGGACCATGACTGACCGTCTCGCTTTCCTCATCCTCTGCCTCTTGGCCCCGCAAGCCTCGGCCCGGACGTTCGAGGTCGGCCCGAGCAAGCCCTTTGAGGCCATCGGCGAGGTCCCCTGGGAACGCTTGCAAGCGGGGGACACCGTCCGCATTCACTGGCGCCCCGAAGCTTACCGGGAAAAGTGGAGCATTGGTGCCGAAGGAACCGAAACGGCCCCGGTCCATGTCCTCGGCATTCCCAATGAAAAGGGAGATTTGCCTGTCATCGAGGGTCGGGATGCGGTGACCCGCCCGGAACTTGATTGTCCAGGAGGGCCCCGCTCCGTGATCCGGGTCGGGAGTTTCAACGCCAAGTCAGCGGACCAGACGGTGGTGCCCCGCCACGTCGTCATCGAGAATCTCGAGATCCGTGGGGCCCGTCCCCCGAACCGATTCACCGGGAGGGATGGAGAGACCCCCTACCTGAAACACGCCGCGGGAATCCACATCGCCGAGGGTTTCGCGGTGACCGTCCGCGGATGCGTGATCCACGATTGCGGCAACGGCCTGATGTCGGGCGGCTCGGAGACGCTGGTGGAAGGTTGCCATATCTTCGGGAACGGCAACCCGGGCAGCCTTTACGAACACAACATCTACACCAGCGGCTCCGGCATGATCTTCCAGGGCAACAGGCTCGGTCCCCTGCGCAAGGGTTGCCCGGGCAACAACCTCAAAGATCGGTCCGCCGGGTTGGTGGTGCGCTGCAACTGGATCGAGGGCGGGAACCGGCAGCTCGATCTGGTGGACGCCAACGAACATCATGCCCCACTCTCCAGGGAACCGCGCTATCGAGAGACGATCGTGTTCGGAAATGTGCTCATCGAACCCGCCAGCGATGGCAACAGCCAAATCGTGCATTACGGCGGGGACTCGGGTCAGGAAGAGTTCTATCGCAACGGAACTCTACGATTCTATCACAATACCGTCCTCTCCTTTCGCAAGGGCCAGACCACTCTCTTCTGCCTGGCGGGGAGTGGCGGCACGGTGGACTGCCGGAACAACCTCGTCTGGCTGGCAAACCCTCACGCCCAACTGCAACTCGGCACCGGTCAGGGCCGCCTCCTCATCGCCGGAAATTGGCTTCCGGAGCGATGCTCCCCTGGTCCGGGCGCCCCAAAATCCCCGGAGATCACCGGTCTTTCCAGTTCGCGACACGGCCGCGATCCCGGCTTTCTCGACCCGGTCCGATTCGATTTCCGTCTTCCACGGACCGGGTCAGCCGCGCACGGGACCGCCCTTGCCCTTCCCGACAACTTTCTCAAGGCCCACGCCCCGGATTTCCAATACGAGGTTCACCAGCGCCGGACCGCGCGCCCGCCCGAAACGCGGCATCTGCCCGGAGCCCTGGTCCAAATCGGTGACTGAACCCGCCGCTCCCTTCCCGGGCGGGAATCAGTTGCCCATCGGGATCTCGTTCAGCGTGTAGTAGCCCGTGGGATGCAAAATCGCTTTCCCTGCCCGATTGCGAAGACCGCTCACCGAGAGTTCGTGAACGTGTCCCTTGGTGAGTGGCTCGACAGCGAGATCGATGGTCAAGCCATCGGCGGAGACCTTGGTGACCTTGACCGTCGGAGTGACCGGATCCACCTCGGGAGAGCCGTAGGCCCCGCGATAGAGGTAGGTGTAGGCGTTCAACTTGAAGCTTGAATCCCCGGCGGTGGAGGGATCGACCGGCTCGGTCAGGCGCAATTGAAAGCCCGCAGGCTTGGCCCGCATCTCCAGCACTTCAAACGGCACTTTGCCGGTCCAACGGACCCGCTCCAGGCTCTCCGACTTGCCGCCCCTCGCCCCCCAACCGCGATCGGAGCCTCCCGTGAACAGCGTCCCGTCGTCCGAGAGCCGCACCGCGATGTTGCCCGACTGAAACCCGTTCAGGAAAGAGAAGGCTGCCCCCTGCCAAACGCCATTCACCTCCTCCAGAAAAATCCGTTGGACTTGGGAAAATGTCTGTTCCCCGACGAGCAACTGCCCCTGGAACGGCCCGAACTTGTCGTTCTCAATCAGCGCCATCCCCGTCGGCGAATGCCCCAGTTTTCCGTGAGGCAAAACCACTGCCGGAGGCACAAAACTGGGAATGCGCTCTCTCTCGGTCACAATCCGCGTCTCCGTCAGGGTCGGATATGGGGGAGGGTTCCCGATCGCTCCGCCGCTGAACGGAAAGAAAATGTTCCCGTTCGGGTTTCCCTGGAAAGAGCCGATCTTCACATGCTTCAACGATGAGCTGCCGTTCCAGGCCCCCTGGTTGTCGGTGTAAAAGACCTCGCCCTTGGGACCGAACCCGATTCCGCCCGGCGACCGCACTCCGCAGGCCGTCGGCAAGACCTTGCCATCCGGCGTGATCCGCAAAATCCATCCCCGATAGAGGGCTTCCGCTGTGAACGATCCGGTCAGGCAAAGCGGCACCCAGATGTTGCCCTCCTTGTCGTGCCGGGAACCGAAGGCGTATTCGTGATAGTCCCCCTTGATTCCCCACCCGTCACTGACACACTCAAACAGATCCGCCGCGCCATCGCCATCCTCATCCTTGAGCCGGGTCACTTCGGGACGCTGGGTCGCGTAGAGCCACCCATCCCGCCAGGAAAGTCCGAGCGGCTCATGGAGATAACGGGCAAACAAGCTCCATTGCGGGGCGTTCCCCTCATACGCACCCTGGCCGATCCAGATTTCTCCGCGCCGGGTGGCCACGGCGATCTTCCGCTCCGGCAAGAGTTCCACGGCCCCCACCTCAAACAAGGTGTCTGCCGGGGTCACCAAGGTGGTGATCGGATAATACTCCGTCTCCTCGGCAGGTTGCACCCCGGCCCACAATCCGGCTGGGAGCAGAGAAACAACAGCAAAGAGGGTCAGCAATCGGTTCATCGTCATCAACTGTTAGGGTGCCCCCGGGGCTTTTCCGCCCATCACCGAGAACCAACGGTAATGAACCTCCAATTCCTGCGGAGCCGTGACCGCGACGAGGAGTTCCCGTCCCCCTTGCCCCGGCCTCAATTGAACGGCGCCTCCCACCACCCGAACGGCGATGGGTCCAGCCGGATGATATCCCTCAGCATCCGGTTCCCCCTGGACGATGGCGACGCGCTGCATCGTACGAGGTTCGGTCTCCCCTTTGAAAGTGATCACTCGGCGCAAACCCTGGGCTCCCCCGGAAAACAGTTCCGGCTCGAACCGGTCGGTCACCTCCAGTTTGCGGAACCGATAGCGGAATTCCGGAAACCTTTTGGCGTCCAACCGATACCCCCGGAACTGATAATCTGGATTGGGCAGCTTCAGCGAAATCTCTTTCTGGGGATCAGGCACATCCTTCTCCGACTTGATGGTCCCGATCGAGAATTCCTTCCAGGTCTCCTCCGGGTTTGTCAGAATTTGCAGCGGATATCCCTTGGCCGCGGAGGCCACGTCAAAGCCCATGGGAGGCTGCGCCCCAACTCCCCTTCCAGTCCAATGCCGTCCCGCGTCCATGAAGGCCCCGCGCCAGACGAGGGCCACGTTGCACACATCCGCGTCCCAACAGATGTTCACCCCGCCTGGATAGCCGACGGCGATTCCCCGCGGCGAACTGCCCTCGATGAAATTGCGGTAGATCACCGCCTCTCCTTCCCGGACCGGTCGCAAGGCGATGACCGGAGGCGGCGGCGTCCGCTTCCCGAACGAATCGGGATTGTCCCGGGAGAAATTGAGCAGCCCGCCCTTCTTGCGCTTCGCGGCCAAGGCCAACCCCTCACCGCCCATCGCCTCGAAATAGTGCACCTGAAGACTGTGCAATCCCTTGGTCAGGGGAAGTTTCTTCGAGACCGTCTTGAACGGATGAATCCCGTTGGCCTCCAACTCGCCTTCCCCATCCAGAATCAGACGGGAACCGTCATCGGACCCCAGGAAGAACTCATACTCATCGTCTTCGGCAACCTCGAACGTGCCCTCAAACACCAGGGCAAATTTGTCCGGCTTGCGCTTCCCGATCACATCGAGCGTGATCAATCCTCCCGGCACCGGCCCCGAAATCACCGGAGTCAACGACGCAAAATCAGGCAAGGCAGTCCATTCGCCCTCGTAAAGCCGATACTGAAGATCCTTGAAGGCAGGCTTCGACTGCCGCACCTTCATGATCCCGTTCATGATGGTGGCATGACCCGGCACGGTGCAGACAAACGGATAATCTGCCGCCTTCCGCGGCGCCACAAAATACAAGTCTTCGTTCCCCTTGGGATCGAGCAACCGACTCGCAGCCAGGACTTTGGCCGAATCCGACGGCATCCAGCCCCGCGCCAAGGCCGCTTCCCCTCCAGCCCAGATCTCCTGGGCAAACGCCAGCCCGGTGGCGGCGCTCCCCTCCGCCTTGATCAACACCAGATTGTGCTGCAATCCGTCCTCGTTCTCCAAATGGAGCTTCACCCGTGCCCCGGGTTCCACCGTGAACTCGGCCAGATTGTAGCGCATCGTTCCCTCGGTGGTCTTCAGCGAGATGACCGCGTCCGGCGTGGCGGACCACTCGGGCGGTTCGGCCCGGGAAACGGTGACCAGTCCGCAGAGGAGACCGCACCCGATCCTCAGAAAGTTCATCGTAGGCATCATCGAATCCATCCCCAATGCCGATTGAACGGCCAGTAAACGACCAAGGCCCGCCCCACCAGATTCGGTTCCGGCACCGGTCCCCAGCCGCGGCTGTCATAACTGTTGAAACTGTTGTCTCCCATCGCCATGTATTGTCCGGCTCGCAGGTCGGTGCTGGAGACCCCCTGGTAACCTCGATACCCGTTCTCCAAGCTCATCACCCGTTTCGGGCCGAATTCCTTGGCCGGCTCCCCATTCACCAACAAGGACGGCTCCCGCACCACGATGGAATCCCCGGGCAACCCGACGAGCCTCTTGATGTAGTGAATGCTCCCCATCCGCGGATCCTCCATGGAAATGCCGCGGATTCCCTTCGTCGTAAAGACAAAGACCTCCCCGCGGCGCGGCGGCAGGAAGTGGTAGGAAAACTTGTCCACGATCACTTGGTCACCCGAATCGATATACCCACGCGCAATCACCTGCCCCTTCCGCACCGGGGTCGGCACCTGAACCATCCAACGCCCTCCCATCCGTTCCGCCGCGGGCAACCATTCCAGGATGCCGAAGTCCTCCAGCACCCGGCGCGGCGGTCCGGGCATGTCGTAGTTGGACTGTTTCCCCACCAACCGCGTCCGCGTGAAGAATTTGAGGACCGTGTAGGTTTCCACCCCCACAATCACGTCATCCTGCTTGGCCACCACATTCACCCAGGACCGCCCCAAACGCACCTGCTCGATCATTCGGACCAGCGGGTTCGGCGCCTTCTCGTTCGTGTCCCGCGTCGAGTGCGCGATGATGCCGTTCAGCGTCGGCTGCATCGACCCGGTGGGAATCTTGAAAGGCTGCGCGATGTAAGCGCGAATGCCTAACGCAACCGCAATCGCCACAAAAAACACCTCGATGTTCTCGGCCAGGGCGGAACTGCGGTAGTCCGGGCCGGCCCCCTCACAAGTCTTCGTGAGTTCCTGACCGATTTTGCTGATCTTTTTTTCATCCTTGGCGACCAGTGCATCGCTGAACTGCCGAATCAGATCTTCGATCGACTCCAACTTCGCGGCGGGCAACAAATCCCTGCGGTAATGAACGAAGCGCCGCACTCCCTTGAGCAGCAATTCCGCGTCCTTGATGTATTTGGGTTTGAACATGACGTTGAGCGACGGGCAAAATCAATCCGAGGTGCTGCTCTTCAGCACTTCGATGAAGGCTTCCTGCGGGATGTTGACCCGGCCGATCGCCTTCATCTTCTTTTTTCCCTCCTTCTGTTTCTCCAGGAGTTTTCTTTTCCGGGTGATATCCCCGCCGTAACACTTGGCGGTCACGTTCTTGCGCAGGGCGGAGATGCTCTCGCGCGCGATCACCTTGGCACCGATGGCGGCCTGGATCGGCACCTGGAACAACTGCCGCGGAATCACTTCCTTGAGACGCTTTGCCAAATCGCGTCCGCGCGACTCCGCCTTGTCCCGGTGCACGATGGTGGAGAAGGCGTCGACCGGTTCCCCATTGATGAGGATATCCATCTTCACGAGATTTGACGGCTGTGTTCCCGCGTGCTCATAATCCATGGACCCGTAGCCGCGGGTGGAGCTTTTCAACTTGTCGTTGAAATCGACCAGGATCTCATTGAGCGGGAGCATGGCGGTGAGCATGACCCGGGTGCCATCCAGGGTCTCGGTGTGGTCGACCCAACCGCGCTTTTCCGCGACGAGTTGGAGCACCTCGCCGATGTAATCGTTGGGGACCATGATGAACGCTTTCACCAAGGGCTCGCGGATCTCCTCGATGGTTCCGGGGTCCGGCCAGAGGGTGGGATTGTCCACGTGGAGTTCCTGCCGGTTGGAAAGCGTCACCTCGTAGACGACGCCTGGATAGGTCGAGATGACATCCATGTTGAACTCCCGGCGAAGGCGTTCCTGGACAATCTCCATGTGGAGCAGGCCGAGAAACCCGCAGCGGAATCCGAACCCAAGCGCCGCCGAACTCTCTGCGGTGAAGGTGAAGGCCGCGTCATTGATCTGCAGCTTGCCCACCGCCGTCTTGAGGGCTTCAAAATCGTCCGTGCTCACCGGGTAAATGCCGCTGAAGACCATCGGCTGGATCTCCTTGAAGCCCGGGAGCGGTTCCGGCGCTGGCTTCGCGGTCTCGGTGATCGTGTCCCCGATCTTCACTTCAGACGGGTGCTTCATGTTGGCGATGATGTAGCCAACGTCTCCGTTCACGAGCTCGCCCAGCTTCGTCATCCCTGGGGTAAAGACGCCGACCTCCTTCACCTCATAGGCCTTGCCCGTGCTCATCATGGTGATCTTCGTCCCCTTCACCATGCGCCCGCTGAAGAGCCGGACGTAGGAGACGACTCCCCGATACGGATCGTAAACACTGTCGAACACGCTGGCGCGCAACAACGCATCCTCCGGTTCTTTTGGCGGTGGGATGCGCTCGATCACCGCTTCCAAAATGTCCTCGATGCCGACCCCCATCTTGCCGCTGGCGGGGATGGCTTCCTCCGCCGGCATCTGGAGGATGTCCTCAAGCTGGTGATGGATCCGCGGAATGTCCGCCGCCGGAAGGTCGATTTTGTTGATCACCGGGATGACGACCAGCTTTTGCTGATGCGCCAGATTCACGTTCGCCAGGGTCTGCGCCTCCACCCCTTGCGCGGCATCGATGAGCAACAGGGCGCCCTCGCACGCGGCCAAGCTCCGGCTCACTTCGTAGGAGAAATCGACGTGCCCCGGCGTGTCCAGGAGGTTGAGTTTGTAGGTCTTCCCGTTCTTCGACTTGTAGGCCATGGTCACCGGGTGGGACTTGATGGTAATCCCCCGTTCCCGTTCCAAGTCCATGGAATCCAGCAGCTGATCTTGCTGATCCCGCTCCGCCACCGTCCGGGTCACCTCCAGCAAACGGTCCGAGAGAGTCGTCTTCCCGTGGTCGATGTGGGCAATGATCGAAAAATTACGGGTGAGTTCGGTTCCCATGATGGCGAAAGGAGGGGATACTAGGTGGAGAATGGGGGCTTGGCAAATTCCGCGAGGGACAGCTTCCCATCGATGGACGGTTGAATCCAGCGAAGTCGTGCGCATGGTGAACGCCATGAGCCCCGTCCGCGTCCGTTTCGCCCCGTCCCCCACCGGCATGCTCCATGTGGGCGGAGCCCGCACCGCCCTGTTCAACTGGCTGTTCGCCCGTCATCATCAGGGCACCTTCATCCTGAGGGTGGAGGACACCGACGACCAGCGCAACACCCCGGAGGCCAACGAGGCCATTTTCAGCGGGTTGACCTGGCTGGGTCTGGATTGGGATGAAGGGCCCAACCGGGGCGGTCCCCGCGGTCCCTACCGCCAGAGCGAGCGGACCGCGATTTACGAAGGCTACCTCGCCAAGCTCCAGGCCGCGGACTTGGCTTACACCGACGCCGACGGCTCCGTCCGGTTCCGTTGCCCCAACACCACCCGCGCCATTCCCGATCTCATCTGCGGCGAGACCGTGTTTGCCGGTCGCACCGAACCCGACATGACGGTGCGCCGCGCCAACGGCTCCTTCATCTTCCACTTCGTCAACGTGGTCGATGACATCGAAATGGGCGTCACCCACGTCATCCGGGGTGAGGATCACCTGCCCAACACCCCGCGCCACCTCGATCTCTACGAAGCGTTCGGCGTCACCCCGCCTCACTTCGCCCACATTCCGCTGATCCTCAACGCCAATGGCTCGAAGATGAGCAAGCGCGACGAAGGGGCCAGCGTCGCTGAATACCAGAGCGCCGGTTACCATCCCGAAGCGGTCCTGAACTACCTCGCTCTCCTGGGCTGGTCTCCCAAAGAGGACCGCGAACTCTTTTGCAGGGAGGACCTCATCGCCCGCTTCACCCTCGGCGGCATCACCCGGGGCAACGCCATGTTCAACCTCGACAAGTGCGGCTGGCTCAGCGGCCAATACTTCCACGTCATGGAACCGGCCCCCTTCCGGGACATGCTGCTCCCTTACCTGACCGCTGCCGGCCTCCAGACCACCGCCGATGCCCTGCCCGACAGCTTGCTGCTCGAACTCCGCACCAAGGTCCGGATGCTTTCCGAAGCGGTCCCGCTCCTGGCCGCCCTGGTCCAGGATGATTTTCCGGTCGATGCCGCCGCCGTCGCCAAACTGCGCAGCCAGAGCGATCCCAAGCCCCTGCTCGACGCCCTCGCCACCGCCTTTGCCGGCGTCGGCACCTGGCAGGCTGCGGATCTGGACGCCGCCATTGGCCGGGCCGCTGAAGGCTTGGGGATCAAAAAGGGAGCCCTCATGTTTCCCTGCCGCATCGCCCTCACCGGCCAATCGGGCGGGTTCGGCTTGACCACCATTCTGGAACAGCTCGGACGGGAACGCGCCCTGGATCGGCTGACCCGTTTCTCCTGAATCCCCCGCCATGACCCCTCCCAAGTCCGTCTACACCCTCGAGGACCTCGAGTCCCTGGGTCAGCCCCCCCTCGACCCACCGGCCAAACTCGCGGTCATCGGCCATCCGGTCGCCCATTCCCGTTCCCCCGGCATGCACAACGCCGCGCTCCGGGCCGCAAAGATCCCCGTTCAATACATCCGGGTCGATCTCACCGAAGAACAGCTGCCCGAGGCCCTGCAGACCTTCTCCAGGCTCGGCTTCCTCGGCGTCAACGTGACCATCCCGCACAAGGGAGCGGTTCTCCCCTTGCTCGATCAGGTGGATCCCCTGGCCGCCAGAATCGGCGCGGTGAACACGATTGTCTTCGATCCCGATCAAGGCACCAAGCTCGGCTTCAACAGCGACGCTCCCGGCTTCCGCCAAGCCATCCGCGAGGTCTTCGCCGTGGATTTGCGCGATCTCCGCGTCCTGCTCCTCGGAGCGGGCGGCGGAGCGGGCCGCGCCGCCGCCATCCAGTGCGGCGCGGATCGGTGTGATCGGCTCGTCCTCGTCAACCGGAGTTTCGAAAAGGCCCAGGCGCTGGTGAACGAGCTTCGGCCGGAATTTGGCGGCACCCGGTTCGCCAGCCCGCTCGCCCGCCTCGAAGCCATTCCCTGGGAGACGGACCCGCTCAACAAGGCCCTGGATCACGTCGATCTCATCGTGAACTGCACCAACCTCGGGATGAAGTTGACGGACCCGCCGCTCCTGACCCCCGCGCAGATTCAACCCCATCACCTCGTCTACGACATGGTCTACGCCCCGCCGAGGACCCGCCTGATCGAGGCTGCGGAAACCGCCGGGGCACGTGCCGCCAACGGCCTCTCGATGCTGATCTGGCAGGGAGCCATCTCCTTTGAATACTGGTTCAACCGGGCACCGGACATCGCCGCCATGAAAAACGGCCTGACCGAGGGTGCCTAAGTGAAAGGGCGAGGGGGGCGCCTCGGAATTCCGCTCCGGCGTCCATCTCAATGATTCACGCCCCGAGCCGTTGCCGCAGATTGACACGGTTCCCGTCCGTGATATCGTCCCTCTTTCGCGCCGCCGGAGTAGCTCAGGGGTAGAGCAACGCATTCGTAATGCGTGGGTCAGGGGTTCAAATCCCCTCTCCGGCTCGCATCATTCGGCAGACATTGTCACCACTTTCCGGTGGCAGGAACGGCACGTCTCTGCTAGGACAATTCTGCTCATGGCGTCGATTCCGTCGCTAGAGCCTGATCGTCATGGCTTTTCCTCCTCCTCCTGGTTTCCACGAGCCACACCACGCCGGGTGCCTCAATTACACTGCGGAAGATTTCGCCGCCGATATCGCAGCGGCTGAACAGAGCCTCACCCGCTCCCCCCGGATGCGGTCGGGTGCATCTCCTGACCTCTGGTATCCCCAGGCGGATCGCTCCATCCACATGAAGGCCCTCGGGGAATATCCCATGGGCTACCCGCAAGGCGCCGTGATCCACTCCACGGAGGGCAGATCTCTCAAGGGCGATCAAGATCTCCTCAACACCATGGATGAGGGCCGCCGCAAGGGCTATGCCTACTTCGGGATCTCCCGGACCGGAAAGGTCTTCCAAAGCCTTCCCCTGAGCGAGTGGGGAGCTCACGCGGGAGCGACCAGACACTCTGAATTGGGCGAGCGCCTTTCCTCCCGGCTCGTTGGGATCGAGGTCGCTTCCGCCGGCGTGGTCCGCAATTTCACCGGGGGCTATCGGCCGGAGTGGAACGAGACCTTTGACTCCAGCCAAGTTCGCTACGTCCCCATCGGCGGGAACGTCACGGAGGCGGGCTACTACGTGGCCTTCAGCCCAGAACAGGAACTGGCGCTGCGAAACCTGCTCCTTTGGTTGCACCAGAACAATCCGGATGTCTTCAAGCTCGAGAACGTCCTCGGCCACGATGAGGTCGCGGTGGATTCCCAGGGCCGCCTGGGCCGCAAGCAGGACCCCGGCGGCGGCTTGTCCATGCGGATGGAGGATTACCGTTGCTACTTGATTGGGGAAGCAGGCGGGGTTGGATCGACCGGAACGTTTCGGTCCGCGCCCGCAGCGGTCGCCCCGATCTCTTCGCCTGCCGTGGCGTCAGGCCTCTCCTGGGACCTTGCCTTCCGATTGGCCAGCGTGAGCAAGATGACCTATCTCGAAGGGGACGTCATCGAGAAGACGCTCACGAACTCGCA
>QQNE01000024.1 GCA_003402735.1 Verrucomicrobiota bacterium
AGTCGGGAGAAATCGAAAGCTCCAGCAACGTGGAGGTGCGTTGCCAGGTCGGCACCGGTTCAGCCGGGATTGCGCTGCTGGAGGTCGTGCCGGAGGGAGCGTATGTGGAGCTAGGTGATTTCCTTGCCCGGGTCGATGACACCAATCTCAAGGAGAGGCTGGTTACCCGGCAGATCGATGTGAACATGTCCCAGGCGGCGCTGGCGCAGGCCAAGGCGGACCTGGAAAATGCCAAACTGGAACTGCAGGAATACGAGTCCGGCTTGTTCCGTGAGGAAGAAGAGAAGCTGGAGAGCGAGGAATTCGTGGCCCGGGAAAACCTGCGTCGAGCCGAAGAATACCTGCAATACAGCGAAAATCTGGCCGCCAAAGGTTACGTTTCCGCAGTGCAACTCGAGGCGGATCGTTTCGCTCTCGAGAAGGCTTCCAAGGAACTCGCCGTGGCCCGGACCCGCCTGGAAGTGCTTCGCAAATACACCAAGGAGAAGATGCTCAGCACCTTCAGCGCCAACATCGAAACCGCCACCGTGAAGCTCTCCTCCGCCCAGAAAGCCTACGAGATCGACAAGGCGCAGCTCGAGGACGTGGAAGCCCAGCTCAAACTTTGCGTCATCCGGGCCCCTGCGGCCGGACAGGTTGTCTACGCCAACGATCCCACCGCCGAGGCACCTCTGATCCAGGAGGGAAAGATGGTGCGCGAAATGCAAATCCTCTTCCGGCTCCCGGACCCCAAACGCATGCAGATGCGGGCCCAGGTCAACGAGTCGCGGATCGACAAAGTCCGTCCCGGCATGCCCGTGCGCATTCGGGTGGAAGCACTCCCGGGCGGGGAGTTGATGGGTGAACTCGTCAAGCTCACCGAATACCCGATCCGCTCCGCAAATGTCTACGTCTCCCACATCAAGAATTACGGGGCCACCATCCTCATCGACAATCCGCCCGAGGGCCTGCGCCCCGGTATGACCGCCGAGGCCACCATCCTCCTTTCCGAGGAAGCCAAGGTTCTTCAGGTCCCCATCCCTTCCGTCGTCGAGCGGGATGGCCGCTATTTCTGTGTCGTGGCGGGCACCAACGGGGGGCCCATCCGGGTCCGCGAAGTCGACATTGGCCCGGCCAATCAAGAGGCCATCATCATTGAGGCCGGACTGAAGGAAGGGGAACAAGTCGCTCTCAGTCCCTCCACCTTCATCGATCGGCTCTCCTTGCCCGATGCCAGTGAGTTGATCGCGCGCCGGGAACCGCAACGACAAGCTCCCGCACCCGGGGCGAATCCATCGTGACGGAACTCGCCCTCGAAATCCGTGGACTCCGCAAGGAGTATATCGTTGGAGGCGAGCCCCTCCCGGTCCTCAAGGGGATCGATCTGGAGGTCCCCCTCGGCGATTACGTGGCCATCATGGGCCCGTCCGGTTCGGGGAAAAGCACCTTCCTCAACATCCTCGGTTGTCTAGACCAAGCCACTTCGGGGGAGTTCCGCCTCGGGGGTGAGGAAATCCGCAACCTGAGCGATGACCGGCTCGCGGAGATCCGCGCCAGGCACATCGGCTTTGTCTTTCAGAGTTACAATCTCATTCCCTCCCTCACCGTGGAGGAGAACATCCAGGTCCCGCTTTTTTACCTCGGCCAGATCACCGAGGCGGACCGCAAACGATCCCTGGCCCTCGCGGATCGCGTTGGGCTTTCTCACCGGATGGATCACCGGCCGCCGCAACTTTCGGGCGGGCAGCAGCAACGGGCCGGCATCGCCCGTTCTCTCATCAACAATCCCAGTTTCATCCTGGCCGACGAAGCCACCGGCAACCTCGACTCCGTCACCACGGGGGAAATTCTCAATCTCTTGGATGAACTGAATGCCGAGGGCAAAACCATCGTGATGGTCACCCACGAGGAGGAGGTCGCTCAGCGCGCCCGGCGCATCGTGCGTTTGCGGGACGGGATGATCCGTTCGGATGTCCGGCACCGCGAGATCGTCTACCAGCCCAGGGTCGACGAGGCGGAAACACCGGTCGTTCCGTTGACGGCGCGGGAGCGGCTGGAGACTTGGTGGCACCAGTTCCTCCGGCCCTGGGTGCTCGGTGTAAAGAGCTTGCACCTGCACCCGATGCGTTCCGTCCTCACCGTCCTCGGGATTTTTATCGGGGTGGCCTCCGTGATCTGGCTTCTGGCGATCGGGGAGGGGATCAGCGCCAAGGCCCAGGAGGAAATCGCCCGACTCGGCGCCACCAACATCATCGTCACTTCCGTGGAACCTCCGCGCAATTCCAAAAATCCCTATGACCGGCTTTACGGAGTGACTCGGGTCGATTATGAGCGGATGTTGGCCACGGTCCCTTCCATCACCCAGGTGATTCCAGAACGTTCCACGGAACGCGCCACCTATGGGTTCGAGGGGAGGCAGCAGGAGAAACCGCTCAAGGGCGTGACCGCCGCTTATGCCGCCCTGAAACGCATCCGCATGGTGCGGGGAGGCTTCATCACGGAGGCCCACGTCCAGCGCGAGGAGAAGGTGTGTGTCCTCGGGGGCAGCCTGGCCAGGAGCTTGTTTTCCTATCACGATCCGGTCGACAAAACCGTGCACGTTCACCGGTATTACGGGAGTGATTATTACCGGGTCATCGGAGTGGCCGAGCCCGAGGGCGTCGCCAACCCCAATGAGGGGGACTCTGTCACTATGTTCATTCCTCTGACCACCTACTGGCGCAACATTTACGACCTCTACGCGCGCGATGACGTCGGCCAGCCGACCGTCACCGAGGTCACGTTTCAGGTTTCCAGTCAGGAAGCGATTCGCGAGACGGCGGAAATCATCCGGCGTCACCTTTCCGAGAATCACACCAAGGACGATTTCAATGTCACGGTTCCCCTGGAACTCCTGCAACGGGCCCAGAGCTCCCGCATCATGTTCATCGCCATGCTCGGGATGGTGGCCGCGATCTCCCTGGTCGTCGGCGGCATCGGGATCATGAATATCATGCTGGCCACGGTCACCGAGCGCACCCGGGAGATCGGCATCCGCCGCGCCTTGGGCGCCAAACAGCATGACATCACCCGCCAGTTTCTGGTGGAAACGATCGTTCTCTCCGTGGTCGGCGGTCTCGTCGGCATCATCGCCGGATTTCTCGCCACACCCGGCGTGGTCGGGCTGCGCAGTTTCCTGCAGACGGTCTTTCCCGAGGCCATGAAAAGCGCGCCGGAGTCCATTTTGACGATGGTTCCCATCATTGTGCCTTGGTCCATCCCCCTGGCGTTCGGGATTTCTGTGTTTGTGGGGGTGGTTTTCGGGCTTTATCCGGCCAGCAAGGCGGCCGCCATGAACCCGATTGATGCCTTGCGGCATGTGAATTGAGGGCGGATGCCTCAATCATCGAAAGCCATTTGCCCAGGGGGGATTTCCAGCTGGATGTTCATGCCGTAGTCCAGGCCCGCCGTCCACGGCAGCAGCAGTTCCAGCACGTCCGGTCGCTGGAAGTGCGTCGGCTTGGTGTCGGGATGGGGATGATAAATCCACCCGGTCACCGGCGCGCCGTCCCCGCGGTGCACCGTGACATCGAAAAAGGAAAAGTCCTCTGCGGGGTCCTCGGGATGCCATTTCAGTCCGGTCACCGTCTCCCGTGGTGAGAGGATTCGGTAAGATTTGGGGGCGATGCTGGCGTTCAGGGTGCCCGGATAGAAGCCACTCAAGTCCACCCCGCGTTCCTGGAAGAACGGAAGCTGCATGCGGATGGTTCCGCCCGGGAAACGCGGGTTGCCGTTCTGGCCGGACGCAACCCGATGACCTGGGACGATGATGGCCGGGATCATGGGACGGGCGGAAACCCTTCAGAGGCGCTGGAGCACTTCGGCAACGACGGCCGCGGTTTGGTCGATGGCGGCTTCGTCGTGCGCCAGGGAGATGAAACCGGCCTCGTATTGCGAGGGGGCAAAGTAGACTCCGCGTTCCAGACAGGCCCAGAAAAAGCGGTTGAAGGCGGCGAAGTCGGCTTTTTTCACATCTTCCACGCTGAAGACGGGGGCCTCGGTGAAGAAGAGGCAGAACATGGAACCGATGCGGTGCAGCGTGTAGTTTTTGCCGCTTTTCTTGAGGGCGGCGCGGGTGGTTTCCTCGAACCGGGCGCCCGCAGCCTCGAGGTTGCGGTAGCCGTCGAGCCGTTCCAATTCCCGGAGCTGGGTCAGGCCGGCGGCCATCGCGATCGGGTTGCCGGAGAGCGTTCCCGCTTGGTAGACCGGGCCGAGGGGGGCGAGGTGATCCATGATTTCCGCCTTCCCGCCGAAGGCACCGACGGGAAGTCCGCCGCCGATCACCTTGCCCATTGCCGTGAGATCCGGAGTGATGCCGGTGAGCTCCTGCACGCCGCCCCGGGCCAGGCGAAAGCCGGTCATCACCTCATCGAAGATCAGGACCGTGTCGTGCTGACGCGTGACCTCGCGGAGGAAGGCGAGGTAACCGGGCCGGGGAAAGATGAGGCCGGCGTTGGCCGGGATTGGTTCCAAGATGACGGCGGCAATGCGGTCCGGGAATTGCCGGAAAGCGTCGCGGACCGCGGCTTCATCGTTGAAGGGGAGGGAGAGGGTGAGGGCGGCAAAATCCTTGGGGATGCCGGCGCTGTCGGGTTTGCCGTGCGTCAAAGCGCCGCTGCCGGCGGAAACGAGGAGGGAATCGACGTGGCCATGGTAACAGCCTTGGAACTTGATGATAAGATCCCGTCCCGTGTAGCCCCGGGCCAGGCGGATCGCGGTCATGGTGGCTTCGGTCCCGCTGTTGACCATCCGGACCTTCTCCACCGAGGGCACCCACTCGACGATTTTCTCCGCCATCTCGACCTCGAGCGGGTTGGGGATGCCGAAACTGACGCCGTGTGCCGCGGTCTGGGTGATCGCTTCCCGGACGGCCTTCGGCGCATGACCCAGAATGGCGGGGCCCCAGGTGCCCACGTAATCGATCATCTCCCGGCCATCGACATCGCGAATCCGGCAGCCTTCCGCGTGATCGACGAAAAAGGGTTCGCCATCGACGTTGCGGAAGGCGCGGACCGGGGAATTGACACCGCCCGGGATGATCTTTTTGGCGGCGGCGAACAGGGTTTGCGAGCGGTTGGGCATGGGCTGGGTTTGGGGAAAAATCGGTGAGGTGCCGGAATCGTGCACCATTCCGTTGCTTCAAGCATCCAATTATCCAATCATCACACGCTCCAACTGTTTTTTTGGCACTCTGCTCATGGCGGCACCTCGCATCCTTGTCATCCAACTCAAGCGCATCGGAGACTTGATTCTCACCGCGCCCATGCTGGCCAGGTTGCGGGAACAGATGCCCGCAGCGCGGATCAGTCTGGCGGTGAGCGATGCCGCCGGTTTCTTGGCTCCATGTTTGCCGGGGGTGGATGACATCATCCATTTTCAGCGGGGCCGGATCAATGCGGGCTATTGGGCCGCCATCGCGGGGGCCCGTCCGTTTGAGATCGCGTTCGACTGCGACGGCACGGACCGGGCGGCGGCGACGGCTTGGGTCTCGGGCGCGGCGGTGCGGGTGACTCATGCCAAGCATCGCAAGACCTTTCCCCGGGATCGGATCTTCACGCTCGGGTGCGAGGCCTCGCTGAAAGCGCATCACACCATCGATTACCTCGCGGCCCTGCTGGATGCGGCCGGGATTGGCGGGGAGACGCCGCCGTTGTCGCTGCAGTTGCCCCGGGAAGCGCGGGAGGCGGCGGACGGGTTGGGCTTGCCGGACCAGTATGCGGTGGTTCATCCGGGAAGCGCCCGCATCGAAAAGTTCTGGTCGGCAGAGCGTTGGGCTCAGGTGATCGATCATCTGAGCCAGCGCGTCGGTCTTCCGGTGGTGGTGACAGGCGGACCAGGGCGGATGGAAACGGAACATTTGTCGGAAATCCAACGGCGTTCCCGGAGTGGCTTCCGCAATGTGGCGGGCCACACCAGCGTGGCGACGATGGCGGCGGTTCTGGCGCGGGCCAGCTTGGCGCTCACGGTGGATACGGCGGCGTTGCATCTGGCGTCGGCGTTCGGCGTGCCGCAGGTGGCTTTGTTCGGGCCCACCAATCCCTTCCGGTGGGGGCCGCGGCACGGACGGGCCTGGGTGGTCCGGGCAGGCAAACCGGGGCCGTTGCCCGGGACGCACCGGTTTCCCGAGCCGGACGATTTCGCGCCGATGGCGGAGATCGCCGTGGACGAGGTGATCGAGGCGGCAGCGAAAGCGTGGCCATCGGAGGGTTCGGCATGAGGGTTTTGCCAGGTTTGGCAACGGTTGCTTGCCTGTGGTGTCTGGGGGCTGTGCCCCACGCGGCGGCGGTGCCCGTCCAGCATTACATGGATGCCGCTGGCAACGAGTTGCAGCTCGTGGAGGACGGCGGGGCCGACTTCGGCACGTTGCGGGTGATCACGCCATCCCGGACCCTGTTCATTTCTGGTGATCTGGTGAAGGAGCGCGATGGCTTCTCGTTTGCGATGCCGGATGAAGCCGCTAGGAACGAGGCCGAAGAACCGGATCGCGGTTGGAAAGTGAGCGGGACAGTGGACTCCGCCAGGAACAGCGCGCGGGTCAAGCTGGAGCGTTACGGGGAAGGGAACGGCGGGCCGGGGACACGGGTTCCGCCCTCTCGGGGCCTCTACCATCGGGTCAAACCCGCAGAGCGGTTGCGCCGGGCCCGGGAAGAAAACGAGCGGGCTGAGGAAAGTTTGGTGTCGGCCAGGGAACGGGTCCGCGGAGTGAGTCATTCAGGCCTGAAGGCGATCCTCGAGGGCGAGACCTCCTGGCGGGAAGAGCGGGAGGAGATCGGCCGAATGGTCGCGGAGAGTGTGGACGAGAAACGTGCCCCCGCCGAAGTGCCGGATTACTGGCAGACCCTTGCGGAACTGGGTCGGTTGCACGCGCGGCTCTTGATCGGAGCTTCCGGGATCCAGGCGCCGGAGGGGCGGTTCGCGGAATACATGGATGACTCGGGCGGGATGATCGTGCTCTTGGACCCGGGCCAAGGTGGGGAACGGAGTCTGCGATTTGAGATCCGCGTCGTGCGCGGTCCCACCGCCCACACCGGATCGCTGGTCGGGACCGCCCAGTTGATCGGTCCGGACCTGGCGGAATTTGTGGATGAGAATGAGGATGCCTTTCAGGATGGAAAGCCGGCCATCCTCCGCTTTCGGTTCCGGGGGCATGAACTGGTCGTGGCAGGAGAGCGGACCGGTGCGTATCACGGGGCCCGCGCCTTCTTTGACGGGACGTATTATCGGCTCGCGGAATGAGCGAAGCGCCATCTTGATCGTTGCGTTTTGGGCGGGGGATGCTCAATGCTGGGACCATGCACGAAGATTCAACGGCAGCACAGATTCCGGCGGCAGCGCCCCGCCTGGCTTGGTGGCAGAACGAAGACTGGTTGGCCGTCCTCGCGGCCCTGCCTTTGCTGGTGGCGGTGGCGTTGGGTTGGAAGGTGCCGTTGCCGAAGCTTGGTTGGGAGAGCGGGGCGGAGTTGGCTGGCGTGATCTCCGGGGCGAATTTGGCGGGGATGGCGCTCATCAGTGCGGTCTTGATCGCCCTGTCCACGGGGGCGCTTTGGGCCTCGTTGGGACGGGCCGCGCTCGGATTCCCCGGCGGCGCCTTTGTCGTCTTCGCTTTGGCCTGGGTGGCTCAGCTGCTGGCGGCTCACGCAGGCATCAGGGGGCTCGGTCTGGAATACGTGGTCTTTGCGCTCGGCTTGGGCCTGCTCTGGAGCCACTTGTTGCCGGTGCCCGGATGGCTCACGAGCGCCGTGCGCACCGAATTTTTCATCAAGACCGGGATCGTGATTCTCGGCGCGGGGATGCTCTTCGGAGATCTCATGAAAGCCGGCGCCCCCGGCTTGATCCAGGCGCTTCTGGTCATTCCGGTGATCTGGCACGTCACCTTCCGGCTCGCCCGCTGGTTCAAGGTGGACGATGAATTCGGCGTCATGCTTTCCACCGCGGTTTCCATCTGCGGCGTTTCGGCGGCGATCGCGGCGTGCGGGGCGATTCAGGGCGACAAGAAAAAGCTCTCCTACGTCACCTCCGTGGTCCTGCTTTGCGCGGTGCCGATGATGATCCTGATGCCCTGGTGCGTCAAGTGGCTCGGCTTGAGCGAGGCGGTCGGCGGCGCTTGGCTTGGCGGGACGCTCGACACCAGCGGCTCCGTGCTCGCGGCCACGGAAATGATCGGGGAAACCGCCACCAAGACGGGCACGGTGGTGAAGCTGTCGCAAAACGTCCTCATCGGCGTGGCCGCGTTTGTCTTGTCGCTCTGGTGGACGGTGCGGCAAAAGGCGTCGGGGAGCCCCGATTTTGGCATCATCTGGGAGCGGTTCCCCAAGTTCGTGCTCGGCTTCATCGTGGCCTCCCTGGTCTTCTCGTTTCTCCTCGATCCGAGCCTGGTGAAAAGTTGCGACAAGCCGTTGAAGGGCTTGCGCGAGGTCTGGTTCGCCGCCGCGTTTGTCTGTATCGGTCTGGAAACCAAATTGGGTGATCTCGCCAAGCTCGGCGGGGTCCGGCCGGCCTTGGCTTTTCTCGGCGGACAGACCGTGAACGTGGCTTGGACCCTGTTCTTGGCCTGGATGTTGTTCGGTCGGCAGGGCTGAGGAGAGGATGATCTCGCCGAAAGGAGCGGAATCGTCGGGGCGTGTTTCCAGCCCTACCATGCGTGGTCTTCTTCTCTGGTTCCTTCTCGTTTCGATTTCTCCCCTCGGTGCGGAGCCGGCGCTGATTCTTGAGTCTCCCACCGATTACCAGGTCATTCAGCGGCGCGCCGCCAAGACCGGTCTGGTCCGAATCGCGGGCCAGGCTCCAAAGATGAACGGGGCGCTGGAAATTCGCTGGACCCTGGCCGGAACGGGGACTTTGGGTTGGACCGCCCTTCCCGCCAAGTTTGCAGGCCCCCGCTTCACCGCGGAGGTCGAGATTCCTGCCGGGGGATGGCACGCCCTGGAAGTCCGTCAGGGGATTTCGCAGGCCGGTGTGGCGCACGTCGGGGTGGGGGAGATCTTCGTGGTCGCCGGCCAATCCAATTCCGCGAACCATGGCGAGCAACGGCAAACGCCGGAGACCGGTCTGGTGAGCACCTGGGACGGCGCGGCTTGGCGTCTCGCGGAGGATCCGCAGCCGGGAGCGAGCGGTCAGGGCGGCAGTTTTCTCCCGGCGTTCGGCGACGCCCTGGCCCGGCGGTTCGGGGTGCCTGTGGGGGTGGTGGCCTGCGGAATCGGGGCCACCAGCGTGCGCGAGTGGTTGCCGGAGGGCATCCGTTTCGCTTCGCCTCCCACCCTCGAAACGCGCGTGCGGCGATTGCCCGACGGGCAATGGGAAAGCGACGGGGCGGCGTTTGAGCGATTCGTGGGTCGGATGAGTCCGTTCGGTCCCGGCGGGTTCAGGGCCGTTCTGTGGCATCAGGGAGAGAGCGATGCCAACCAGAAAGATCCGGCGCGCACCTTGTCGGGACCGCTTTATCGCGATTTCCTGGAGCGGTTGATCCGGGAGTCGCGGGCCCGGATCGGGTGGGAAGCTCCCTGGTTTGTGGCGCAGGCGAGTTATCATGTCCCCGGCGACGAGGGTTCCGCGGAGATTCGGGCAGCCCAGGCATCGCTCTGGCAGGATGGGATCGCGTTGCAGGGGCCGGATTCGGACGGGATCAAGGGGGCTTTCCGGGAGAGGGACGGACAAGGAGTGCATTTCAGTGGGCCGGGTCTGCGGGAACACGCCGCCCGTTGGGTGGAGCGGGTGGAGCCGTGGTTGCGCACGCGGTTGGAGGGGCCGTTGGTGGTCCTGACATTCGACGATTCCGTGGTGAGCCACGCGACGTATGTGGCTCCCTTGCTTCTGAGATATGGGTTCGGGGCCACCTTCTTCATCACCGAGGGTTTTGAGTTTGTCTTTGATAAGAAACACTACATGACTTGGGAACAGATCCAGGCGCTCAACGCGGCGGGTTTTGAGATTGGCAATCACACGCGCCGCCACGCCGGTGTGGGGAAACAAACCCCGGAGGAATTGAAGGCTGACGTGGCCTATATCGAGAGTCAATGTGAGGCTCATGGCATTCCCAGGCCGGTTAGCTTCTGTTATCCGGGGTATCAGACGAGCCCCGCAGCCGCCCGGTTGCTGCGTGAGCGGGGCTATCGTTTTGCCAGGGCGGGTGGCGCCCGGCTTTATGACCCTTCGTTGGATGATCCTCTCCTGTTGCCCCAAGCCTTCGACGGCAGGCCTGAAAGCACGCTGGCGCAATTTCAAGCCGCGGTGGCCGGGGCGCGGGAGGGCAAGGTGGCGGTCCTGACATTTCACGGCGTGCCGGATGTCAAGCATCCCTGGGTCAACACGGATCCGGTCAAGTTTGAAGCCTATTTGCAACATCTCAAGGCCGAGGGCTGCCGGGTGATTGCGCTCCGCGATCTCGATGCCTATCGAAACCACTGAATGTCATGAGAAAATACCTGCCCAAGCTGCTTGTTTTTCTGGGTTTGTCCTCCTGGGCTGCCGCCGCCCCGCTTGTCTACGAGGGCGAATCCGGCCCGGGCCAGGGCAAACACATTGTCTTGTTGGCCAGTGACCATGAATATAGGTCCGAGGAACTGCTCCCAATGCTGGGACGAATCCTCGCCAAACATCACGGGTTTCGGTGCACCGTGCTTTTCGGGGTGGATGCGAAGACCGGGTTCATCCGGAACGGAGCCTCCAACGTTCCGGGGATGGAGGCGTTGGCCAAGGCGGATCTTCTCGTAATTGCCGCCCGCTTCCTCAACCTGCCCAAGGAGCAAATGCAGCCACTCGTCGATTATTTGCAGCGCGGCGGACCCGTGGTCGGCTTGCGCACCGCGACTCACGCCTTTCAAATTCCCGCCGAAAGCGAGTTCGCGAAGTATGATTACCGTTCCCAGGACGCAGAGTTCGAGGGCGGGTTCGGTCGCCAAGTTCTCGGGGAGACCTGGGCCGGGCATCACGGGCACAATCACAAATCAAGCACGCGCCTGGACGTGGTCCCCGGCAAGGAGGCGCACCCGGTTCTCGCCGGCGTGGACAAGGTTTGGTCCGAGTTGGGCGGCTACAAGGCCGCGCCGGTCGCCGGGAGCGAGGTTTTGTTGAACGCGCAACCGCTCGTCGGCATGTCGCCCGGCGCGGCCCCTGATCCTGCGATGGCCCCACAACCCGGCGCTTGGGTCCGCACCTATCGTTTCGCTTCGGGGGCCGCGGGACGCGTGTTCACTTCGACCCACGGCGGATCCGGGGACTTGGAGAACCCCGGGTTTCGCCGCCTGCTCGTCAATGCCTGTTTCTGGGCCGCGGGGTTGGAATCGTCCATCCGCCCGGGTCTGGAGATTGGCCTCGTCGGCCCCTACCGACCCACCTGGATGGGGGCGAACAAGCGCGCCGCGCAAGTCAGGCCGGAGGATTTGGCCGGATGGGAAAGCCCGATCTTTCCGGCACCCCCTTCTTCCACTGGCGCGGCGGAGCCGACCAACGCCAAGGAGGCCGAGGCTCAGGCCAAAGCGAAGAAGGCAGCCGCCGAGGCGGTGATCGATTCAAGGTATCAAACCTGGGTGGCGAAGCTCCCGCCGCAGCGGCAAGCCTGGGAACAGGTGTTGCAGAGTCAACTCGGCGGGTTCTATCTGCCGCTCCACAAGGCGGACAAGGTGGCGGGCCGGTCCAATGCCTGGGATTTTGTGGAGGACGACCCCGCGTTGCCGAGGGTTCTCCTGATCGGGGATTCCGTCTCCCGTGGTTACACCCAGCCCGTCCGCAAGGTCCTGGCTGGCAAAGTGAATGTGCATCGGGCTCCGGCCAACTGCGGACCCACCGCTTCCGGTCTGAAGCACATCGATGTCTGGCTCGGGGCGGGCAAATGGGATCTCATCCATTTCAACTTCGGGATCCATGATCGCAACACCCCCATCGCCGATTACACGGCGCGCCTGGAACAGTTGATCGTCCGGTTGAAGCAGACCGGAGCCAAGCTGGTTTGGGCTTCCACCACGCCCATTCCAGACATGCCGACCACAGGGCAGACCGCCGTTTCCATCGTGGACCGCAACGCCGCCGCCGCGGAGTTGATGCGGGAACACGCCATCCCGATCGACGACCTGTTCACCGACATGACGCCGCGTCTGAAGGAGCTGCAGCCGCCCAACGATGTCCACTTCACGGCGGCAGGTTATGATTTTTTGGGAGAGCAAGTGGCCGCCTTCATCCTGCATCAGCTTCGCTGAAAGCGTTTGGGCCCTCCCCGCGATGACCCTTACAGCAACCGCTTGACTGCGTGTCGAATGGTCGCATCCAACGTGGCATCAACCCACTTCAGGAAAGCGTTTTTTCGATCCACTTCGGGCAGAGCTGTAAGCCGGTCCACCAGCTCGTTCAACAGCGCCAGACGCGAATCAACTCGATTGGGTTCCATCCAAAGCCACTGCTCCAGCCAATCCGTAAACAAGATCACGTGGGACCCCGCCAAACCCAATAAATCCGGAAGCTGGGTCGTCCAGCCCGAGGGCTTCGGTGAGGAGATCACCGGGCTGGCTTCGAAGTCTTTCGGGTCCCTGGTCCGATAAGGCATGGCCAAAGCCAATTGCTTACTGAACCGAACGCTGCCTCGTCCCAAAGATCCAAGGATGGCCGCCGATGCCGACATCTGAAGCAAACCAAACACGGGAGCTGCCATGGACGCTTGAAGCATCGAAGGCTGGTGGATCGGGAGATTCGGCTCCGAGATCATTACCTGTTCGCTCTCGTCCCATGCGACGAAGGCCGTTCCCTCGGATAGCAAATTGGCTTCGCACGCCAGGGCCACCGCCTCCTGGTTCCGCTCTTCCCGCTCCAACTTGCGGATTTGCTGTCGCTGCCACAGAACCTGCGGGGCGCAACCTTTTGCCGGAGCCAACGCAACCCGCAAAGTCAGCGTTTCGCCTCGAACTGTTTCGCCCTGAAGCACCAGTTCTGTCGGTGAGCCGGAGGCCCGCGCCAAAATCGTGACCGCGTCTCCCTCCCACAAGGTCGGCAGGGTCGCTCCGGAGGACTCCCAACCGTCTTGGAGACGCAAGGAGCGCAGCGCCGGGGCGCCTCTGCGGCGAGCGATCCCAGCCACCAACGCCACCATATCGTCGTTCGGTGTGGTCAGAGAACAGGTGCCGCCGTGATCCTTTGCCAAGCGCCGAAGAAAGGCGTCATTCACCGCGGTATCGATTCCGAACGTGTGCACCGGAAGCTTGCCGATCCGCGGGGCCAGCAGGTTGTGGATCTGGGCTTCGTTGCCCACCTGTCCGTCTGTCAGGATGATCAACTGCGGGTCCCGGTCAGGTGAGGCATGCCGATCCAACGTATCGAGGACGTGAGCGATAGCGGGAAGCAGTTCGGTTCCGCCACCTGTCCCCAGGTTCTCCAACTGGGCGATGATCGGTTCCGCCAAAATGGCGGCGGCTGGAAGCGGCTTTTCGGCAAGGTCCTGGAAGGTTGACTCAAAAAACGTGACAAAGGCGCGGTCCAACGGTCCAAGCGTCTGGAGCAGTGCCCGCAAAGCCTTGGCACATGCGTTCCAGTTGGCCCCGCTCATGCTTCCGGAGCGATCGATGAGGAAAAAGAAATCGTTCGCCGTGGTCGGGGCCTCGGCGTAGCGCGCGGGAGCGATCAAACGGACCGCGGCGTAGCTTTGCTGAGCGCTTCGGACAACCCAGCCTTTCTGGGTGGCCACGCATTCCCGGGTTGGAGCCAACCTCACCACAAGATCCCGATCGGGAACCTCGCCATGGGTCGCCAAGCGGATCCGGCAGACGTTTTCCTCCTCCTCCACCAGCAGCGCATGCGAAGGGGATGTGATCTTGGCCAGGTCCCAACCCGCAGGGTCGATCTTGCCGATGCAGGAGAGGTAGGCGGCGTCTTGGTCCAGGGAACTGATCCGCGGTGGATTCAGCCTTGAAGCATCCGGAACCGCATCCGTGTCGTCGCTCACGCCCGTTCCCTGGTTGCGGCGCAGGAGGGGATTGCCCGGGATGTAGCGAATCCCCGGGGTCAGCGGAATGCGAAAGGAGGAGGCTTCCAGCCCTTCGTGGTCCAGGATCTGTTGGTAACCGAACCGAATCACGACGGTGTCGCCAGGGAGCAGATTGCCGAGCCCCAGTTCAAAGAGATTCTCGCGCACCGCTTCCGCCAGGGCCGTGCGGTATCCTTTGGCCTTGAAATCCTTGGCCAACCGGGTTGCCTCGGAAACCGGAAGGGCCTTGGCGCAAATGATCCGCCCGTTCACGTGCATCTCACACCGGTTCACTGCGGCCCCGTCTGGAAGCGGAAAGGTGTAGGTGACATCCATCGCCCGGTCGTGGCTCTGGTAATAGATCTGATCGATTTCGACATCCAGGAGGTCGCCCTGCAGATCGAAATGGACTTCCACACCTTTCAGTGGGAGCGCGATTCGCGTGGTCTCCAACCAGCCGAAAAGACCGGTCGGGAGGGTTTTGAGACTACGGGTTGGGTTCGGCATTTCGGGAGGTGTCAATGGTTGATTTCGAGGAGGCGTCTGATGGCGGTCAAAGTTTCCGGGGGCGGCAAGATGGCGTTCCGGGAGAGCAGCAGAAAATCTTGGTTCAGGGGAACCATCTGCCACGTCGAGGGTGATATCGGCGGAGCCCATGCGGCCGACGAGGTTTCGAGTTCGGCCAGCCCTTCGTCCCGGATCCGACGCAGTTCATCCAGCGATCGGCTCTGCAGCAATTCACGGATGCGGCGGAGCGGCAATCCGCGTCCCTGGAGAAGCCTGAGGGCGATGAGCTGGAGAAGATGCTTCTCCCCGTAACCACGCCCGCCCCCTGAATCTGGAGAGTCGAGCAACCCAATCGTCCGATAGAAACGCAAGCTGCGCTCTGAAAGATCCTCTGCCGCCTGTCCATTGGCCGGCAGGACCGAACGTTCGCGGCACCAATCATTCACGGCCACGGCTAGTTCGGCCAGGGAATAGGTCGTTGAAGGAGCCATTCCTGCGATTTTACAGTAAACAGTGTCAAATGCAAGCGCCTTTTTGCGCTCGTCGCTTCCGGCTCCAAAAGCGTGGCTCGTCGGTCAGGCGGGTCCGCACGGCCGAAGAATCAAGCAGGTTGACTGTGCCGTTCTGTTTGATGCGACGCTTCAAATGCCCGTGCGCGCTCTCGCAATTGCCGTTCTCCTCCGGCCGACCGACGTTGATCACCCGCGGTTCCAGCCCGCAATGAGCGCAGATGGCCAGATCCTCCTCGTTGAAGCCTCGCCTCTTGCCGTCGCGGCCCAACTGGTGGGCCGCGGTCGAGGAATGATCGGTGAGGAGCTTGCGCGGCACCCTGCCCAATCGCCCGAGGACGGCCTTCAGCCCGGAGCGCAGCGACAACACCGACTCGCTCTGCGCCCTCACCGCCCACTCCCAATTCGACTACGGCAGCACCGCATGGAATAGCGTGTGGTCGAACTCACGGCCCTGGATCGTGATACACAGCGTCTTCATGTCCGTCCAGTCCACCGCCAGGGACTCGCCGGGCTTCACGTCCTGGGTAGAAAACACCTCTTTCTCGGCCCCCTCTTTGAGTCGCCAGCCTCTCGCCCTTCGCTGGAAGGTGCGCAGCAGGCCGGGATGGATCCGCTCTTTCTGCCCGAAATCCTGTGCCAGATGTTCGAAGAGAGCCTTCGCCTCCAGCTCCGGAGCCTGCCGAAGCATCTCCTCGGCTCGCGGCCAAACGGCGGCCAGCGGGTCCTCGCGCGTTCTCCAGGTGTGCGGCACGCGCCGTTGTTCGCTCACATCGTTCTGCCGCAAATCCTTGCGCACCGTGTTGCGGGACATGCCCGCCTTGATTGCACTCATGGTGATGGTTCTGCCCAGGCTGCGCTCCCGGGCGAGCTTGATGAGTTGGGTTCGCTTGACCACAACCCGAAACGGCACCCGCCGCCCCGCCCGGCGTCAACGAACAACTCCACAAAACGCCCGAAAATCGTCCCCGCCCATGGGTCAATTTTAATTGTCGTCAGTGGGCGAGTTTAGTTGTCGTTCGACAGAGGGCAATGATCGAAGACGGTTTGATCATTCGGGGCCATTTGCGCACCGGTTGGCGGACGTTTCGTTCGCAGCTTCGCTTTCGCCTCTTGGGGAGCGCTAGCTTTGCGCTCTCTCGGCGCGTCCGCCTGACCAACTCGCCTGGAGTTTCTTCATCCATCAGATCCTGGCCAATGGCCAAAAAGACTCATAAAGCGATGGTCAGTTGCTGGCAGATTCCGTGACGGATCCGAATCACACCCGAATCCCAAACCTCCTGAGCGGTAGTTTCGGGGGCTTGGCTGCGCAGCCCAACGAGAACGCCCAGCCTCATCTTGGCGAAGGCCGCCTTTCCCCGACGGGTGTCGGACTTGGACACCATCTCGAGCACCGCCTCGGTGTTGACCCGACTCAACGTGGTGCCGTCATGACCGATCAAGCGCAGCCCTTCGAAGAAGCAGTCTGGATGCTTGGTCTCGTCGGAAGCGGGCGTTTCCTCGGGTTGGAGTCCGAGTCGACCAATCACTCTGGCCAGTGTTGGCGACGGCTCTCAAGAGACAGCGAGATGCGAGGATTCCATCCCACTTTACCTAACCATAAATTTCAAAAGTACAAGCAGAAAATCACGAAACATTGAATCCTTAAGGGCATTGGGGCTAGGATTGGGCTGCGGTCGTTTTTCCGGCGGACCATTGCCACCAAGCGTCGTGGCCGAGGAACAGGTCGAGGTCCGCGAGGTCCTCGTGAGTTGGGTCGACCAAGGTAAGACGGAGATCGGACAGCCATTCCCGGACGGTCCGTGGTTCTCCGGAGATGCTTCCGTCCAGGTGGAGGCGCCAGAATCCGTAGAGTGGGCCATGACCTTCGAGGATGAGGCGGACATCGGGCCGATAGAGGTCGCGGCCGGGTGAGCAGAATTCTTCGTAAGTCAGGATGCCTTGCGGAGGATTCTCGGTTGATTCATACCGGAGCCCGAGGGCGCTGAGCCACGCATCGAACGCCCGGGGTGGCGGATCGGCATACGGTTTCACGAAGTGGCTGGGCGATGGTGGAGCGCCTCCGTTGGGCAGGATTTACGGATGCCCGAACTGGATTTCCGAACTGACCATGGCTCCGCGCTCGTCCGACAGCCCGATGAACCAGGTGTTGGCTTCGACAGGCGGGCGCGGTGCGACGATGACGCCGGTGTCGACCTTGGCCGGAAGGCTCTGCCAGTTTCGTTTCGAGCGCGGGCCGGTTTCGGTGGTGTAGTGCAAAAAGGCTTCCTTGATCACCGTCACCGATTTGACGGGCAAACGGACCTCGGTTCCCTCGACCACCAGTTTTCCGGGAATTGGAAGCGGTTTGCCGCCGGCGCAGTGCGAATCGATGAACCAACCGATTTCCTGGGGTGCCCAGCCCGATGGATGGCCGTGAGGCATCTTGACCTGGATGCGCATCTGTTTTGGACCCGGCACGAGATCGAAGCTCTTCTGGTAACTGTCGAGCGGGTAGTGGACATCGTTGGTTCCGTTGACAAACAGGATGGGGACCCGGCACCGCGGCAGCAAACTGGATGGATCATAGGTCTTGACCCAGGAATCGCGACGCTCACCGAGCTTGTCGATCGAGGGTTTCTGCACGGATTCGCCTTCGTGAAGGAACCCGCAGCCGTAGACGGGCACGGCGGCCTTGAAGCGATCGTCGAGCGAGGCCACCAGGCAGGTGGTGTAACCGCCCCAACTGATGCCGGTCACCGCGGTGCGGTTGGCGTCCACTTCGGGAAACGATCGCAGCAAGGAGTGGGCGCGGATGGCGGAAGCGGCGGCATGCAAGGGCCAGTCGTCGGTGGTGTCTCCGCCGATGGCATCGAATTTTTGTGGGTGTCCCTGGTCCGGACCGCCGTTCGGCAGGCGGTGGCGGGTTTGCTTGGTGCTCACGAGAGTGTTGGTTTTCGGATCGTAGACCGGAGCATCTGGTTGATGTCCTGACAGGTCCATGGCGATGGCTGCATACCCACGTTGTGCCCAGAGCCAAACCCATTCGGCGAAAGCGGTGCCGCCGCCGCCGTGAATCAGGACCACCCCGGGAAATGTTGTCTGGCCAGGGGCGGCTTTGCCCGTTGTCCGTGGCGAGGCATAGAACGCGAACACCTCTGTGGGGTGGCCTTGATAGGGCTCGCCCGCGTAGAACAGGGAATGGATCGGGCCTGACTGATCCGCCCAACGCATGGAGGGAACCGTCTGTTTGAGTGAAGTCAGGTTCCAAGGCCCGACTTGTTCGTCGTTGGCGAGGGCGGGCCCGGCCATGAGACAGAGTCCGGTGAGGAGGATGATATGGATTTTCATGTGGCGGGGGCGGGAAATTTCTATCAAACCGCCTCTCTGCAACCCGTCAAGGCGGAGTCGGGCTTGAAACGCGGACCCGTCCATGCTTTGGCTGTGTCATGCAGTGGCTTTTCCCAGTCCTCATCCTTGTTGCCACCGGTTGGGCGGCGGAGCCGGTGCACGAGACGTTCGGGCCAGAATTCGAGGCGCAACCGTTTCTCACCCCGATCCCGAACAAGAACACGAGCGTGCGGGACGGAGTCCTTTGGACGAGGGGCTCAAGTGGGGGGAAGTATCCGCCGATGGTCGATCTGCGGGTGGAGGGCAAGGACCTCACCCTTTCCTTCCGGTTCCGGCACCTCGGCTCGGGCGGTTGGTTGTGGTTTTTCGTCGATGGCGAGGACGGTTTCGGCAGTGAGGACCACATGCTGCGGGTGAAATTGCTGCGTCAGGGGGTGCAGTTGCAGGTGGATGCGCACTCGAAAGACCCGAATCATCCGATGCGTCAATCCAATGGGCGACCTGCCGATGCCAAAAGCGGGGCGTTTCGATTGAATGAAATTCTGCCGCTCGAAAAGGTGGATTTGACCGCGAATGTCTGGCGCGAGGTGAGGCTGGTGTTTCGCGGTGAGGAGGTCACGATCACGTTGGACGGGCAGACTTGGTCGAGGAGGCTGACCCGCGGCAATTTCAACGCGGCCAAGCGCAAGCTGCTTTGGATGCAGAATGGCGGTGAGGCCGGCATTGAGCTCGACGACATTGTGGTAAAGGCGACGGAGCCGTGAGTCCTTGTTTTGGTTTCATGGCGTGGCAGAGATGATGTGAAGAAGACAGCGGATGAACCTCAATCAGAAAAAGCGCTCTCGGTTTGTGGTCTTGTGGTGGTTGTTCTCTATTCTCACCGCTGTCTCCGGCGTGAAACCGAATGTGATGATCGTCATAGCCGATGACCTTGGTTATCACGACACCGGGTTTCAGGGTTCTGCGGAGATTCCGACGCCGAAGCCGCGATGGTGGCGGCGATGGATGCCGCCATTGGAACGGTGTTGGCCAAGCTCGAAAAGACCGGGCAAACGGATAACACGCTGATTTTCTTCGTGAGCGACAACGGGGGCCCGAATCTGTCCAAGAGGGGTGGGGTGAATTTCACGGACAACTCGCCGCTTCGGGGGGCGAAAGGCGATCTTTACGAGGGCGGCATGCGGGTGCCTTTTCTCGTGGTCTGGCCGGCGAAGATCCGGCCAGGAATCTACGAACAGCCAGTCATCGCCCTCGATTTTCTCCCCACCGCTCTGGCTGCGGCGGAAGCCACGCCGCCCGATGACCTGGATGGCGTGAACCTTCTTCCGTTTCTCACCGGCGCGAAGGCCACTGCGCCGCACGAAACCCTCTTCTGGCGCACCGGTGGTCCCGGCGGCACGAACGCGGTCCGGCGGGCAAATCTGAAGTTGGTCCGCATCGGCAAGGCCGCGCCCGAGCTTTATGATCTCGCCGCGGATGTCGGGGAGATCAAAAATCTCGCGCTCGAGAGGCCGGAAGTCGTGAGGGAACTCGTCGCCGCTCTCGCGGAGTGGGAGAAGGGAACCATCGCGCCGACGTTCGAGAGCCCCAAGGGCGGGGCGGCGAGGAAAAAGGCGGTGGGGAAGGTCTCACCCGCGGAGCGATTGCAGCCAAGCGACGAGGTCCACGAGTTCCTGGGCGCTGAGAATGGCGGCTAGGCCGGGAGGCATGAGGCTGGTTGTCATCTCCTCGCGCTGGGCGATTTGGTCCTTCTCGATGAGTTGGCTGACGCCACCAGGCATGCGGATGGTGAGCTTGGCCCCGGTTTCCCCGGTGACAAAGCCGGCAAACGACGAACCGTTCTTCGTCTTCAGCACCACGCCCTGGAATCCATGGCTGATGGCGGTGCTCGGGTAGAGGATGGCTTCGTAGAGTCCTTCCCGGGAGAGTTTGCTGCCGATTCCCGACAAGTCGGGGCCGAACTCGACGCCGGAGGTGCCGACCTTGTGGCAGGTGATGCAGGTGCCCTTGCTGAAGGCGGCTTTGCCGTGGTCGGGATTGCCCTTCATGGCGAGCAATTCGGTGACCGGGGGCAGACTTTCCGTGCCGAGCGCGGCGGGGACCTTGAACTTCGTTTTGGCGGCTTGGCGCAAGGCCTCGTTGGCGGATCGCGCGAGCATCGTGGCCGCGAGGAAATGAAGGTCCGCCGGCAGTTGGCCGTTTTCTGCGAGCTTCACCAATTCCTGACCGCCGCCCAGGGAAGAGGCGAGGGACGAGACCAGCTCGCGGCGCAATTCGGGCGCCAGTTCCTTGCGGGCCAACTGCCCGGAGAGAAGTTTCACGGCCGGGTTGTCCGCCACTTTGCCGATCGTCCGGATCAGGGAGACGGCTCGGTCCGGTTTGGGAGCCTTGGCAGCCTGGGAGAGCATTCGGGTGGAAGCCGCGGAATCGCGCAGCAGGATCCGGGCGGCATTGACCGCTTCTTCGCTTTCGGGCGCGGCAAAAATCACTTCGACCACCTCGGTTTCAAAGCCGGGAAGATTCAGTTTTTCGATCAGATCGATCAATTCCGGGCGACCGCGCAACGGGGCCAGCAGGGCTTCCAATCGGGCGGGTCCGCCCTCGACCTTGGCCACGCCTTCGCGGCCGAGCAATCCTGCCGCCGCCAGCGCCACTTCCGGCGAGCCTTCCCGAAAGATTTTGGCGTAAGCCGCCTGCTGCGCTGCCGCGTCCGGTTGGAAATGGAGCGCCCGGATCAGGCCCGGATTTTTGGCTCCATCGCGCAGGACCAAGTCCGCGATCCGGGCGGACGAAACCTTGGCCCGGCTGCGCCAGATGATGTCGTCGTGTGGCTTGCCCAACGCGGCGAGGCGGGTGTCCCAGTGCAGGTCTGCGCCGATCCCGAGAGCCTCGAGATACCAGCGATCCTTGCCATCGTATCGTTGGGCCAGAGCCGCCCAGAATTTGTCGGCCGCCGATCCCGGAAGGAAACGGAGTGCTAGGCTCATTTCCCGGAGCACGGCCGGGTCCCGTTCGCTTTCGAGCGCCACGCTGAGCGGGGTGAGGAAACCGGAGACGAGTTCCGGGTCGTCCGCGATGCGTTGGGGACCGCCGAAGAACGCACGCCAAGCGCGGATGGCGGTGATGCGGAGATTGGGATCCGCGCCGAGCAGGGTCTCCGTCATGAGTTGGGGAAAGCCGTCGCGATCGACGCTGGAAGCGAGGAGCCACAGGGCCCTGGCGCGGAGATGGACGGGTTCCTGGGTGTTGCGGAAGAGGGAGTGCAGCGCCGGAATGGCCGCCTTGCCCGAGGAGGCCAGTTTTTGCCAGGCGAGGTAGCGGGCGCATTCATTCGGCGATTTCAACGCCTCGAGGGCGCCTTCGATGGAGTCGAACCTCAGGGTGGGAAGCGTCATTTTGTGGTTTCCTTGCGGAGCCAGTCGGAAGATGCGGCCGCGATCCAGATCGGCCATCCCGTGTCCGCCCACGCCGGGATCATACCAGTCCGCCACGAGGAGGGATCCGTCCGGGGCCACGGCCACGTCGCTGGGCCGGAACCAAGGGTTTTTGGTGTTTTCCATCAATTGGACAACTTCCGCGCGGTAACCGGCGCCGGCCGCCTTGACGGGGTAGGCTCGGACCACGTTGGGACCGGCGTCGCAGTGAATCGGCTGTCCGCGGAGGGCTTCCGGGAGCAGAGAACCTTCGTAAAGGCAGATGCCGGTGGGCGAACCCGCGCCGGTCTGGAGCAGATTGGGAACGACCCCGGGGTCATTGAGGTGCCAGTGACGGAGGGGGATTTCCTCGTTCATGCCGGGGCGGGGATCGCGCCAGCCGGCCCGGGTGATTTCGTCCTTGTAACCGTAATTCCCGTATTCCATGACATAGTTGATCCGCACGCCCTTGTTGCCATCGTCATCGTTGTCCGATTGCCAGAGCGTGCCGAACGAATCGACCGCGACTTCCCAGTTGTTGCGGAAGTTCCAGCCGAGGGTTTCCACCCCGGAGCCGTCGAGGTTGCAGCGGAAGACCATGCCTTCTTGATAGGGCAGGTTCCCGGCGCGCACTTCCCGGCCCGCGAGATCGACGATCACCTTGCCCGAGGGATCACAGAGTTGGGTCGCGGCGTTTCCGAAGTTGAAGTAGAGCTTGCCGTCCGGGCCAAAATGGAAGGCGTGGATGCCGTGGTCGTGCTGGGTGCCGCCGATCCGCGTGAAGAGGACCTGCTTGCTGTCGACGTCCGCTTTGCCGTCGCCATCCCGGTCAAAGAGGCTGAAGACCTCGTCCCCGCAGCTGATGATGATCCTGTCGCCCAGTACGCAGATGCCGTGAGCGCTGTCGACATCGTGTCCTTGATGGAAGACCTTGGATTGATCCGCCTTGCCGTCGGAGTCCCTGTCTTCGAGGATCAGAATGCGGTCGCCCTCGGGCCGTTTGCCCTGATTTTTGCGGTAGTTGATGACCTCGCAAACCCAGACGCGGCCGAGGTGATCGACATCGATCGCGCTCGGGCTGAGGAGAGCCGGTTCAGCGGCAAAGAGTTGGGCCTCGAGTTGCGGGTGCACCTTCATCGAAGTCAGGGCTTCGGAAGGAAGGTGAGGGTCCGCCTGTTTCGGGGCCGGGTCCTTGACCGGTGCGGTTGGCTTTGAGGCGGGCTCGGCCTTGGCTGGTGGTTGTGGAGCGGGGCTGGGGGCGGCGGCGACCGGTTTGGGTTTGGGTTCAGGTTTGGGGCCACCGAATTGGACCGCCAGCTGCGTCAGTTGGTCCCGGGTGGGACGGGGGGTTTGGACGCCTTCGGCGGGGATTTCCAGGCCCGCTGTCCAGGCGACGCCGTTGAGGACGCACTTGCGGAAATTGTCTTCCTCGAAATTCCAATGGAAGTGAAGGCCGGTGAAGCCGAACCCGCGTCCTTTGCCATATTCGGCGGAGCGTTCGTAGGCCCAGGAGACGGGTTGTGGTTTGCCCTCTGCGACGGACTTGCGGACGGCCGGGTTTCCGGAGTGAGGGCCATCGGGGCGGTTCATGGTGTTGGCCGGTGCCGCCGCCGCCAGAATGGGGTTCACGCCTTTGAGATCCCCCACAAAGCGCATGTGGAAATACCATTCGTCCTTGATTTTGAACGGCTTGAGCCCGCGCGATACCGGATGTGCCCCGAAGGTCACAAAGTCCGGTTCCCAGGTCGGGTTGACGGACCAATTGGCCTCGAAGTAGCCGCCCATCCACTGCAACATGCCCTTGGCGGAAGGTCCGACCGGAACTTCGACAGCATAGTGGAGGCAGGCCAAACCGACGCCTTGCCGCATGAGTTTGTCGAATTCCGGGACGTGTGGATTCACGAGATGTCCGTTGCCGCCCGAGCAGAAGATGACCACCGAGTCCGCCCCGGAGAAGAAGGTGTCGGGGTCGGCGGGCCAGTTGATCGAGTAACGGGCTTCGATCTGGGCGTCCGGGAAGCGCTGCTGCAGGGATTGGCCGATGAGGTGGCAACCGGCGGCGTATTCATGCTCACCAAATCCGTGGGATTTCTTGTGGGAAACAAAACAGATGACGGTGCGGTTGGGAGGGGCGGCCGCCTTGGGCGTTTGCGCTGGGGCAGCCTGCATGGCCAACAGGGCCAGCCCCAGGGCAAGGAGGGCGGCCGGGGAGATTGAAGGTTTGGTCAAGGGCAACGGCATGGGCGCAACCTGCCGATTCTGCCGGGTCTTGTCAATGCGGGGCAACGGCTGCTTGATCCGGGCGCGAGATCGCGGTAAAAGAAAAGGGTCTGTTCAGGGCCACGGGTCGGCTGTGAGCGGATGTCTCATGCCGGAATTGAGCGTCCAGAAATGCGTGGTGATCCAGGCCGCCCTGGATCGGGTGTATGCCTCTGTGCGGAGCTTTCGCGATTGGATTTTTTGGTGTCCTTGGCTCGCGATCCAGCCCGACTGCGAGCGTCATTTTCTCGCGGATCACAGCGGATTTGCCTGGGAAGGCGCGGTTGCGGGGGAGGGGCGGATCGAGGTTCTGGAGGAGGATGGGCCCCGGTCTCTGCGCCTGAAATTGAGCCGGTTGAAGCCGTGGAAATGGCAGGGGGAACTGGGTTTCAAGTTCCGTGATTTGGGCGCGGGCCGAGGGGTGGAGCTGACCTGGAGCTTGGAGGGTGCCCTGCCGCTCGGACGGTTGCGTGAGGCGGACGAAGCCGCGGCCCTGCTCGGAAGCGAGGCCGGGCTGGGGTTGGCGTTGTTGCAGGGAACGCTGTCGGCGGGCGGCGCTCCCTGCAAGCTGGAAAGTCCGGGACGGGTCTTGTTTCCCGGGGGGCGGTTTCTGGGCGTGAGAGGTCCGAGCGGGAATGTGCAGGACACGGAGGCGATCTCCGCCGCTTTCGGAAACCTGGCGGCCTGGATGGGGGAGCACAAGATCGCGGCGTTGGGTCCGCGGACCTTTTTTTGTCCGGGTTGGGATGTCGGCAAAGGGCCGCACGAGGTGATCGCGGCCGTTCAGGTGGGGAAAGGGAGGGAAAAGGCCAAGGGGAGGTTGCCGTCCGATTTTGTGGTGTTTGACGTTCCGGGCGGCAAGGCGGAGTTGGTCCGCCTCACCGGTCCACCCGAGTATGTGCTCCTGGCGTGGGCTGCCGCGAGGGCGCGGGTGGATGCCTACGGTTTCGAGCGATGGAAATCTGCGGATCCGTTTGTGGTTTGCGAGAAGGGGCACTCCGGGGCGGGTTCACTGGCGGTTTACCTGCCGGTGAAGTGAGATCCGGTTCTCTCGCGGCGGGCGGGATCAGACACCTTTCCAGGAATGGTGGACGCTGACTTCCGTTCCCATTTGGGTGTGATCGAAAATCATTTCGGCCACCTGGTAGGGAAGACGGATGCAGCCATGGGAGGCGGGATATCCTGGCAAGTGACCGGCGTGGGTTCCGTAGGGAGTGGTGCCCAAACGCATCCAAAACGGCATCCCGACGTGATAGAGATTGGAGATTTTGCCGGTCCGAACCCGTTCGCTCATCCGGAAGGTTCCGGTGGGGGTGGTCATGCCGGCGCGGGCCGAGGAAACCGGTGTGGTGATGGCAATTCTTCCGTTGATCAGGAGATACGCCTTTTGTTTGCCCAGATCGACCACCACCCGGGAATTGGGTCCCCGCCACTGGGAGAGCAGGCGGTGGTTGATGGTCACCTCGGACATCGGATAGCTTTTTGGTTTGGCCCACGGCGAGCCCAGCGGCACGGCGCCGCTCTTGGCCGGAATGACGGGTTTGGCGGCGGTTTTTTTGGCGGAAGCCGTTTTGGTCGGAACCGGCTTGGCTTTTGCGGCCCCTGGTTTGGAGGGGGCGGGCTTGGGGGCGAATGGATTGGGAAATGGGGACGGCGCCGGCGTTGGCTTGACCGCTTTTGGGGCGGTTTTCGGGACGGCCTTTTTGGGGGCCGTTTCCGCAAGACCGGGGGAAGTGGGGATCAGGGCCAGAGCCAAGCAGGCTTGGAGCCCCAGGCGCAATGGTTTCAGAAAATGCGTGGCGTTGTGTTTCATGGCGGAAAATGTAACTGGGATCGGAAATTTCACGCAGCATTTTTGTGATCCGGGTTTCTGGTTTTAATGTCGAACCGTCATGAAGGAAAAACCTTCCCGTCCATCCGTCCCCGAGTTGAACTTTGGTCGTGCCCTGGAGTATGCGCCCAGCCCGGAGGCCACGTCCGTTCCCTTGCGCAAACGCTATGATTTGTTCATCGATGGCGAGTTTGTCCTGCCGACCGACGGCGCCACGTATGAGACCATCAATCCGGCCACGGGCAAGAAGCTGGCCACCCTTGCGGAAGCGGGTCCGGCCGATCTCGACCGGGCCGTGGAAGCAGCCCGGCGCGCCCTGCGAGGCCCCTGGGGTTCCCTGGCTCCGAGAGAACGCGGGAAGTATCTTTTCCGGATCGCCAGGATGATCCAAGAGCGTTCCCGAGAACTGGCCATCCTGGAAACGATGGACAACGGCAAGCCGATCCGGGAGACCAGGGACATCGATCTGCCCTTGGTGGCCGCCCATTTTTTTTATCATGCGGGCTGGGCGGACAAACTCGCCTATGCCTTCCCGGGGCGCGCCGCACGCCCCATCGGCGTGGCCGGCCAGATCATTCCGTGGAACTTTCCGCTTCTCATGATGGCGTGGAAAATCGCCCCGGCTCTGGCGTGCGGAAACACCGTGGTCTTGAAGCCCGCGGAAACCACTTCCATCACCGCCCTTCATCTCGCGGAAATCTTTCAGGACGCGGGTTTGCCCAAAGGCGTGGTCAACATCGTCACCGGGGATGGGTCCCTCGGCGAGCGGATCGTCCGGCACCCCGGGATTGACAAGATCGCCTTCACCGGTTCCACCGAAGTTGGGAAGTCGATCGCCAAAGCCGTCGCGGGCACGCCGAAGAAGTTGACCCTGGAGCTCGGGGGCAAGGCGGCCCACATTGTCATGGAAGACGCCTCTCTCGACGAGGCGGTCGAGGGCATCGTCAACGGGATTTACTTCAATCAGGGCCATGTCTGCTGCGCCGGAAGTCGTCTCCTGGTGCAGGAAGGCATTCACGATGCCGTGGTCGAACGCTTGCGGCATCGGTTGCAGACGCTGCGCCTGGGAGATCCGCTGGACAAGAACACGGACGTGGGCGCCATCCACTCGGCCGGACAACTCGCCAAGATCAACGAACTCGTCGCTTCCGGCGTTGCCGAAGGGGCTTGCCTGGTTCAGAGCGACTGTCCCATCCCGGAGGGTGGGGGATTCTGGTTTCGCCCGGGATACTTCACCGGGGTGTCGCCTTCGCACCGCATCGCCCGCGAGGAGATTTTTGGTCCCGTGCTGAGCATTCTGACCTTTCGGACGCCGCAGGAGGCGATCGAGCGGGCCAACAACACTGCGTATGGGCTGAGCGCGGGGATCTGGACCCAAAAGGGGAGTCGGATCTTGAAGATGGCCAGCCAGCTCAAGGCGGGCGTGGTCTGGGCCAACACCTACAACAAGTTCGATCCCGCAAGTCCCTTCGGCGGTTACAAGGAGAGCGGTTTTGGCCGGGAAGGCGGCCTTCAGGGCCTTTCGGCCTATGTCCGGGTGGAAAGCGGTGGTCGTTGATGAACAGGCCACGTCTTCCTCGCGCGACCGATTTGGCGCACGCCTGGGTCCGGGAACGGTTGCGAAGTGGGCCCGGGTCCGGCCTAGCGGTGGTCGATGCCACGGCAGGAAATGGCCATGACACTCTGTTTCTGGCGCGTCTGGTGGATCCGGAGGGACGGGTTTTTGCCTATGATGTGCAGGCGGAGGCGATCGAGACGACGCGCCGAAGGCTCGAGGCGGCCGGCTTGCTGGAGCGGGTCCGGTTGCGACTGGCGAGCCATGAAGAGCTCGGGGAGAACGGGCCGGTCGATGTGGTCATGTTCAACCTCGGGTATTTTCCGGGTGGCGACAAGAAGCTCATCACGCAAGTCGGCTCCACGTTGCGCGCCTTGCAGGCGGCGGTTGACGGACTGAACCCGGGTGGGCTCGTCACGGTGGTTTGTTATCCCGCGCATCCCGGGGGACGAGAGGAAGCGGATGCGGTGCTGGGGTGGACGCGGCAATTGGACCCGCGGCGATTTCGGGCCATGCGCTGCGAGACACTGTTGGTGCAGGGGGAGCCTGCCCCCTTTTTGGTGGGGATTGAGCGATGGGGCGCGTAGTGGAGTGAAGGTGTTGCCTCAGAAGAGGCGTTCGTTCCGCAGCAACTCGGTGAATTCGCGGGCGGCGGCCGAGAGTTCTTCGCCGGTTCGGTGGATGACCCCCAGGGGCCGCACGATTTCCGGGGAGGGCACATCGAGCTTGGCCTCCGCCAAACGACCTCCGCGCACTTCGGCGTAGACCGTTCTTTGGGGCACGATGGCGACCGCGTTTTCCAGTTCGACAGCCCGTTTCACCAGCTCGACATTGTCCAGCGCCATCAACTCATTCACTTGGACTCCGGCCCTGGCCAGCATGGCATCGATGGCTTTGCGCGTTGGCAGGTCCGGCTCGAACGAGATGAAACGGACGTCTGCCAACTCCGTGAGCCGCACGGTGGATCGCTCCGCCAACTCATGGTCCGGAGGGAGGACGAGGACAAGTTCGTCTTGCCAAAAGGTGTCGCAATCCAGCCCGGCGTGCCCTTCACAGTTTGGGTAGGCCACGAACCCCAGATCGGCGCGGCGCTCCGCCACCTCCCGGTAGACGTGATCGGAGCGATGGTAATCGACCCGCACGTCGGCGTTCGGGTAATGATCGCGAAACCATTTCAAATAGGGGGGCAATTCGTGGAGACCGATGGAGTAAACCGTGCTGATCCGCAGGGAACCGCTCACCGGTTGCTGCATTTCACGCAGACGTCGGCGGCAATCGTCATACAGCGCCAGGATCCGGTGTGCGTTTTCGAGCAGAAGTTTGCCTTCAGCGGTTGGTTCGGTGTTGTGGCGCAGACGCACCAACAGGCGCACGCCCAATTCCTTTTCCATCGCCGCAATGCGCTGGCTCACCGCGCTCTGGGTGAGCCGATGTTTTTCCGCGGCCATCGAGAAGCTTCCGGCCTCCACGAGGTCACAAAACAGCCTGAGGGTTTCGATTTGCATCGAGAGGCGCGGAGATTACTCTGGAACTCCGGTCGTCCGCAAGAAAGAGCGCCGGGAATTCGGACAGGAAACCGCATGGCTGATTCGGACTCCATTCGCATCCAGGCCAACTTGGAGACGGTGCGGGCCACCCTTGCAGCGGCCGCGGCGCGGGCCCAGCGGGATCCGGAGGAGATCACTCTGGTGGCGGTTTCCAAGACTTGGCCCGCCGAGTGGGTGCGGTTTGCCGTGGACGCCGGGCAACGGGTGTTCGGCGAGAACAAGGTGCAAGAAGGGGAAGCGAAAGCCCCCCTTCTCCCCTCTTTTTTGGATTGGCACCACATCGGCAACCTGCAGAAGAACAAGGTGCGCAAGGCCTTGGCGGTGTTTTCCACGATCCATGGGGTCGACAGCCTGGAACTGGCCCGGCAGATCGATCGCGTTGCCGCAGAGGAGGGTTTGGAGCCGTCCGTCTATCTGCAAGTGAACTTGGCGCGGGAGGCGAGCAAGCACGGTTTTACCGACGAGCAGTTGCGTCAGGATTTGGAGGCTCTGCTCGGGTTGAGTCGGCTCCGGATTCAGGGGCTCATGATCATCCCTCCCTTCACGGAAGACGCGGAAGCGGCTCGGCCGATGTTCGCCGCCTTGCGGGCCTTGCGCGATGAACTCATCGATCGGTTCGGGGTGCCGTTGCCCGGGTTATCGATGGGAATGAGCCACGATTATCCCATCGCGATCGAGGAGGGCGCCACGCTGGTCCGGGTCGGCTCGGCGATTTTCGGGAGCCGGGGTTGAACGGAAGAAAGCGGTTCAGACCGCCAGTTCTCCATGTTCGTTGGTTCGGATGCGGATCACATCCTGGACGCCTTGGACCCAAATCGGGGCGGATGAGGTGATCGCCTGGATCGCTTCGATGGCGGCTTCCTCGCGATGGTCCGGGACCACGACTTCCACTTTGAGACCGGGATCGAAGTCGACTCGGATGGGCACGCTGCCAAAGTATTGGGCCCCGAGCCTTTTGTCCAAATCCCGAAACCGCCGGATTTCGCTCACCGTCATGGCCACGAATCCGTTTTGAGTCAGCGAATCCCGAACATCTTCGAGCAGATACGGTTTGATGATGGCTTCGACTTTCTTCATGCTGCCTGTGGATCAGGCTGCGGAGGAAGCAGGTTCGATACCAGTCTGGTCTCAGGTTTTTCCCCTGTTCATCCGTCGGGGAGGGAGCGGCTCAAGAAGTGGGCGGCAAAGAGGTCGGCGTGGGCGCGGGCGGCGTCACCTTCCGGATGGTGACGCCCACCGGGGCCAGGGCGAGCTGGGCCAGTTGGAGATCTTTGAATCCGAACGGGATGCCGATGATGGAAACGAATTCAGGCACAGCGATCAAGACGTGCGAGAGGGCGATATACCAGCCGCCGAGGAGGAACCAGATGATATTCATGACGAACCCGAGGGGACCGGTGCCCAGGTCTTCATGACCGGTGGCCAATTCTCTGGGCACGATTTCTTTGCCGAAGGGCCAGAAAGCGAAGCCTGCGATCCGGAAAGCGGAGGCGGCCCAGGGCAGGCCGACAATGGTCAGGGCCAGCAGCAGCGCTCCCAGCAGCCATAGCAAGCCGCTGACGAAACCACCGCAGACAAACCACAGGACGTTCAGAATGAAGCGGATGAGAGAGGCCATCGATGTCAAAACCCGCGCTGGGGTGGGAAATGTTATCGGGCTGATTCTAACCGGAGTCAAGCCGGGGCTTTGTTTCGGAGGGTGAGGGGGGAGCGGAATGCCTGGGGGATTCCGCGTTTAACCTGGCAATGAGCCATGACCAAGAGAGTAGAGCAACAACTTGAACTCTTCCGGGTAAGGAATAGTCAACCGCCCGGTAGACTGGATACGTCTGGGAAACCGGACGGTCTTGTCGCATGTGACGAGGTGAAGGGTGCAAGCCCTGAATCTGAACCACAGCCCCGAAAAGCCCTGAAATGCGAAGGTGCCGATTCCTTGCGGAAGGACGCAGGCAACATGGATCCACACGCCAAAGACGAGTGCGGGTCCGGCCTTCCGGGGTCACAGACAGCATCGACTCCCATAGAGGTCATGGAGCCCCCAGGCCGAGGGCCACGGCTCTTGGGGGATGAACTCCCCGAGTATCCCGCGGCGGCCCCACCGGGGAGCCCTGGAGATGGCCAGCCCGTGGAGCGAAGGCCCCCACACATTGGAACCCGTTCAAGGAGAAAACATCGCCGCTACCCAGTGAGCGAAACCATGTGGTGGAAACTGCCCAGATACGGAGAAGGCAAAAGGCGAGCAGTGAGTCGAAGCTGGTCTTCAACTCACTCTACCACCACGTCTATGACGTGGAGCACCTGCGAGCCTGCTACGAAACGCTCGATGGCCGCAAGGCTGTCGGGATCGATGGCGTAGACAAGGAGGTCTACAAGAAACAGTCAACCTGCTTGATGATTTTGAGCATCGACGTCGAGGCAAACCCGGGAGGGCTCTTTTCGCCGTGATTTTGCGGCCAAATGGCGATGCGCGGCGGAAAGGAGAGGTGTGAAGATTTTTCTGAAGGCGGCGCTTTTGTGGGGCTTGCTGCTGGTGACGGCCTGTGGAGCGGTGGCGGCTCGGCCCAACATTCTTTGGATCACCAGTGAGGACAACGGTCCGCACCTCGGTTGTTACGGGGAACCGTTGGCGGTGACGCCTTACTTGGATGGGTTGGCGGCGCGGGGGATGAGATACACTCACGCCATTTCCAACGCCCCGGTTTGCGCCCCGGCCCGGACCACGGTCATCACCGGATTGTATGCCCCCAGTGCCGGTGCGGAGCCGATGCGGTCGGCTGTCTCGCTTCCGGCGGAGTTTCGTCTGTTCCCGCAGTTGTTGCGTGAGGCTGGGTATTACTGCACCAACAACGCGAAGGAGGATTACAACCTGACGAATCCCGGGCCGCTCTGGGATGAAAGTTCGGGGAAAGCGCATTGGAACCGACGCGCCCCCGGGCAGCCGTTTTTTGCGGTGTTCAACTCCGAGATCTCGCACGAGTCCCAGATTCGCAATCAGATTGGGCAAGCGGATCGGATCCATGATCCCGCGAAGGTGAGGGTTCCCGCCTATCATCCCGACACGCCCGAGGTTCGCCAGGACTGGGCGCAATATCATGACCGGATCACCATGATGGATGCGCAATGCGGGCAGAGATTGCGCGAGCTTGCCGAGGCGGGTTTGGAAGAGGAGACGATCGTGTTTTATTGGGCGGATCACGGGTCCGGCATGCCGCGCAACAAGCGTTGGCCCTATCACTCAGGACTGAGCGTTCCATTGATCGTGTCCTTTCCGGAGAAGTGGAAGCACCTGGCACCGAAAGATTATGTCCAGGGCGGTGAGAGCGGGCGGATGGTGGCGTTTGTGGACTTCGCGCCGACGTTGCTGAGTCTGGTCGGGATTGCCCCGCCGGGGTGGATGCAAGGCGAGGCGTTTGCGGGGCCGCACCAGACCGAGGGGCGTTCGTTCAATTTCGGGTATCGAGGGCGGATGGATGAGCGATTTGACTGTGTCAGGTCGGTGATGGGCAGTCGCTATGTCTACATTCGCAATTATATGCCGCACAAGATTTACGGCCAATATATCGCTTACATGTTTCAGACTCCGACCACGCGGGTTTGGCAGGAATTGGATGCCGCCGGAAAGTTGAACGAGGACCAGTCCCGTTTTTGGAGGCCGAAACCGGCGGAAGAACTCTATGATTTGCAATCCGATCGGGACGAGGTGAGGAACTTGGCGCGATCAGCGGAGCATGCGGGGATCCTGGCGGCCATGCGAAAGGCGAACGAGGAGCACCTGCGGGAGACCTGCGACCTAGGATTTTTGCCGGAGCAGGAGTTTCATGCGCGGGCGGCGGATGCGGGTGTGAGTCCCTACGCGATGGGTCACGACGCGGCGCTTTATGATTTTGGGAAGGTGTTTGCGGCGGCCACCTTGGCGACGGCGCGGCGGGACGGAAGCACGGCGGAGATTCTGGCGCTTTTGGACCAGCCGGATGCGGGGGTTCGGTATTGGGGGACGATCGGGGTGTTGGTGCAGGGTGCGGCGGCGGTGGGCGTCGGCAAGGAGAGGTTGGTGAGGGCGTTGCAAGATCCGTCGCCGATGGTGCGGATTGGGGCGGCCGAGGCCTTGGGCAGGTTTGGCGGTGAGGATGTTTTGGAGCGGTCTCTCAAGGTTTTGGTGAAGGCCATCGATCCGGCGGGTGACGTCTTTGCGGCGTTGGCGGCTTGGAACGCCCTGGATGAACTGGACGATCGGGTGCGGCCGGTCCTGCCGGTTTTGCGAGAAACGTCTGCGGTGCCGTTGCATCCGCCGAACGAGCGGGTGGCGAAGTATGCACAGAGCGTGAAGGCGAAGTTGCTGGCGGATCTGGGCGAGGCGGAAACGAAGAGGTAACGAAAGATGGATCGTGCGTTGGGCCGCCTGTTGCGATTGTCGGTCGCCTCTCTTCTGCTTTCGGCTGCCTGGAATCATTTTTTTTGGGAAGCTCCGTATCGTGCGGCGGTGGAGGCTTATCCGGGGGTGGCGGCGGCCTTGCGGTTGCCGTCGTCTGCCGGAGAGAGGCTGGCGTTCGGTGGGGCGGTTTGGTTTCTCCTGGCCGGGATCGTCACGGTGTGGTGGCGGCCGGGTTGGCTGGCGCGGACCGTGTTGATTCTGACGTTGGTGCCATTGACCGGGTGCCTGGCGGCGGAAGCGGCTCTGGCGGATCCGGGTTGGAGTCGGGTGACGACCCGGGTCTGGGGGGTGTTGGCCACGGGAGTCTTGGCGATTTCGGGTTGTGGCTGGGTGGGCGCGGAGCGGTTTTTGCTGCGGGCGGGGGTGACGTGCGCGTTCTTGACCTGGGCCACGGTGGGCCTTGGCTGGTTTGGCGAGGTGCCGGAGCCGTGGGTTGGCGCGGTGCGGGGGATCTGGCCCGGGGGGCGTGGGAGCCTTGTCCATGTCCATCTGTTGGCCGGGTTGGCGATGGGGGCTTGTGTGTGTCTTTGGATTCGGCCCCTGACCCTGGCTGGCTCGGTTCTGCTGGCCCTGGGCGGGGTGGCGGCCTTTCTCCTTCCGTTGGGGATGAGGTTGGATGGGGACGCGTATGAGTGGTGGCACCGGTGGGTCCCGGAAGCGGTGGGAAAGTTGGGATTGATCGTTTTGCCGTCGGCGGTTTGGCTGGTGGGAGAGCGGCCAAGGCGGCTCCGGCCCGAGCCCCGGCGCCTGAGGCGGGTGGAGCTCCCTGATGAAGGGGCGTGATTTTTCAGTGGCGGCGGCTAGAAACGAGATTACATCATGCGGGGCATGAGCATTGTCATCGGTCTCTCCGTCGCCGTCGCCTTCCTGGCTTTGGGAGTGGTTTGCTTCGCTTATCTTCTCAAGGGGAAAGATTGACGCTGACGATGTCGGCGTGGGTGAGGGACCTTCCATGAAGTTGACGGCGGTTTGCGTTTTCTGTGGATCCAGTCCTGGGGCCCGGTCGGAATATCTCGAGGCGGCGCGGTCCGTTGGCGAAGCCTTGGCGCGGCGGGGGATTCGTCTGGTTTACGGGGGTGGCTCGGTCGGTTTGATGGGGGCCACGGCGGATGCCTGCCTGGCGGCGGGCGGGCATGTTACCGGGGTGATCACCAGGCGGTTGCTCGGGTTGGAGCTTGGTCACCGGGGGATCAGCAACCTGGAAGTGGTGGACACGATGTTCACCCGGAAAGCGCGGATGGCGGAATTGTCCGACGGATTCATTTCGCTCCCTGGCGGCATGGGAACCTTGGATGAGTTGGCCGAGGTGTTGACCCTGGCGCAACTTCAGGAGCATCAGAAGCCGAGCGGGTTGTTGAACGTCGCGGGATACTACGATCGTTTCCGAGAATTTCTGGGGCACATGGAGAGCGAGCGCTTTCTGCTGCACGAGCATCGTGAAATGCTTTTGTGTGCGGCCCGGACGGAGGATTTGTTGGATCAGATGGAGGCCTACGAGCCGGTCTCGGTGGAGAAATGGGTGCACCGCAAGACGTCCGGCACAGGCTGAGGCCTGTCAGCGAGTCAACGGAGCGGGAGGGCGAAGGCGGCGGCTCCGCCGAAGAGGAAGAGGAGCGTGAGGAGGAGGAAGGTGATGGCGCTGAGTTTGAGGAAGGCGCTGACCGATTCCATGGCCTCGGTGAAGCCGATGGCGCTGCCGCTTCCCTGGACTTCGCCGGCGAGGCGTGCGATGCGCAGCAAGAGCCGTCCCTGCCAAATCGGCAACCAACCGATCAAGGCCCCGGCGACGGTGAGGCAGAGGAGGATGCCGAGCAGGAGGAGCGATCCTCCGAGAAACCGGGTCCAACCGGAGTTGGCCGAGAGGATGGAGGCAAAGGCGCGGACGCCGGCGGCGGAACCGGTCAGGGGAAACGGGGCGGCGCCGCCTGGCAGTGAGGGGCTCGGGATGGGGGAAGAGGCGTCCCTTGGTTTGATGGGGCCATCGGTTTCCGGTCCGACTGAGGGCAGGGCCTTGGAGATCGGCAGCCACTCCGTCAAGGTCTCGTTCCAGACCAGGGTGCCGTTTTCGATGCTCCCGTCCCGGAGCAACTGGCGCAGGGAGTCTTCGTCGGTCTGGTTCTGCTGCCGTTGGGCGTCCAGATAATACCAATGCATGGGGACCGTTACCACAGGGTCAGGAACGCTGGTAGCGACAAAATCGAGGTCAGGAGGCGCGGATCGCCTCCGGTTTCAGGGTGGCGATGAAGGGCAGGTTGCGGTAGCGGCCCTCGAAGTCCAGGCCGTAACCGACCACGAAGGCGTCGCCGATGGGGAACCCGACGTAGTCCGCCTCGAACTCGACGGCCCGGGCGACGCGTTTGTCGAGGAGGACGCAGGACGTCACGGAGGCGGCGCCCGCGTCATCGCGGAGTGCTCGGGTGACGGCGGAGAGGGTGCGGCCGGTGTCGAGGATGTCATCGACGACCAGGACGTGTCTGCCGCGGAGGGCGGCGAGGGAGCGTGGGTCCATGGCGACTTCACCGCTGCTGGTGGTGCCGCCGTGGTAGCTGGCGACGCGGAAGGACTCGAGATAAAGGGGCAGGCTGAGGGCGCGCATGAGATCGGCGGCGAAGAGGAGGCTTCCGTGAAGGAGAACGAGGAGGGTGAGATCGGGGTGGGTCGATTCATTGGCCTCGATTTCGGCGGCCAGGGCGGTGATCCTGGACTGGATCTGGGCCTCGCTCAGGAGGATGGTAGAGAGATGGTCGGCCAAGTGGTGTTCTCGCGGATGTGGTTGCATGATCCCGGTGCGTTGCGCAAACGTAGCATTTGGCAGGGTGGATGCACCCACGATTCCCATGAGTGATTCTTCCCCCTCTCCCTCCCCTTCATTGGCGACGATGCGCCAGGATTACACGCGGCATCAGTTGTTGGAATCGGAAGTGGCCGGGGATCCGTTCGCGCAGTTTCACGGGTGGTTCGACGAGGCGAGGCGGCACGGGATTCGGGAGCCGAACGCGATGGTCTTGTCCACGGTGAATCCCGCCGGAGGCGTTTCCTCCCGGACGGTCTTGCTCAAGGGGCTGGACGACCGCGGGTTTCAGTTTTTCACGAACCGGGACAGCCGCAAGGGGGAGCAGTTGCGGGCGGAACCGCGGGCCGCGGTCACCTTTCTTTGGGCGGAATTGGAGCGTCAGGTGAACATTGAGGGGACGGTGGAATGGGTTTCCGAGGCCGAGTCCGACGCCTATTTTTTGGTGCGACCGCATTCCGCGCAAATTGGGGCCTGGGTCTCCTTGCAGAGCCAAGTGATCCCCGACCGGGAATGGTTGGAACGGCGCCTGGAAGAGTTTCAGGAGAAATATTCCGAGCCGGGTTCGGTTCCCCGACCTCCGCAGTGGGGCGGTTACCGATTGGTGCCGATGCGCATGGAATTCTGGCAGGGGCGACCGAGCCGGTTGCACGATCGGTTGGTCTTCATGCGGGCTGGGGAAGGGGAAGCCTGGCGGGTGGAGCGGCTGAGTCCCTGAAAGGGGTGTCGGCCTTCACCGGCGCTCGACCACATCCTGGCGGATCTCCACCTTGACGACGCGGTTGGAGGCGAGATGACCCCGCCATTGGGAGCCCGGGTAGAGGACGCAATGTTTGCCAATGAGGCTGCCGGGGCTGATGACGCTGTTGCAGCCGACCTCGGTGCAATCTCCGATGATGGCTCCGAATTTGCGGAGATCGGAGGAGACGCGTTCGCCGGCGAGTTCCACGGTGATGGTTTGGCGGTCGAGGCGGACGTTGGAGAGAATCACTCCGGCCCCGAGATGGGCCTTGTAGCCGAGGATGGAGTCGCCCACGTAATTGAAGTGGGGGATTTCGGCGTGATCGAAGAGGAGACAATTCTTGAATTCACAGGAATTGCCAAACATGACGCCGTCGCCGGCGATGACGCCCTCACGGAGATAGGCACCGCTGCGGATGACACATTGATCTCCGATCCAAGCGGGGCCCTTGATGGTGGCGAACGGTTCGACGACGGTTCCCTCACCGATGCGCACGAAGTGGCCGATCTCGGCTCTGGGGCTGACGCGGGCCGTGCTGGCGACCTCCCAACCTTCCACGTAGCGTTCCAGGTAGGGAATGATCCGGGAGAGCGCGGTCCAGACCGGTTCACCTTCGGCAAAGAGGCCGGAGTGCCTGGTGTGGGCCAGACTGAAGAAAGCATCCGGGGCGAGCTGCGATTCGTCCATGTCGATCAGACGGTCATGATTTCGCCTTCCTTCTTCTCGAGGACCTGATCGATCTTGGTGATGCTTCCGTCGGTCAGTTTTTGCACGTCCTTCTCGTAGAGTTTCTGATCGTCCTCGGTGATGGCGCTGATCTTTTGGGCGGCCTTGATCTTTTCCATGGCGTCGCGCCGGATGCCGCGGACCCGCACCCTGGCGTCCTCGGCCATGCCGCGCGCCACTTTGACCATGTCCTTGCGCCGTTCCTCGGAGAGTTCGGGGATCGGGAGACGGATGACGCGGCCATCGGAGTTCGGGTTGATGCCGAGTTTGCTTTCGCGGAGGGCGCGTTCGATGTCCGCGGTGGTGCCGGGGTCGAACGGTTGGATGACGATGAGTCTGGCCTCCGGCGTGGTGATCATGGCGAGCTGCTTGAGCTTGCTGTTGCTGCCGTAGGAATGGACATGGACATCGATGTTCTCCACCAGGGCGGGGGAGGCTTTGCCGGTGCGCACCGCGGCGAATTCATGCACGAGGTATTCGACGGATTTTTCCATCGCTTCCTCGGTTTCCAACATCACTTCTTCAATGTCCATGGCAGGGTAAGGGGGCTGGTGACTGACTCAAGACGGGAAAGCAAAGGCGTTCACATGTCGGGACCCACGGTCGTGCCGATCGGTTCACCGCACAACACACGGCGGATGTTGTCGCCTTGCGTCATGTCGAAAATCACGATGGGCATGCGGTTGTCCCGGCAGAGGCTGAAGGCCGTGGCATCCATGACCTGGAGCCCCTGGGTGAGGCACTCGGTGAACGAGATGTGGTCGTAGCGCTTGGCACTGGGGTTTTTCTTGGGGTCGCTGTCGTAAACGCCATCCACCTTGGTCGCCTTCAGGACCACATCCGCCCCGATTTCGTTGGCGCGAAGGGCGGCGGCGGTGTCGGTGGAAAAGAACGGGTTGCCGGTGCCGGCTCCGAAGATGACGACGCGTCCGCGTTCCAAGTGTCGTTGGGCCATCCGGCGGATGAAGGGTTCCGCGACGTTGTTCATTTCAATCGCCGATTGGACGCGGGTGGGGACCTCGAGATCCTCGAGCATGCTCTGGAGGGCCAGTGCGTTCATGACTGTCGCGAGCATCCCGACGTAATCCGCGGTGGCGCGTTCCATGCCCCGGTTGCTGGCACTGGCTCCGCGCCAGAAATTTCCGCCGCCGACGACCACGGCGATTTCCAACCCGGTCTGGTGAGCGGAGCGGAGTTGGCGGGCGAGGTCCTCGACGATTTCCGGGGAAATGTTGTCTTCGCTCCCCGGTTCGCGAAGAGCTTCTCCGCTGAGTTTGAGGACCACCCGTTTGAATTGTCTTCGTTCCGCTGCCACGCCCATGTCGGCGCGGACCAAAGCAGAACTCTCACAGAGATGCAAAAACCTTTTCAGAGGAACTGGAGGCCGGGACGCAGGGCATCCCGTTGTCCGGCGAGGAACGCCCTGACATCCAGCCGTTTGCGTCCCTCGATCTGAAGTTCATGCAGTGCCAGGGAGCCGGTGCCGCAAGCCACCACCAAGCGGTCGCCTTCAGCCCGCAGGATTTCCCCGGGGCGTCCGCAGTCCGGCAGGATCGTCACCGGGGGGAACAGCTTGAGCTTGTGGCCCTGCCACGTCGCGGAAGTGCCGGGCCAGGGATCGAAGGCGCGGATCCAGCGTTCGATCTCGTCCGCGGGGCGGGTCCAGTCGAGGGCGCCATCTTCGCGGGAGAGTTTGCCGAGGTAGGTCGCCCGTCTTTCGTCCTGGGGGGTTCGTGGGGCGGTGCCGTTCAGGAGGGAGGGGAGAGCCTCGGCCAAGGCGTCCGGTGCGAGCTCGGCGAGGCGGTCGTGGAGGCTGCCGCCGGTTTCCCCGGGGAGAATCGGGATGGACTTGGCGAGGATGATGTCGCCGCTGTCCAGGGCCGGGGCCACGTGCATCACCGTGATCCCGGTTTCGGGGTCGCCCGCGCGGATGGCGGCCTGGATCGGGGAAGCGCCCCGGTGCCTGGGGAGGAGGGAGGCGTGGAGATTGATGCAACCGAGCGGAGGCAGTTTGAGGACGGAGCGCCGCAGGATTTGGCCGTAGGCCATGACGACGATGAGGTCGGGCCGCAGGTCTTGCAGTTGGGCGACAGCGTGGGGATCGCTGAGGTGTTCCGGTTGGAAGATGGGAATGTCGGCGGCCTGGGCGTGCGTTTTGATGGCGGGCGGGTGCAGTTCCAGTTTCCTGCCGGAGGGGCGATCCGGCTGGGTGTAGACGGCGGTCAGGTGGAGGCCCGGGAAGCCGATGAGGCGGTGCAGGGAGGGGATGGCGATGTCCCCGGTGGCCATGTAAATGACGCGCATGATCTCGGGCCCGGGCGCAATCAGTCGTTGAGCTTGCTGAAGTCGAACTGGCAGCAGCCGAGATTGAGGACTTGGTGATTCTCCCGGAGATGAGCGGCGAACTCCGGCGCAACTTGGTAGAGGCGCAGTTGGGCCATTTTCTGTTGGGTCACCAGTCCGGCTTCGCGGAGGATGCGCAGGTGCTTGGAGACATTGTAAGCGGAAATCGCGACCCTCTCGGCCAAGTCATTGACGCTCGTGGGGCCGATGAGCAGCCGGCGCATGATTCGCAATCGGTTCTCCTCACCGAGTGCCTTCATCGCGGCGATGCAGTCGAACGGTTTCACCGGGCACAATCTGCCACGGAATTGCCTGGTGCAAAGGGAGGAGTTGGGAGGAGGAGAGGGTTCACCGGCTCGATGCGCGCATTTCGTTGGCGACTTGTTCGAGCCGTTCCAACTGGATTTGCGGGATGCGCTCCACGGTGAGGGGGGAGCCGGAGTAGAGCTCGACCTGGAAGGAGCCGAGGGCCTGACCGGCTTTGCGGTTGAGGCGGGCGCTGGCCACGCTGGGCCAGAGATGGGCTTCCATCTCCAGTTTGCCGGCCTTGTGATTGGCAATGAGGAGCCGGGAAGCGGTGAGGGCCACCGCGGTGACCGGACCGAGATGGATGGGTCCCTTTTCCTGAACGGCGATGTAAAAGACCTGTTCAGATCCGCCAAAGAGTTGTTGGACGGCGCGGAAGACCTCTCCCACGATCACCTTGTCCTGACCTTCATCGACAAAATTTGAGATTCCCTCGTGAATCTCAAAGACCTCCCGGATCTGTTTCCAGTGTCCGAGGTCCTCGTAGTAAATCAGATCGCTGGGGTGGATGACCTCTTCGTTGAGCAAGCGGACGATCTGGTTTTGGCTGTAGGGTCCAATCGGTTCTTCCTCACCCTGCCGCAGGATGGAGAAGATTTGGTACTCCGGCAATTCGGCGTCGTCGTCCATGGGGGTGGGGGAGTTGTCAGGGAACACGTCGTGGTTACTTCGTGCATACAACGATTCCGCGATCGAGCGCAAGCGGCATATTCGCCGTTGGCCACGATTTTTTTAGCGCGCCAGGGCTGGATAGAGCTTCGTCCATTCCCTGGGCAGGCGCATCGGCTTGCCCTCGGGCATTTGGACCAGGGCGAGCTGCTGGCGGCACGAAATCAAGAGGGTTTGGCAGACCGCGCGCCGGACTTCGAATGACATCCAGAAGCGGATGCCCTCGATGCCCTCGAGGACCCCGTGAATTTCCAGCTCGTCCCCGAGCACGGCGGGCTTGCGGTAGTCGATCTCCGTGCGGATCACCACCGGGAATTCCTTGCGTTCCGCCATGTCGCGCAATTGCATGCCCATGCGTCCGGCGAGCTTGGTGCGCGCCGTCTCAATCATCCGGAGATAGGCGATGTTGTGGACCACTCCACCGCAGTCTGTGTCGAAGAACATGACTTCCTCCCTTGTTGCAATGGTGGGCACCGCCGACATGGGGATGATCCTGTCACAAGGAAGGGTTCCGTGCAAATTCAGCGGGGAGGGCTGAAGGCGGAGCTGGAGAGGAGAAGCGCCTTGGCGTGGAGCTGGCCGACGCTTTGCGGGGTGGGAGGGGCCGGCAACTGTCGCAGGAGATCGACGAGTTCGGCGACATGGGTCTGCAGAGAGCGGATGGAGGGTTGTTCTTGCACGGTTGGCTCGAGATACTGAAGGGAATCGAGGAAATACTCGGCGACTTCGACGCGGCGGAGGAGTTCGGCGCGTTCGACGCTGAACTCGGTTTCGACCTGGGCGCTGGCGAGTTCGAAGGCGCGGATCCAGCCGCCGAGGCTGATGAGGTGGACGGTGCCGACATCGCGCAAGGCGACGAGTTCGCCCTCGATTTCCCGTTGGGTGGAGGCGAGTTCCTTTTCGAGAGGGTTCCAGGCGCCGCGGGCGGCGGCTTCGAGCAGAGCCTTGGCGTGGCGGGTGACGCGATCCCCGGTGCCGAGGGCCGAACAGTGGTTGGAGATGCGTTGGGCGAGAGATTGGAGGGCATCGACCTCTCTGGCGCGCACCAGGAAAAAGCCTTCGGCGATGAGGCCTCCGAGGGAGAGAGCGAGCGCGGAGCGGTCTACGGGGACGGGAAGAGTGGGGGAGGGAGTGAAGCGATTGCGAGACAGGGGCGCAAGATTCTTGACCATGGCAAAGACCTGCTGGATGGAAGGAGTGGTGATCTCGTTGAGGCCGAACTCGGACCGAAAATGGGGATCATCGAGCAATTGATCGGGGATGGGATTTGCCTGGAGTGGTCCTCCGGGCCCGGAAATTGCGAGCAGAAACACAAAAAAAAGACGGGGTCCGAGGGGCAAAACCATGGGAGAAAGCATAGCCGCGAAACTTCCTGTTTGCAGAATTTCTTGAATGAGAGTTAGATCGCCCGCCGGGGACTGCGTGTTCGCTGGTCCTAAAATTTTGAAGGAGATTACATGACGTCGCTGCCGTGGTACCAAATCGCCTGGGTGGCAGCCCATGCCATTGTCTTGGTAGGGCTGGGCCTCTACGGCTTGCACCGTTACAGCATTCTGATCCGATTCCTGTTGCATCGGAATCGGGAACCGAAGCCGAATGGCACGCTGGCAACGACGCCCTTCATCACCGTGCAGCTTCCGATTTTCAACGAGCGCTTCGTGGTGGACCGCCTTCTGGAGGCCGTGGCCGCGCTCGATTACCCGCGCCATTTGCTGGAGATCCAGGTGCTCGATGACTCGACGGACGACACGACGCGCCGGGCCGAGCGGAAAGTGCAGGAACTCCGGGCGCGTGGGCTGGACGCCAAGCTGATTCACCGAGTGGACCGGAGCGGTTACAAGGCGGGGGCCCTTGAAAATGGCTTGGCGACGGCCAAGGGGGAATTGGTCTACATTCTGGACGCGGACTTCGTGCCGCCGCCGGACGTGCTGTGGCGGATGGTCCCGTTTTTTGCGGACCCCGGGGTTGGCATGGTGCAGACCCGGTGGGGGCACCTGAATCGATCGGAGTCGGCGCTGACCCGGGTGCAGTCGATTCTATTGGATGGGCACTTCTTGATGGAGCAGACCGCCCGGAGCCGTTCGGGTCGCTTCTTTCATTTCAACGGCACGGCGGGGATCTGGCGCAAGGTCTGCATTCAGGAAGCCGGGGGATGGGAGCCGGACACGCTCACGGAGGATTTGGACTTGAGTTTGCGGGCCCAGATGAAGGGCTGGCGGTTCGTTTACTTGAACGACGTGGTGACCCCGGCGGAGCTTCCGGCGGATATGGACGGGTTCAAGGCCCAGCAGCATCGCTGGACCAAGGGGTCCGTGCAGAATGCCATCAAGTGGCTGGTCCCGGTCTGGAGGGCGAAGCTTTCGTTGCCGGTGAAGATCGAGGCGACCTTCCAGCTGACCTGCAACTTCGTCTATCTTCTGCTGGTGGCGCTGCTGGTGCTCATGATGCCGATTCCGGGCGTGGCTCCGGAAGTGCAATGGGGGGCCATTCCGAGCCTTGCCCTGTTCATCGTGGGCACGATGTCGGCCGTGATTTTTTATTCGGTGACGGCGTTGACCCTGTATCCTCGGGATTGGTTCCGGGACCTGTTGCATCTTCCGCTGCTGCTGGCATTGGGAATCGGCATGAGCTTGAACAACGCCCGTGGGGTTGTGGAAGCGATTTCGGGGAAACGGTCTTCGTTCGTGCGGACGCCCAAGGCTGGAGGTCCCGGCGGGCGGCAAAAGAATTACAGCGCGGCAAAGTCGGCCACGATGTGGGGGGAATTGTTGTTGGCGGTGATCTACAGTTGGATCACGTTTGATGCCGCATGGGATGGGGAGTGGCTCTCCGTACCTTTCCTTGCGTTGTTCGCCATTGGGTTTTATTTTGTGGCATGGCCCTCCGTGCTCCGCAGATTGAGCCGTCCGGAGAGGGTCCCCACCGCCTCGCCACCCTCCTCCCATGACCTTCCCCAAAAGTCGGAGTTTCCGGTTCATGCTGTTGAGCTTGGCGCTGGCTCTGACGAGTTGCGCTAGTTTCCTTCCGGATCATTCGAGCGTCCTCCACATTTCGGTGCCCGAGCAGAGGATGGTCCTGAGCCAGGGCGGGCAAACCGTGGCCACTTACGAGATTTCGACTTCAAAGTTCGGTTTGGGGGATGAACCGGGGAGCAACCGCACTCCGTTGGGGGAACACGTCATCGCGCAGAAAATCGGCGGAGGCCAGCCGTCGGGCATGAAGTTCAAGAGTCGGCGACCGACCGGAGAGATCGTTCCTCCGAATGCTCCGGGGCGCGACCCGATCGTCTCGCGGATCCTCTGGTTGAAAGGCGTTGAGTCTTGCAACGCAAACGCCTATCACCGCTACATTTACATTCACGGCACGCCGCAGGAGAGCCTGATCGGACAGCCCAAGAGCTATGGATGCATCCGCATGCGTTCGAGGGATGTGATTGACCTCTATGAGCGGGTGGGAAGGGGAGCGAGGGTGATCATTCTGGATCAACCGTTGCCCTCGCTGCCACAGGTTTCGGGGCCGCAAACCGCCGTTTCCGCGCACTCGATGTGAAAATCTTGACGGGGGCTTGACAAGTCCCACTCGTCCCCTATCTTGCCGCCCCACTGGTTTTCCGCCCATGCCCAATATCAAGTCAGCCGCCAAGCGCGTTCGTCAAACCGAGGTCCGGACCCTTCGCAATCGTGCACTCAAGAGCCGGGTGAAGACGTTCCGGAAGAAACTCGCGACGGCCGTGGCGGAAAAGCAGAAGGAGGCCGCTGAGGCGACGCTTCGGGAATTGTTCGCCGCTGCGGACAAGGCCGCCAAGAAGAACGTGCTGCAGAAGAACACCGTGGCTCGTTACAAGAGCTCCGGGGCTCGCCTCGTGGCCACCCTCGGCTGAAGGCTTGGGATCTCCACAGCGTCGCGGA
>QQNE01000025.1 GCA_003402735.1 Verrucomicrobiota bacterium
AATACGGACATTTTGGGACATCAATCCGAAAAATCCCCTGCACGGTAAGCTAAGTTCAACTGGGTTCGGACCGCTCGCTTTGAGCGTTCCTTATAATAAAATGAACCGTTTTTCAACAGGCTGTTAGGGCATGCGCTTGCGGCGGTGGGAGGGAGCGAGCCTGGCGGGCTCAGCCTTGAGATTCAAGCTGATCACCGGTTTGCGGTCGCTTCACCGGGGTTCCTGGAGTCCATCAACGCCGCCGGTGCGAGACCGCTTTTCCCAGAGGCCCACCATTGGGAACCTCCTGCTGGCTCCCTCCATTTGCCTTCATCCAGATGATGCGGCTGCGCTTGACCATCCGTCGGGAAGAAGTCGCGTCTTGAGAGGATGCGCTGGAGTTCTGAGCGTTGGTCGGTGGAGATCGGAAGTGGGGAAACAGGTCGAGCCAATTCGGAAACATGACACCATGCTCGAATTTGGCTCAAGCCAGTCCGACGTGCTTCAGGGCCTCGAGTGGCGGGCCGTCGAAGCTGGCGAGAGGCAGGTTGCCGACATAGCCAAGTGTTTTGGAGCCTTCCGGGGTGGTGTAGTAGCCTCCGGCGGTGAGGTCCCGGAAGCGCTTGAAAAAGATGGCCGCGCCCTTGAATTCTGGAGCGGGTTTGAGCGGGGCGAGATCCTGGCAGATGCTTTCCTGTTGCTCCAGGGAGAGAGCTGCGAAGGGCTTGCCGAAGCGGCGCGTCGATTCCTCGTCGATCCATTGCAGCCCGTCGAGGATCAGGCTGCGGTCCGCGGCTTGGCCTGGATAGGGGGAGCTGATCCATTCGTCGAGAAAGTCCGGGACGCCGAGCGAGGAGGCGCTGGGTGAGGATTCGTCTGCGGGCAGGATGAGATCACAGAGTGCGTGCGTGGTGCGACGTTGCGGTTCGGTGAGTGTGAGCGGCCAGACATCACCGGGTTTGTAGAGGGTGACCATGCTGGGGTCAGGACCGTAGCCTTTTGCGATCGGTGAGGGATCGGCGGCGTGGAGCGAAGCGTCCCTGTTGGCCGTGGCCAGGGTGGCGGCGGCACCGAGCATCCATTGGAGGGAAACGCGTCGGCTGATGCGGGGGAGAGGATCGGATAGGGGCATCAGAGGTTTTGTTGTTTGAGTTCGGAGAGGAGATGATCCGCCATCCGCCAAGCCAGGGCCATGATGGTGAGCGTGGGATTCTTGTCCGCGGTGCTGGCAAAGGGGGCGCCGTCGGCGAGGAAGAGGTTCTTCACGTCCCAGGCTTGGCTCCATTGATTGGTCACCGATTGCGCTGGATCATGACCCATGATGGCACCGCCGACCTCATGGATCACGGTTCCACCCTGACGGATTGCGGTTCGGGGATCGACCTCCGTCTTGGGCTGCACCTTTCCTCCCAACGCTTCCAGAAGGTCGCGGATGTGGTCTTGTTGATGCCGCACCTGGTTCAGTTCGAAGTCAGACCATTTCCAGTGGAATCGCAGGACGGGAATGCCCCACTGATCTTTCAGGACGGGATCCAGTTCTGCATAGCAATCTTCATTCGGCAGCATTGTGCCCTGAGCGCCGAAGCCGAGTTGCGCTCCATAAAACCGCCGCGCCTCCTTCCGGAGGTTCGCTCCGAACAACACGGTTTCACTGCCCGCTCGGCTTTCGAGGCCGCTCACCACATTCAGGTTGGGCATCTGTCTTCCGCTGGTGAATTCGAGGTGGTAGCCGCCAGGAAAGCCGAGTTCGCCCAACCGGTTTTGCTGCGTGCGCGTCCAGGGAACATAAGCGTGCGGGCCTCCGGCACCGTCCTCGTTGTGGATGGGCATCCCTTCAAAGGCGGGTATGTGAGCGCCAAGGCTGCTGGAAACCGAATCCGTGATATATTTCCCCACCTTGCCGCTCGAGTTTGCCAGTCCGTCAGGGAAGAGGTTCGATTTCGAGTTCAGCAAGAGGCGCACGGATTCCATGGAACTCGCCGCCAGCACCACGGCGCGTCCCCTCACATGCCCCTCACGACCGGTGGTCTTGTCAATGAAGGTGACCCCGGTGGCTTTGCCAGTCTTGTCGACCGTCACTTCCCGGGCCATGGCATTGGGCAGGATGTCGAGATTGCCGGTTTGCAGGGCGGGGCGGAGGTGCACGGTTTGCGAGTCGTAATTGGCTCGGATGGCGCAACCCCGGTGGCAATCGGTGGCCCAGAAACACGGGGCCCGAGTCCGCATTGAATCGGCGAGGATTCGTTGCGCCTTGACGTTTCCGGGATGCAGTTTCGCGGGCAGATTTGCGGCATCCTGCGGCTGGGTCAGAACGGCCCGGTGAATGGAGACGATGCGTGCTCCCGCTTTGGGGCCGTGCTTTTGAGCATAGAGTTCACCCACGCGCAGTTTCGGAGCCGGGAGCAGCACGCCCGGCGAGGAGTCGGGAGAGTTTTCGATGCCCTCATTCGTCCCGAAAACGCCGACCAGCATCTCCACCTTATCATAATACGGGGCGAGGTCATCGTAGCTGAGGGGCCAGTCGAACCCGAGGCTCCAGTGGGTGCGCGGTTTGAAATCGAGCGGGCCATTGCGGAGGGAGATCCGGCCCCAGTGATTGGTGCGCCCTCCCATCATGCGCTGCCGCCACCACTTGAATTGGTTTCCGGGGTCCTCATGCGCGTTGGTGTAAGGTTCTCCCGGAATCTCCCAGCCGCTGTGGATGGAGCAATCATGGAAGCCATACTGCTTGTCCGGTGTGCGCTCCGCGCGGAGCGGAGCCTGGCTCGGCCACTGCAACATGGCCACCTCGCTTTGCACATCGAACGAGCGTCCCGCTTCCAGCATCAGCACTTTCACCCCTTCCATGGTGAGCGTGTAAGCCGTCTGACCTCCGCCCGCTCCGGAGCCGACGATCACCACATCATACGACGACTGCAGTTTGTCTGGGGATAGAATGGGCATGACAACGGATAAAGAGGGCTGAACTGGCTCAGGACTTGACTGAGTCCTCGATCATCTTGATCCACGGTGCGACAAAGTGCCCACTGTCATGATAGGTCCTTCCACTGACCATGTGGCGGTCGATCACGCAGGGCTCGTTTACATAGATGCCGCCGCAGATTTCGAGGTCGAACTTGCACTTTGCCACGGTCGCCATGCGAAGCCCGTTGACGATCCCCGCGCGGGCCGGGATTTCGACCCCGTGGCAGACGCTGGCCATCGGTTTCTTGTTCTCCCAGAACCAGCGGGTGATGCGGAGGAGATCTTCATCCTCACGGATGTATTCAGGGGCACGTCCGCCGCTGAAAAAGATCGCGGCATATTCTTCGGGCCGAATGTCCTTGAAGGCGATGTCGGCATCGATGGAGTAACCCTCCCATTCCTTGGTGATGGTCCAGCCCGGCTTGATTTCGTGAAGCACCATCTGGTATTTGCGCTTTTCCGGGGCGGCCACCACAGGCTGGAAGCCGGCCTCGATGATCCGGTAGAAGGGGTAGAGAGTGTCGACGGTTTCCGTGGCGTCGCCAACGACGATGAGAACTTTGGGCTTGGTCATGATCTGGAATGGGGCAGCGGCGCTCTGTTGAGACCGCTCAAGTTGCACCCTAGTCCCGTTCGCCCTTGACGCCAATGCAGCTATGGCACAGAAAAGCTCAGGTTTTTCACCACAATCAGCCCGGTATGAGGAGTGTTCCCGATGCGAGTTTCCAGTCTGTCCGGGAACGACGCGTGCCCCGCGTGGCCCTGCTCATTGAAACCACCCGGACTTACGCCCGGGAGATCCTCGGTGGAGTGCGCCGCTATGTCGCCGCGCACGGGCCGTGGTCCACCTTCATCGAGCTGCGTTCGCTCGATTCCGCGCCGCCTCCGTGGCTTTGCACATGGGACGGGGACGGAATCATCACCCGCACCTTCACCCGTGAGATGTCCGACCTGATCGACGCCACCGGTTTGCCGGCCGTCGAGATCCGCTCCAGTCGGGAGTGTGGCAAGCGCCCCTTCATCGGCATGGACAACGCCCGCATCGGCCAAGCCGTGGCCAGACATTTTTACGATCGGGGCTTCCGGCAGTTCGGGGTCTACAGCCTTCGCTCAGAAGCGTTTTTCGAGGAGAGGGTGCAAAATTTCATCACCGAGGTGCATCGGGCCGGGTGTAGCTGCTCCGAGTTGCCAGAGACTTCATCGGAGCACATCGCCGACTGGGAGGGCAGCCAGCGGCAATTGAAGGATTGGCTGGGTGGTCTGCGGAAACCGGTGGGAATTTTCGCCGCCAACGATCAGCTCGGGGTTCGCTTGCTCGACGCCTGCCAGAGGTCCGGCATTGCGGTGCCCGAGGAGGTGGCCATCGTCGGGGCCGAGAATGAGGAAACGCTTTGCAACTTCTCCAGCCCGCCGTTGACCAGCGTGCAGTTCGATGGAGATTCGGTGGGGTATTCTGCTGCGGCCTTGTTGGACCGCCTCATGAGCGGAGAAAGTCCGCCGTTCAAACCGTCCTTGATTGCGCCGAAGGGGATCGTGATTCGCCGCTCCTCGGATGAGTTTGTCATCAACGACACCCTGGTGGCTTCGGCGGCCCGTCTGATCCGCGAAGAGGCAGCCATTGGGCTCAATGTCGAACAGCTCTGTCGTCGTCTCAATGTCTCCCGAACCACCCTCGACCGCCGCATGAAGGCTGCGTTGAAACGCACGCCCAAAGAGGAGATCTCCAGGGTCCGGTTCCGCGAGGTTGAGCGGCTTCTCCGTGAGACCAACCTCACGATCGATGCCATCGCCGCGCAGACCGGGTTCATTCACAGTCACTACCTTCAGGCGGCCTTCAAACTTTTGCACGGATGCACGCCGGGTGCCTGGCGCCGCCGCTCGGACGGCCTGCGCCATTGACCGAAGCGGATCGTTCCCCTTGGTCAGGCGAGGATCTCGTGGATGACCGACCCGAAATCCTGTTCGAGGCGTTTGTGACCGGGCACCTCAAGGTGATGGGCGTGGAGGCCCAATTGGTGCAGGAGGGTGGCGTGGATGTCGGTCACGTAGTGCGGATGCTCCACCGCGTGGAAGCCGAGTTCATCGGTGGCGCCATGGGTGATTCCTCCCTTGATGCCGCCCCCGGCCATCCAGACGCTGAACCCGTAGGGATGATGATCTCGCCCGTCGGCTCCTTGGGAACCCGGGGTGCGCCCGAATTCGGTGCCGAAGACCACCATGGTTTCCTCGAGCAGACCCCGCTGCTTCAGATCTTTGAGGAGCCCCGCGATGGGACGATCGACCTGCATGGCCAGTTTGGCATGGTTTTCCTTGAGCTTGGAGTGCTGGTCCCAGGCCCCGGCCGCGCCGTCTCCGTGCATGATCTGGATGAAGCGCACCCCCTGTTCCACAAAGCGGCGCGCCGCCAAAAGCTGTTCCGCAAACGAGCGGGTCTCGGGTTGATCGAAGCCGTAGAGCGTTTTGGTGGACGCCGTCTCCTGACTGAAATCGATCACTCCCGGCACCGCTGTCTGCATCCGGAAGGCCAGTTCATAACTCTTGATGCGCGCCTCCAAGGCGGTGTCGCCCGGGTAAAGCGCTCGGTTGATCTGGTTCAGACGATTCATCAGACCGAATCCGAGGCGCTGTTCTGCTGCGGGGAAATCCCGCTCCGGGGCCGCGTAGTCGAGCGGATTCTTCGGGTCGATTTTCAACTTCACCGCGTCGTAAGCCGGGCCCAGATAATGTCCGTCCCGGGTATCGAAAAACCGGGGACCGATGTTGATGAATTGCGGAAGGTTTTCGTTCAGCGTGCCCAAACCATAGTTCACCCACGCCCCGATGGTCGGCACCCGCGGATCGAGCATGTGGCGCCCTGAATGAAACTGAACTTGCGCGCCGTGGTTGTCGTCCGTGGTCCACATGGAACGAATCACCGCGATCTCGTCGACGCACGAGCCAATTTGAGGGAACCAGTCGCTCACCTCGATTCCGCTCTGGCCATGTTTGCGATAGCCGATTTGCAGCGGGTAGATCTTGTGGCGCTGCTGGCCGTTGGCATCGTTGACCACCACGACGCGCACTTTCTTGCGCTTTTCCGGGGCCAGGACCGATGCATGCGGCGTCTCAGAGATCGATTTCCCGGCGTAGACGTTGAGGGCTGGTTTGGGGTCGAAACTCTCCAGATGGCTGACTCCCCCCCGCATGAAGAGCCAGATGACGCTCTTTGCTTTGGGAGCGAACACGGGTTTGCCGCCCGGATGGACTGCGCCGAAGCCGTCGCGGTTCAGCATCGCTTGCAGCGCCAGTCCGCCGAAGCCCAGACCGGTCTGATGCAAGAAGCGGCGGCGGCGGGTCAGGGAAGCGGCGGTCTCCGGATTCATGGCCAATTAGCGGATGGTGATGAAGTCGTTGTGATTGAGCAGCGCGTGCACCAACCGGGCGCGGATTCGGACCTCACTGTCCGGGGCGCTTCGGACGCTTTCGAGGGCGCTCAGCTCCTCGCAGTAAGCCTGGCAAGCGGCGCGTTCCTCTCGGTTCGGAGCTCGTCCCAGGATTTGGGCAAAGGTCGCACCGACGAAAGTTTCGCGGTCAGTGCCCTGGATGCGTCGGGCGATCTTTTCCGCCATGTCCAACGATAGCGCGCTGTTGGCCATCGCGAGGGCGTGTTGTGGGACGACGCTCTCGCTGCGGCGGTAACATTGGAGGATGTCGGCGTTGTCGAACATGGAGAGCAGTCGCTCTTCCTCATCCCGGGAATGGACGAAGTAGATTCCGCGCCGTCTTGATTCCCGGTCGATGGGCAGCGGAGGTCCTCCCACCGCCGGGTCGAGGGCCCCGGCCAAACTCAGGAGACTGTCGCGGATCACCTGGGATTCCATGCGCCGGGGAAAGGCTCTCCAGTGCAGGCGGTTGGTCGGATCGGCAGCCAGCGTGGCGGGATCCGCCCCGGCGTTGGTGGAGGTGCGACGGTAGGCCGCTGAGTTGACGATGAGCCGATGCAGATGCCGAAAACTCCAGCCCGAGTCCATGAATTCCGCCGCCAGCCAGTCGAGCAAGTCCTGGTGTTCGGGGCGAGGAGCCTGTCGGCCGAAGTCGAAGACGGTCTCGACCAGAGGCTCCCCGAAGTGACGCGTCCAGACGTGGTTGACCGCGACCCTCGCCGTCAGGGGATTCTCCCGGACGGTGATCCAACGGGCCAGCATGAGGCGTCGTCCAGTGCTGGTGGAGGGGTAGATGGCGGGGTAACTTTTCTCGTTGTGCTCGGGCGTCTCCAGGGCCTTCTTCGTGCCTTGCAACGGCGTGTAAGCGGAGTCGTTCCGTGCCAAATCTTTCTCCGCGGCGGCAAGGGCCTTCCGGGCCGCGGCGAGTTTTTTGGTGTCGTTGGCAAGTTCCTGCGTCAGGACCTCGAGTTTGGTCTGGGCCACCCGCATCTCTTTTCCTCTGCGGGCAGCGGTCTTCACCAAGGCTGCGTCCGGGGCGGTGAGGGCGGCGCGGTCGGCCGCGATCACCGCTTCCAGGTTGGCCAGTTCCGCCCGGGCGGAGGCGACCTGTGCCTCCAGCAATTTCACCGGTTTCGCCGATGCGGGGGGCCAGCGGGAGGTGGAGGCATCGAGTTCACGCAGCGCCGTTTGAATCTTGGCCCGGGCGGCAGCGAGGTGGTCGCGCTGCACGTGATCCCGGGAACCTGGAGCCCACTCGGACATGGGCAACGACACCGGAACGATGGGAGGGGCAAAGCTCGCGAAAAGGCTGGGAACCGCGGGCTTGATGGCCACGGATTTGTCCGGGTGGGCCGGATCTCCGCGCACGTGGAGATGGGTTGGCTCGTTCGGATGATTGTCGAACACCCGGGGAATGCCGTCCTTTTCGAAATCGATCACCCCCGGAACGGGATCCAATCGCACTTGGTGCGGCTCGAAGATGGCCCGAAAATTGTAGTAATCGACCATCGCAATCGGATCATACTTGTGGTCATGGCATTTTGCGCAGTTTAGGGTGAGCCCGAGGAATGCCTTGCCGGTGTGCTCGATGGTGTCGTCCAACCAGGTGGTCCGGTTGAAGAGGTAGTAGTTTCTCGCGAGATAACCCGTGGCGCGGACCACTCCGGCATCGCCGGGAACCAACTCGTCCCCGGCCAGCATTTCCTGGATCATCCGGTCGTAGCCTTTGTCCGCCACCAGGGATTCAATGATCCAGTCCCGCCAATGCCAGAGGTGTTTCTGGCTGTTGCGCAACTGGGCTCCGAGGCCATACCAATCCGTGTAGCGCCAGATATCCATCCAGTGCCGGGCCCAACGTTCTCCATGCTGCGGGCTCCGGAGCAATTCCTCCACGATTTCCGCATAGGGACGCGCATCTTGCAGCTGTTCAACCGTCGGAGGAAGTCCGGTCAGGTCCAGATACAAGCGCCGCATGAGGATGCCCCGCTCCGCTTCGGGTTGGACGTGGAGCCCGAGCTTTGCCTGTTTCAATTCCAGAAAGGCGTCGATCGCCGTTTCCCTTGTTGCCGCGTCAGGCAGGGCCGGACGCCGGATCTGCTGGAAGGCCCAGTGGTTCCGGGGATCATCCTCCCCTTGTTCGTCCGAAGGGGCGATCATTCCGGACGCAATCCATTCCCGGATGGCCGCGATCTGCTCCGGCAGCAAAGGCGCTGCATCCAGCGGCATGCGTTCCTCCGGATCCTTGGAGGCAAGCCGCGCCAGCAATCGGCTCTGCTCCGGTTGGCCCGCCACCGCCACCGGTCCGTTCTTGCCGCCGGCGGCGAGCTGCGCCGCGGTATCGATTCGCAGTCCGGCCTGTTGTTTGAGTGCTCCATGACAGGCGACGCAGCGCTCCCGCAGGACCGGCTTGATGTCCCGGACGTAATCGACCTCCGCCAGGGCGACCGCCTGAGCCGCGGCCCAAGCCAGCAAACCGATTCCGTGCCCGATGCGCACCATCATTCTTCCTTATCCCAGTCGGAACCACGTTGGGCCGGGCGGAAGTCTTGCGGGGAAATCCGCTTTGCCTGCTGAACTGCTGATGGGACTTTTCCTCTTGAGCCCGCCCGCCCGAGAGTCATCCATCGGCGCGGGATGGTGGGGATGCAACTCGCTTGCCATCAAATCAGACCCTACCCTTGGCCTTTGCTGAGCAGGTGAATGACGCAACTCTCGCAGTCATTCAAAATCGGAGCCGCGATGGCCGAAGCCGGGAACGATCGAGCGTGTTTCTGATCCTGATGATCGCTCATCAGCGACGTCTCCACCCTGACCGTGCTCACTTTCGGCTTCAGCAAGCGCAATCTGCCGCGCTCGAATACCGATCCCGCACGGGGCTTCATCTCCGCGACAAAAACATCCCGCGGGCCCGGCGCAGGCAGCAGGTGCCGGGGGATGATTCGTTACTCGAATGGCGGCAGTGGTTCTGCCCTGGGCATAAAATACCGAGCGGGTGGTGATCCCGGAGCTTCCGGGCTGGCTGCAAACCTTTCAAACGCCTCATCAGACAAGGCGAATCCGAGATCTTCATCTGCGCTCACGTAACGGGCACGGCGCAGTTCGCGATGGAAGAACTTCATGTTGTCCACGAACAAGTTGATGCGTTGTCGTGCCCGTTCGTCATCTGCCTTTGCGAGAGCCTCCTGACACAGAGTGTGCATGCGAGGAAGCAGCGGCAGGTAGATCTTGATGATCTTCGCTCTGTCGATGTCGTATTGGCCTGCGGAGTAGTGCAGGGGTTCGTCTTGTTGTTTGAACTTGCGGAACGCTTCGTCGATGAGCGCGTAGATGCGGCCCATCGGCTCGGCACCTTCGCCAAAGGCGAGACCCAGCCACTCGCGATACAGCGCAGCCACGTCGGCATCGGCCTTCCACATGAGGCGCGCCAGCAGCCAATTGTTTGGGCCGGCGTAGGCCCAGTTGGGATCAACGGCCTCGCGCACGCTTTGGATGCCGTGCCTCTTGAGCGTGGCAAACTCCAGCTTCATCAGCTCCGGCGCGGGGGCCAGCGGCGCACAGCCGCGCGAGCGATGCCAGTGAAGATAGTTCGAGTAGCCGAGGTTTGGAGCGATGCGATGCCAGCTTTGGGCGAGATGATCGAACTCATCGCGATAACCTTTCTTGTAGAGTCCAAGCCCGTAAATATCGAGAGGAGCCCACTCGATAAACAGATGTTTGTCCAGTTCCGGCATCTCCGCTGGCGGATACTCATTCGCGCCATACACCAGAGCACCGATCATCCGGTCCGAGTGGGATTGTGCAATCGTCCGCGCCACCTCATTGTAGAAATCGAGCAGATTGCGCGTCGTCGATTCTTTGCCGTGGCTGTTGAGAGTGATGTGCACTTTGCAACGGTCGCAATGGCAAAAACTCTGCCCGTCGGAGGGCGAAGCGCTTATCATGAAGGGTGATTGATTCCCATCAAATTTCTGATTTAGGGTCTTTGTGAAGGCGGCCACCGCGTCTGAGTTGCGCGTGCAGAACTTGTAATTGGGCTTCTCTGGATACAGACTCACCGCAGCCCAATCGGGATGTGAATCTCTGATGGTTTGCGGCATCAGCTCGTTCCAAGAGTGGCTTGAGTCCACCCATAGGGTTCCTGCATCGCCCGGTTGTGTGCCCACGCGGTTGCGCAGGGCCCATTGTCGAACCATCGGAGGATCGCTGAGTTCAAGCTGACGGGAAGCAAACGATGGCGCTTCCGCGGTGTTCATTGAGGGAACTGTCAGTCGATCATGATGGGGGATGATTTCTCCAAGTTCTCCCGGCAGGATCCAGCGCACTCCGACGACCCGCTCCAGAAACGCATACGTGCCAAACAAGGTGCCCCTGCTCAATCCGCCCCTCTGTGTGGTTCGACCATCCGCCGTGTCTTTTCCAACGATGAACACCGAATGACCCTGCGTGAGGATTTGAAAGGATTCGTCAGCCATCGCATCGGCTGTCACGCCTGCCATGCGCGCAGCAGCACAGTCCCCGAGGCAGATCATCGGTGGCTTGGGTTCGTGGGTCAATGGAGGTGAGGCGCCTGTTGCCAATCGAATCACGCGCTGCAGTTCTTGTGCTGCCAGATGAACAGATTTCGGCGCCGCCGGTTCGATGAAAATGCCGCACATTGGCTTTCCGCTTTCCACGATGACCAAATCCCTCGCCTCAAACTTGGGTGGTTCCGCCGCGCGCAGAAGAAGTTGCGGCGTGAGCAGGAGCGTGGTGAGAAGGATGTGGGTGGGGTTCATGGCTTCACTTTCTTCACGTCGATCGACAGCGGGAATCATTCAGCTCCCAGTGGGATTCAAACATCCGTTTCAAGGGATCCAGGATAAAGCGGACCGCCTCTCTGTCCGCTGAGATGGGACCGCGCAGATTGGCCGACACCGCCGTCCCTTCGTCGGATCGGAAGCATTCTTGATCAACGCGTCGCGACTCGTGAAGAACTGCTGAATCATCACCGGCAAAGTCATTTTTTCACGAAAGATTGCCTTGCGTTACCTGAATGGTTACCCCTTGCGCGCGTGCTTCAAGAACCACTCATAGAGCTTCCCATCCGCCAGGGCGGAGCCGATTCCGTGGTCCTTGCCCGGCAGCATTCGCAACTCCACCTGTGTTGCGCCGCTTGCTTTCAGCATCTGGAACATGCGGTCCGAACGTTCCGACGGCACGACGTTGTCTTGTGATCCGTGGACGATGCGAATCGGCAAGGGCGCGAGCTTCTTCACCCACTGGTCGAGATCGGGAGTGACATCTTTTGGCCCGCCGTGTCCGAGACCTCCCGCGTGCGGTGCAATCGCAGCGAAGTGCGCAGGATGGGACGAAGCCCAGGCCCATGTGCCATAGCCGCCCATGCTGTAGCCGATGAGATAGACACGCTGCCTGTCGAACCGAAGCGTTTGAGTAAAGTGGGCATACAACACCTCCAAGTCCGCGACCTCCCAGATGCCCTTCACGCCGCCCTGATCGCTCAGGCATTGCGGCATGATGATCACAAATGGCTGTGCGGTCTGTGTGTTGAAATGTTTGAGCGGTTGCTGTTCACGCAGCTTCTCGATGTCCGAACCACGCTGCCCTGAGCCATGCAGGAAGATGAGCAAAGGCAAAGGTTGACTACCCGCCGTGTTGGCAGGTGTGGCGACGATGAACTTTGGGTTCAGACTCGTCGTGGTTTTGCGGATCGCCTCCGGCAACTCACGGATCTCCACCTGCATTGGCTTCGGTGCATCTGCAGGGGCAGCCGTCGAGGTGGATGCGAGGGCGATGAGACAAAGGAGATGGGTGAAGGCCTTCATGGATTCATCGATTTGCCATTACTTCACGAACGCCGGAATGATGCGTTGCGGCAGGGTTTGCAGCGTGTCGCCCATGCCTTTGTTGTGGGAGGTTACGACAGCGATCAACTCGATCTCGGGGAACAGGAAGATGAACTGCCCGCCTGCGCCACGTCCTTGGAAGCTGTGGTAGGTCTTGCTATTCACTGTGAAGTCTTCGATCCACCAGAAGAAGCCATAGCGCGGATTCACCTGGCTTGGCGTGGTCGCTCGCACGAGGTAGAGTTCGGGGATCAGTTGTTCACCCTTCCACTTGCCTTTGTTGATGATGAGTTGGCCGAACTTCAGCATGTCGCGTGAGAGGATGCTGCTGCCCGCCGCAGCCTTCGGCAGGCCGCTGATGGCGTGATCCCAATGATACTGCGTGATGCCCATGCGCCCAAGCAGTTCGGTCTTGATGAACTCCTCCGCACCGCCGGGAACGACCGCATTGAGAACTTGCATAGCGATGGCCGTGTCAGGCTCCTGATACTTGAACTCGCGCGGCATTGGCGGAATCGGAGCGCTGTGTTGCAGATAGGCCTGGATTTCGCCCTGGCCTTTGAATTTTGCTGGATCCTTCATCCACTCGTTCGCCCTCTTTTCGCCAAGCCGGATGCCGGAACTCATCTGCATCGCCTGCGCCAGCGTGATCGTGTCCGCGCCTGCTACGAGCTTCGTGGCATCGAGGTCCTTCAAAAAGCCAATCGCGGGCTTGTCGAGGTCATCCATCTTCAGCTGTCCAAGCTGAATCGCACGACCAATGGCCAGCGCGGTGTAGGACTTCGTGATCGACATCTGGTAATGCGGGAAGTTCGCACGACCGCGCCGGTAGTAGGACTCAAAGATCAGCTTTCCGCGATAGCCAAGCAACAAGCTGTCCACATGGCCCGTCTTCACATCCTTCGCCGGGGCCGCGAGTTCATTGGCATAGGTTTCAATCGCCGCGCGGTCTCCACCATCCTTGCCCAGTTGTCCCACAACGATCCCGTCCTGTTGGTCCGCCGGAGCCGCACTGATGAAAGGCCTCTCCAAGTCCGGCAACTTGAACTCGAGCTGATACAGATTGTCCCTGAGATTCAGCTCTGGAACCTCAGGTGCGAGGTTGTTGTTCGGCGGCTCCGAATGAAGGACCGACGCCGGGCAGAGGGCAAGAAATGCAATGAGGAAGCGACCGGGGAAGAGGTCTTTCATAGGTTCTATGTGGAGGAAGCCTCAAACGCCTCGGCGATCCCGCGGGTTTCTCGTTGTCTTGTTGGAAGGCGATGCGATAAAACAATCATCCCGCTTGAAGTTCGGTTGGATAAGTTTGCACTTGCATTTTAGGGGATTCCATCTAGTTTCAGTTGGCGAGGCTAGGGGCTGTCACATTCACTCCTGTCAGGGTCCGTGCTTTAGTTAGGTGAGGAGCCGTGGTCATGGAAGTGTTCCAGGGCACCTCTCAACGGGCGCCAGCGCGCGGTCGATGGAGTCGACGCAGAAGGGCGCCCCTCACCTGCAGCTAGCGGTGTGCGAATGATGCGCGAATCTCGCCCTCGGCGCCGTTGCGAATCGGAGTCGTGGACTTCCTCCGATTCGCCGCCGGCAAGGAAACCTGCAACGGCGATCTCCGTTGGCCTCGGCGGTGCGTCTTCCCTGGGTGGCAAGGGTGCTGAGGCGGAGAGACGGGGCGCAGGCCTGTTTACGTCCAGCCCAGGGCCGCTTTTTTGGCGCAAGAGGGAAGTTGCCAGTGGTCAAGGCGCGGATTTGCCGGACCGGGATTCGCTCGGACGCTAAGGGAGCGAAAATCCCAACAATTCACGTGCAGTGGTGCTGTTCCCTGCGTTGAAATCTACTGTCCGTCCGAGGAAGAGGGATGACGGTGATTCCAAACAACAAATTGTTCATCAGTGTAGCTGATGGCAGACGATACACTATGGTTAGCCTGCACTTCTCGACGATCGCGTCGCGGGGCGCCGCCAAATGGCATTGCCTGCAAGGCGCACAAAGGGCTCCAGCGTGGGCGGGTATGCCGACATGCCGTGAATCCTCGAATTCAAGCGGAACGCAGCGGGGATGCGATTGGGCAAGCCGCAGCAGCGAGAGCTCGAGAAATGCGGGCCAGGGAGGAATGCAGGGTGACGGTGGAGTTTTCGGATCCTCGCTTAGTTGCTACGGCAAAAGTTAGTGAGGCTAGAGACTCCCTCGCAGAGTTTTCTCCAGAGCCGCTTCCTCTGAAAGCTACCAGGATGTTTGGTGAGGATCAGTTCGCTTTGCAATCGGCATGATGGAATCCCAAGACTGAATGCGTCCACGATCAAACGAACTTTTGGATCTTGCGAGAGTTCGGCGAAGGGGCGCTGTGCCCATTGATTGAAGTCAACGGGCTGCGGGGTGAAGTCGCAGTCAACAAAATTGGCGACCTGACCAAAGAAATAGCATAGCCACGCCTGCTCGCGCTGTTCATCAGCGAGGGGCTCCGGATTGGCGAGCGAATTGCGAATCCGCTCGAAGTAATCAGTTTTGGAGACCGCCTTCTGGACGAAGCTCAGGTTCCCGTAGTAGACCGAACTCTCAACGATCACCGCCTTGCCGAGCGCAGCCGCTTCGACACCGACGGTTGACGCGCAGGGCAGCACGACTTGGGCTTTTTCGAGCAGGTTGTAGGTGCTGATTTTTTGATCCCCGCCGACAAACCTGAAGCGTGGCTCGTTGACAAAACCCGACTCCAGGAAGCCCCGAAGATGCGTGCCGCGCTTCATTCGCCACGCGTTCGGATGCTCGCGCACCACGACGGTGGCGTTGGTTTCCCGAAGGAGGAATTCGATCGTTTCGCGCAGCCAATCCTCAGGCAGCGGGAAGAGTAGATTCCGGCCAAGGCCCGCCGCATCGTCGAAAACGCTCATCGGAATCAGCACGTCGCCTCCCTCTAGGTCGTCGTGTTCCCTGTAGGCGTGAGATTGATAGGTGTAGCGATCTCGTCCTTGTGTGCGCAACTCGAATTCCTTTCGGCCGAGCTCCAGTGCGCGATCCTTGTTCGCGTGGACGAAATCCGTGAAGCGTGGGTCGAGAAACATCTTCGCTAGGTCCATGCAATATCCTGCTACGTTATCGACACCAATGGTCATCGAGCCGGCCCCGGAGTCAAAGCAAGCGACCCGGACGCCGTTCCTCCGACCGGCGTGCAGGTAGAGTCCGCTCTTTCCATAGATGCCACCGGGGATGAGGAGATGATCGTACCGATTGGTGACAAGCAGTCCGCGAATCCTTTGTAGTGCTTGGTCCAGCGTCGCCAAGCAGTGCGCCTCGATCTCGGGCTCGGGCCGAGGATCGGGCACCGCCTTGAGATAGGAGATCATATTTAGGTTTGTTAGCCTAACGATCTCGGCTTGGTCCTCCGCATCGAGCTCGACCGGCGCAACCGTGCTCAGTGGGATGACTGGTAGCTTGCCATCCAGCGAATCCAGCGCGCTTTCGATGATCTTCAGATCCGTCGGCAGATCCCGTGGACTCGGCGAAGGCAGATCGTCCCAAACTAGCGTCGCATTCCACCCCCGCTCTCGGTAGAGCAGCGCCATCGCGATGGAGTACCAAGGAACCGCCGTTTGAGCCCACGGGGTCACGATGATGGCCACATCGCCGCGATCTGGACGGGCAAATCGGGCGAATGGAACGGTGCCGAGGAAGGTGCGAAAGAGAGCGCTTTGCTTTTTGAAATTCACTGGTTTCAGTTGAGCTTGCCGTCTTTGACGTCCTGCTGGGCTTTCGAATAGTCCGCGGGCCGTCCGATATCGAGCCAGTATTCGTGAACCGGAAAGCAGGCGACCGTTTTGCCCGCTTTGATCAGGATCTGAATCAAGTCCGTCATGTCGAAGTGCTGACCACTAGGCACAAACGCGAACGCGCTGGGGCTCAGTAGGTAGATTCCAGCATTCACAAGGAACTCGAACAACGGCTTTTCCTGCAGGCCGCTGACGCGCCATTCGTCGTTCTCGATGATCCCATAGGGCACCTGCATTTCGTATTTTCGAACCGCGACGGTGAGGTCGGCCTGATGTTCCTGGTGGTAGGAGAACATGGACTCGAAATCGACGTTGGTGAGGATGTCGCCATTGATGACCAAGAGTGGCTCATCGGGAGTCGGCATGAGACTGAGGACGCCCGCGGTCCCCAGCGGTTCATCCTCGCGCACGTAGTTGATCTCGACGTCAAGGCGCTCCCCGTTCCCGAAGTAATCCGTGATCTTTTCCGGCTGAAAATGGGTGGCGAGATTGACCCGGTGGATGCCGGTGTTGCGCAGCTGCTTGATGATGAGTTCAAGCAGAGGGCTGTCGCCGATGGGTAGCATCGGCTTCGGGAGGTTGGTCGTTAGCTCGGCCATCCGCCGGCCATATCCGCCGGCCATGATGACGGCTTGCAGCGGAGTTGTCGTGCCGATCACAAGGTCGCGAAGCCTGACCAGGTCGACTACTCGGTTCTGCTCATCGAGCAGCGGGAGCTGCTGAACGGAATTCGCCGCCATGAGTTCGATTAAGCCCTCGCGTGAAGTTCCGGCCGACGCGGTGATTGGGGTCGGGTAGGGCCCCGCTTGTTTGCAGTCGAGTAATGTTTGCACCGGCTCACTCAGAGCCAGGCCCATGAGCAAAGCTCGGCGAATATCGCCATCCGTTAGGGTTCCGATCAGGTGGCCATCCTCATCGACGACCACGGCGATGCCCTTGCGGCTCTCCTCGATCGTCCGCATGGCGTCCTGGATGGAGGCCGCCGGGCGAATCAGTACTTTGTCGATCTCGCGCAGGGGGAGGTTCAGAAGATTTCGCGGATGAGCATGAACGCCTCGGCATAATCAACCGAGATCGTGGCGCCGCGGTAACGCGCCAGCGCGCGGATGGCACCGGGTCCTCGCGGCATCGGGTCGGGATGCAACTCGCTTGCGTAGAGGTTCATCGCGTCGATTTTGCCTTCGATGAACGGAGAGATGTCGCTGAACACGTTTGGGGCAAAATGCCGGTGAATGAGCGGGGGCGCGGCTTCCGTGGAGGAAAGCGTCTCGTAACAAAGCACTCGCTGCACGCCCTGGCTGCGCATGTAAAACGGCTTCAGCACGGACATCGTTGCGGTGAAGATCGCGAAGTGATCCGTGTGGATGTCACCCCCGTGGACCAAGTAGACGATCTGCGGGCGGACCTTGTCGATGACACCCCGCATCGCTCCGATCAATTCGCCCTGCGGTCTGGTGTCCACGCAGGCGGCGGGTAGACCGAGTTTGAAGACCTCGCGGACGCCGTAGGCGGCTGCCACGTTAGCGACTTCGGCGGACTTGGTTTCGATTGTCTCGCGGCTCCACTGCGGCTCGTGCGCCTGTGTGGCGACCAGCCAGTAGAGTTCATCCCCGGCCGCACGATGCTTCAGAATGGTACCGCCGCAGCCGAGCGTTTCGTCATCGGGATGTACAGAGATGATTAGAACTCTCATGGGCGCTCAGTAGGGCATCGTTTTCAGTAACTGCTCACGCGTTAATTCGACAGTTGTGAGCACTTCCGCAATCCGTTCGGCCGCATGACCATCGCCATACGGGCTGGTCCCTTGGGCGACGGTTGCCCGAAAGCTCTCATCCTCGAGTGAACGTCGGCAAGCGGCGGCGATTTCAGCGGCGTCAAAGTCCACCCGGATGACGTTGTCTCCCCGGTCTCTCAAATCCTGCCGCGGTCCTACGAGGATTGCGGGCACTTTGAGAAATCCCGATTCGAGAACGAGCGAAGACGAATTGCCAACGATCGCGGAGCATCGGCGGTAGAGCGAGACGAATCGGTCGCGGGGGAGATTGTGATAGGCCCGAAAATTGGGGTGTTCGGCTTTCGCGCGATCAATCACCTTGCGGATTCCGACGTTTCCCGGGTCGATGTTGGGGTAGCTGCAGAGCACTGGATGCCCCAGGGACATTACTCCGTCCAGGATCGCGGTCATCTCGGCTTCGGTCCCGTCTAGGTCGAGTGTTGGAGAGGGATGCTGAATGACCAAAAAGAACGGTTTATCTACATTCAGGCCAAGTTCTTCGAACAACGTCTCCGATGGGACGCAAAGCTCAGTGCGGAGACTATCGATACCGGGGGCGCCGCATGCCCAAACCCAATCTGGATTCTCGCCCATTTTGATGAGACGCTCACGGTGGCCAGCCGTGGCGGGGAAGTGAAGATGCGCCAACTTCGAGATTGCTGGTCGGAAAACCTCATCGACATCCGAAGCGATGCATCGGTCGCCTCCATGCAGGTGAGCGACGTGTATCCCGAGGAAATTCCCGACGATCGCTCCGGCGAGATGCTCTTCGCGATCGCCGGCGATGAACAAAATGTCAGGGCGGTTCACCTCAAGCAGCCGCGTAAGCCCCTCGGTCAGTTGAGCGAACGAAAGTGATCGCGCAGTCCACGTTTCTGAGCTTAAGAGCGATTCTACACAGCCCGCGATGTCCACGCCGTCTGCGCGCATTTGCTTCACGCCCATCCCATGAAATGGCGACACCTGAGCTGCAGCTGCGATGACCGAAGCGATACCCCCTCGACGGGTCACATCGCGTATCACTGTCGCGATGAGATCGTAGTCCGAACGGGCTGCGCTAAGGAAAAATATTCTCCGTCCTGCGGGTTGACTCATAGCGGCGGTGGGGCTCACGGCTCATCGAGCAGAAGTCCGGGGCGGGTGTCGATCAGTGGTTTTCTGTATAACGTGAGGCTGAAGTCATTCGGCAAGTAATCGTGGCGCAACACGACAAACGGCGTGATGTCCAATGCGAGCGTCAGGATCTCCTCCGCGCGCCACGGCTGGATTTGCGGAGCGAAGCCTAGATAGCGATCGGTAAGGATGCTGGTGTGTGCACCTTCGGTACACAGTTCGAACTGACGTCGAGTCACCCGTTCGAGCAATTCACGACCGGAGTCGACTCGGACATTGTGAATCCCGAAGGCGACGATGTAGTCAAACGATCTCTCAGGTGTCCACTCAAGGACATTGCGAGTTTCGAATGCTGCTTCGGGGAAACGCTCCCGGCAGCGCCGAATCATTTCCGGTGAGATATCAACTCCTAAATAGTCGCATTGAATCCCCTTCCTCCGCAAGTGCATCCACAAGTCTCCGACTCCGCAGCCGACATCGAGTATTGATTTGCCCTCCAAGTCGTGATGAACCACGAAGGCCTCAAAGCGCATGCGCTGCGCTCGTAGGCTCGCGTCTACTTTTGCGCAATCGTCCGGCGTGGCAGTCGCCATTTTGTCCCAATGATCCCGAACACTGTCGAGAGTTGACTCAAGTTCAGGCAGGTCGGGCATGGACAGTTTCGGTTAAAGTTGATGCGATGACGTGTTGTATGGAGTCGTCATTCAGCGAGGGGTAAATCGGCAAAGAGAGCAAGTTTTCGCGCCAACTCTCGGCACAGGGCCACGGCCCTTCCTCCAATACGCCGATGCGGCGATCGCTTAGCCACGGGTTGACCGACGTCCTCGCATCGATGCCACGGGCGAACAGTGCGGAGGCGAGGAGTCGCGCTGGTTTTTCCGTCTTCAAAATATAGCGATAAAAGCTGTGGCCAGCCATCCGGGCGGGCAACTGGCACTCACGAATTCCCGCAAACGCCTCGTCATACCTCTTCGCGATCTCTTCGCGTTGCATCCGGAAACTCTCGAGTCGAGCGAGTTGCTTCAGCGCTATGGCGGCATTCAGGTCGGCAAGCCTCCCAGGCAAGGCCGGAGTGAATCCATGCCTCCACATACCCCGATTCTCTGCACGCTCAAAATCGAGCATGTCAGAGATTCTCTCGGCAATCTCCGGTTCGTCGGTAACCACGATCCCCCCCGAGCCACCCGTGATGTATTTTGTGGCTCCGAGCGAAAAGATCGCCGCCGTTCCCGATGAGCCCGCGGGACGACCGGCTACGCGAGTTGCGGGGGAAGTTGCGCAATCTTCAATCCACGGAATTCCAAGAGCGTTCAGCGCTGCTGCATTTACGGGCGCCCCGTAGGCATGAGGCGCGATGATCGCTTTGGAATCAGGTGGGATGCCCGCCGGGTCGATTGTGAGATCGCCTGGACAGATATCTGTTAGCCACGGGCGATGTCCAGTGTCTCGGATTGCCGACATCACGCTGGCGCATGTCAGCACCGGCAGAGCTACCAGACTCGCAGCGGGCAGGTCGAGCGCCCGTAGTGCAAGACTTAAGGCGTGCGAGCCAGAGAGAACCGCGAACGAAAAGCGTTTGCCCGTGAGTTGCCGAAACTGTTCCTCAAGTTCCCCGGCGAGGGGGCCGTGTCCGGCGAAGTTGCGGGCGACAACGTCGGCTGCGGCGGAGGCTTCAGCATCACTCAGACAGGATGCAGAGTGAGCGATCCGGTTCATTCCTCCGCCTCCGATCGTGCCGTTGGACGGCCGCCGAGCAGGATCGATCGTGCCTCCGGTCCGGAGTTGAGGATTAGGTCGAGCGCGGAAAGATTCGGTACGAAGTTGAGCGCAGGGAAGCACTGCGGGTAGGGTTGGGATTTGTAGTCCTGATAGCGAAGCTCGATACCGTGCCGCGCAAACTTCGCCGGATCCTGGTAGGCTTCCGCGCCGCGTCCAGAGAGATATACCGTAGCTCCGAGCGTCTCACAAATCCCGATTACCAAGTCGTCTTTTGCACCATGGGAATGGAGATCCGAGGCGCGAATGCGTCTTGAGACGATGCCGAGTTGATTACACATCCAGTCAGTCACCGCGATGTTTAGGTCGGCCAGGAATGTCCAATCGCGGTCCAGGATCGGTCGCAGACCATCGGCAAACAAGTTCAAGAAAGGGGCCCTGGCATAAAATAGTTCAATAGAGCGAATGTGTTTTTTGCGCCACGTTTCGGCTGCGATTGGGGTGTCGCGAATGTTTAGATTGAGGCTGGCGCGCAGAGGCACCGTGAGCCAAGCCGGACCTTGCGGTGTCTTGATCTGATTGCGGTTCTGAACACCATTCTTCTGAAATTGGACATTGTCGAGGTAGACGAAGCAATCGCAGGCGTCCACTTTGTCGAAATACGGAAGCCAAGGTAAATATTGCGGCTGGTGGATGGCGACGATCATTGGTTCTGAAAGTCACGCCCCTGACGCTCCAAACGAACGAACTTATCGCACTCGGCGAGGGGCTTCAGCACCCGCTCTCGAACACAGAGGTCAACGATGATGGCGGTCGCAAACCACGCGGCGGTTCTCATGAATCCCCCGATCTCCGGTAGAGGACGACCGTAACCTGCTTCGACTGCGGCAAGCCGCTCGCGGAGGACCTCCAGCGGGGGATCGTCGTGGAGGCAGAAGCGCTGGACGAGGTAGGCCAGGTCCCAGGCGGGCGGTGCAAAGTGGCGCACACTTTCCTCAAAATCGATCAAGATCGCTGCGGGCGGCTCCCCGTTGAAGAGCACGTTCGCGCGATGGATTTCCCCGTGGAGACATTGCGCTCCGGGGAGCAGATCTAGCCGCGCGTCATAGCCGTCCGCCATTTCGCAAAGCCAAGCTCCGTTGGCTTCCGCCCACGCTGCGAGCTCATGGAATGCGGACCAGTCGCGCTTTTTTGCGGCCGCCCCGATGAAGTCGCGCACACTCCCGAGCTGCGTGTAACGAGTCTGAGCGCGGGCTTGGATCGCCGCACTGCGCGGATAACCCTTCAGCGCCTGGTGACACCGCCGTAGGGTGTTCGCGAGCACTCGGAGCTCATCGAGCGAGCCACTGAAGTGTTGCGCACCGGTGAGGAAAGGACGCGCATCGACACGCAATTTCCTGCCATCCCAATCGAGTGCAAGGCCTGCCTCGATGAAGCCATTTACTTCGACCCCGCCGTCCTGTAAGTGATCAATCAATCCCCGCTCAAGATCAGGCGCGCCCCAATCCCCGCTGACGCGCACGAAGAGGGGACGACCATTACCGACGACCCGGAAACGGCCGACAGGCTCTTCCGTCTCGGCCAACGCTCGCCACTCCGCTCCATCGGTTCCAGGCACCACGGCCGCGATCGCGCGGCTCACGTCGGCCGGAACCGAGAATCCGAACGCGAATTCACCCGGGGCATCGCCCGTGGGCCAACCGGTTTCGGCTTTGCTGACAACGCTCATCGGTTCTCGCGAGCCGAGGCGAACTTCACGTCGGCCCATTCCAGAGGCTGATTTTTTTCCAAAGCAACGCCGGCGCACTGCTCCGCGACGACATCCCAATGCTCGACGGAAATGCCGACGCAGGGCCAGGCGAAGCCGACGTTGTCCAGGGTCAGCACCTCGCCGGCGGCGATCGCTCGTTTGGCGATTAGCCCTTTGCGTGCGGAAAGGTCACGGGGCTCATTGTGCCGGGCAGGCGCCGTTCCGATTGCACGCCAGCATTTCTCGACCTTCTCAACGACGGTCCGGATTTCACTCAAAGGCAGAGCGGAGACCAAGTCGGATTCGACCCTGTCGGGGTCATCAACAACCCCTTTTTCTAGTAGGTTCGCTCCCATGCCGACCGCGAGGTAGAGGATTTCGTCACCGCGGTAATGGCACGCGAGGCCAACCGGCACGCCCAGGGCTTCCTTGTAAGTCTGCATCACCCGCATGTGATGGACTTCCGGCCGCGCGGGATTTGCCCCGGGGTGATGATTCACCACCACTCCGCCGCAGCCTGCGTCTTGGGCGCATCGCACCGCGCGCGCGATCTCATCGAAGTAGATCACTCCCGCGTCGAAGATCATCGGCAGTCCTGTGCGCGCGGCGTAGCGGATCAGCGGGAGATTGTTGACGTTGTCTCGGGAAATCTTGATCGCCACGGCTCCCGTCTCGGCTAGGAAATCAATTCCAACAAAATCGAAGACGGTGGCGAGGAACGGCACCTTCAGCTCATGACAGAGATCGAAAAGCCGGCGGTAATCGGCCAGCGGCACAACCTTGCGCTCGACCAGAGCCCGGTAATCTTCGATCCTCTTGCCGGCCGCATGGTGATACTCGGTAACGAGGCCGGTGCCCGCAAGGCAAATGTCCGCGTCGTGGATGATCTCGGTTTTGAAAATCGGCGATCCAGCGGCGGCTGCGGCCCGCAGATACTGGAACGCTAGTTCGATGTCTTTGTTGAAGAATGAGCCGACTTCCGCGACGAAGACCGTCGGGTGACCGTCTCCGACCGGGATGGTTCCGAGTTGAATGGGCGTGTGATTCATTGGACGAATGCGGCTGAGCGGAGAAAGGCTTCAGCGAAAGCCAGGTCGCGCGGCGTGTCGATATCTACTGAGCGTTCCGGCGGCATGACGTAGCCGAGCGCCGGCTCATCGTGGCTGTGTAGGGCCTCACGCCGGGCGAGGTAAATCGCGCCATTGAGGACGCAGATTTGCTGCCCTGAGGCGGGAAGTGCATGGATTTGGCCGCCGGGGGCGAGCTCGCGGAGAAATGTCGGCTTTGAGGCGGCCATGGTTACGCTGGTGACAACACGGGCTTGACTCGCGCACGCCAAAGCCCATGCACCTTGAATGTCCTCGGCTGAGCGGAGCGGTGACGTCGGTTGTAGGATCAATACGTAGTCCGGCCGGTAGTTTTGGTTGACCTCCAGCCACTCGGTGGCGTGGGCCACCACCGCGAGGTTCCGGGCGGTGTCGGAAGCCAGTTCCGGTGGCCGGAGGAACGGCTGCTCGGCACCGAAGTCTCGGGCAATCCGCGCAATCTCGTCGTCCTCGGTGGAGATCATCACCCGCTCGGCGACGCCGCTCTGGAGTGCCGCCTCAATGCTCCAAGCCACGAGAGGCTTGCCCCCGAGCAGCGCGACGTTCTTGCGCGGAAAGCGTTTTGAGCCGCCGCGGGCGGGGATGATAGCGAGGCAGTTCACTGGTTTGCGGAAGAACCGGAGCTGATCGATTTCGTCAGGACATGCTCGCCGGTTGGTGGGTGAATTCGTTCAAACTCAAAGCCAGCGCCGCGATAAAGACGGTAGGCCCGTTCGTTCGCGGGATCGACCTTCAGTAGCAGGCGCGGGCAGCCGTTGAGAAGGCAAGTTGTGTGGGCGTGGGCGAGAGTGAGGCGGGCGATGGATTTCCCACTGAATGGTTCCGCGACGAAGATGCCGTACATCCAATCCGCGAAGCCATCGTCGAGTCCCCGGAGAGTGTAGATTCCAGCCAATCCGGCGCACGGTTCTCCGGCGACTTCGATCGCGAAATAGCCATCACGCACGGCCTTGCCCACTAGCGACCGGATCTCTTCCGCTTCGACCGGAAACAGGCGGAGGAAGCGCATATACTCCGGCCGACTGAGGCGAAGCAGTTCAGAGAGCGGATCGCAATCCTCTTGGCGCATCGGCCGGATGAGGACATGGCTAATTCCCATATTGGGCCTCGGCAATGGCGGCGACGACGCGGTCGATCTGCTCATCCCGCAAGTCCGCCGAGCAGGGCAGGCTCAGGCAATCTTGGTAAAGTTCGTCCGCTACGTCGATCCGGCCGCACTGCGCTCCAGCGTGCGCACGGGAGCGGTGGAGCGGTTGCCAGAGTGGGCGGGACTGAATCTTTTTCCGCTCCAACGAACGCAGCACGGATCGGCTGTCGGAGCCGAAGCGTGTTGCGTCGATGCGGATCGTGAAGAGCCAAAATGTGCTGAACGCCCAGGAGGCTTCGGGCATCGCGGTTACCCCCGGGATGTCCCCTAACGCGGCGGTGTAGCGCTCGGCGATGCGGCGTTTCCTTGCGACGATGGCGTCCAGTTCCTCCAGCTGCGCACAACCGATGGCGGCTTGGACATTCGTGAGTCGGTAGTTGTAACCGATTTCGTCGTGGGTGTATTCGAGCGGATCGTCCTTGGCTTGAGTCGTGAGATGCTTCGCGTGTCGCGCCATGCTGGCGGAGTTGGTTGTCAGCATTCCACCTCCGCCGGTGGTTATGATTTTGTTGCCGTTGAAGCTGAAACAGCCCAGGTCTCCGAGTTGTCCGGTGGCCCGGCCTTTGTAGCGGGCGCCGAGGCTCTCGGTCGCGTCTTCGATGACGGGAATCTGATACTTTGAGGCGACCTCACAGATCGGGTCCAAGTCCACGGGGTGCCCGAGGATGTGGACTGGGACGATCGCGCCGATGCGGCGTCCGGTGGAGCGGTTGCGCAGAGCTCCATCGCGCCAGGAGCAGTCGCGGTGGAGAAAATCGACTAGCTTGCCTCCATCGATTTGCCAGTAGTCCGCTTCGGCATCGATGAAGACGGGCCAGGCTCCCGCGTAGCGAATTGCGTTGGCGGGCGCGATGAAGGTGAGGGTGGAAATGAGAACTTCGTCATCCGGCTGGACACCCGCGACGAGCAACGCGATGTGCAGAGCGGCGGTCCCGTTGACGGTGGCGACGGCGTGCGGCGTCCCAACTTTCGCGGCCATGCCGACTTCGAAACGATCAACGAATGGGCCGACCGATGAAACCCAGTTCGTATCTAGGCATTCCTTTACGTAGCTCCACTCATTGCCGTGAAGCGACGGCACACTCAGGGGAACGAACTCTTCACTCGAATCAGATCGCATAGGTGCCGGTGCGATACCAATGCTGGTTTTCCCGAATCCATTCAATCGTGCGCTGGAGCCCTTCGTCAAGACCGACGCGCGGATCCCAGGCGAGGAGTTCGCGGGCGAGGCTGTTGTCGGCAAGAAGCCGCTCGACTTCGCTTTTTTCAGGGCGGATGCGGGTGCTATCGGATTCGATCGTGGCGCTTGCGGCGGTGAGCTGGATGATCCGATTCGCAAGATCGCCGACGCTAATTTCGTGGTTTGAGCCGAGGTTGATCGTTCGGCCAGTGGCGGCATCGGACTCAGCCGCAGCAATATATCCATCGACGGTGTTGCCGACGAAGTTGAGATCGCGAGTTGGATGAAGGCTGCCGAGTTTGATGGTGCTTGCGCCTCCGAGGCACTGGCTTATGATCGTGGGAATTACGGCGCGCGCGGATTGCCTGGGCCCGAATGTGTTGAACGGGCGAACCGTCACCACCGGCAGCGAGAACGAAAGATGGAAAGCTTCCGCCATCTTATCGGCGCCGATCTTGCTGGCCGAGTAGGGAGACTGCCCTTGCAGCGGGTGAGTCTCGTCGATCGGCACGTATTGGGCAGTGCCGTAAACCTCGCTGGTGGAGGTGTGCAAGAATCGCTGCACACCGGTCCGCCGGGCGGCTTGGAGGGCATTGAATGTTCCATCGATGTTGGCGCGGATGTAGGAGTGCGGCGCGACGTAGGAGTAGGGGATGGCGATGAGTGCCGCGAGGTGGAACACGACTTCGGCGCCTTCGGTGGCATTGAGCACGTTGTCGGCATCGCAGATGTCGCCAGCCACCACCTCTACTTCACGAACCAGCGGCGAATGGTCTAGCCAGCCCCAGCTTCCGCGGGAGTTGTATCGCACCAGAGCGCGCACGGATGCGCCCAGCATTACGAGTCTTTCGACAAGGTGACTCCCGATGAAGCCGCCCGCGCCGGTAACCAGAACTTTTTTTCCCAGCCAGTTCATCGAAGAATCATTCGAACATTTCCATGCTTAGCAGTGTTCCCGCCGGGATCGACTCGCGGGCTTTTTTGCCGACCACGCGATCGCGCAAGGAAGGCGGGAGGCCAGTGCCGGGCCGCAGGGCGGCGATCACGGAGGTCGAGAGAATGGTGCCGGCTGCGATGTCACAGGCCGCGGCTAGGCTCTTGCGGGCGAGTTTAGCGATTGGCTTTTCGTCTGGTGCTGGAACTTTGACGCCGTCGCCGAGTGCGGTTTCCACGATCCGGATTCCACGGACCAGTGCGGCGAACTCATCGGGCGAGGCGGACGCCCTGTGATCAGGGCCTGGCAGCGTGCGATCGAGTGTCAAATGCTTTTCGATGATGCAGGCACCGAGGCTGACCGCGGCCAAAGAAACTTCGTTGCCGAGCGTGTGATCGGAATAACCGACGGGAACGCCGAATCGCTTTTCCATTGTTCGCATCGCCCGCAGATTGGAGTCCGCAGGGTTGGCGGGATAGTTGCTGACGCACTGGAGCAGGGCCAGTGGCACCTGGGGGAGAGAGGCTATGGCGGTCTCAACCTCTGACAGCGTGGCCATGCCAGTCGAAAGGATGAGCGGGCGTCCTTTGGTGGCAAGATGAAACAGGAAAGGGTGATTCGTAAGGTCGCCAGAGGACACCTTGAACAGCACCACGCCGAGCTGTTCGAGAAAATCGGCGCTCTGTTCGTCGAAAGGCGTGGAGAGGAATTCGATGCTGCGCGACCGGGCGTGGGCGAGAAGATTTAGGTGTGCTTCCGGGGAGAGTTCAAGCTTGCGGAGCATCTCGACCTGCGACTCTCCGGCTCCGGTTTCCCGGATTTGATATTCGGCTTTGTCTGCTTTTGGGCAAGCGAGGCGCTCCGCCTTGAAGGTTTGAAACTTGATGGCGTCGGCACCCACATCGGCAGCGGCGTCGATGAGTTGCTTGGCGAGTGAGATGTCGCCATTGTGGTTGACCCCAGCCTCAGCGATGACGAAGCACGAATGGCCGGGGCCGACCAGGCGTGAGCCGATTTCAAGAGATGTCATTTGGGTGCCTTCCTGACAGCGTGCGAGGTGGGATGATCGAGCGGGCATCCTGTCGGTCACCAAACGCAGGCCAGTGTCTTCTTCCCGCTGTTCTTGCAAGCGTAACAAGCTACCGCCCTTGGTCGTTCTCCCCCCACACGAGACGAGAGACCAAAACTCCGGGCAAATTTGCGTCCTCGATTCTCTGACTCGGACCTCGACTCTAGTCAAAGGGGGGTGCGCCGCAAGGAGAAATCGGGTCTGCATGAAAGTGATGGGCGGAACAGCTGCACTTTCAGAAAAGTGACCCGCGAAGAATTTGCTTTTTTTGCCCACCTGCCGATGAGCGACTGTTCGGCGTCGGATGTTGGGCGTTCAGAGCGGTCCTTTGCGATGAGAACGGTGGCTCCGTGACGGATGAGAATCGTGAGGTGACCGGAGAACGGAGCGAAGTGCGGCCAAGTTTCCATAAGATTCCTGACGGCTTGTCCGGTATGCTATGATTTCGCTGTGTGGCGGGCCGCCCAGCTTCCCTCCTCGCGCCAGAAATTCCTGCGACGCAAAAAACGCGTTCTTCTAGGCTGGCTACCCCAGCGGAAGCCGCGTCACGATCAAGTCACTCTTCTGAAACTTCCCTGTGAAGTGGCTTCCGGGGCACGGGGAGGTTGTTCGGAGTTCCGGCAGAATCAGCGCAGCCAGGTGTCCCGATGGGTGGCGACGAATTCGTCGTCGTGGAGGTGTGGGTAGGCGAGTCGGACTCGATCGATTTCCGCGAGTTGGCCCGGGCTGAGGGTTTCGTGAGCGTCGAGGCACCAGAGACCCTCCAGCAGCCCCTGGCGTCTCAGGATTTCGTGGAGGCCCGCGATGCAGCCGCGGAAGCCGTGCGCCGCGTCGAAGAAGGCGGCGTTGCAGTCGGTGATCTCGATGCCGAGGCGGAGCAGGTCCGGCGAGGCCTTTTCTCGCTGGCAGCGTTGGAGCAGGGTGACCGCGTTCCGGGTCCAAACCGACCAGTGTCCGAGCAGACCGCCGACGATCCGGCGTTCTCGTCCCGCGATGCGGAATGGGGTGATCAGATCGGCCACGATGTTGTCGTCGTTGCCGGTGTAGAGGGCGATGTCGTCGCGCCCGGCTTCGATGACGGCGCGAACCACATCCAGCGTCTGGTATCGGTTGAAAGGAGCGATCTTGATGGCGGCGACGTTTTCGATCTCTGCGAAGCGCCGCCAGAAGGCGTGGGGCAGCGACCGCCCGCCCACGCTGGGTTGCAGGTAGAATCCGATCACGGGGATGATTTGGGCCACGGCTCGGCAATGGGCGATCAAATCGTCTGGGTTAGCCTCGCGCAGGGCGCCGAGGCTGAGGAGGCCCGCGTGGTAGCCGAGTTCGTTGAGGCATTCCGCTTCCGAGACCGCTTGAGCCGTCTGGCCGCAGATTCCGCCGATGCGCACGAGCGGTTGCGGCGCGCGGTCCATTTCCTCGGCCGCGAGTTGCAGCACCGGCTTGAGGAGACCGACCCGGGGGGCGCGGATGGCGAACTGGGTGGTGTGGACCCCCACGGCCAGTCCGCCAGCGCCGGCGGCAATGTAGTAACGGCTGAGGGCGCGTTGGCGGCGTTCGTCGAGTTTGCGTGACGCGGTGAGGGCCAGCGGATGGGCCGGGATCGCGATGCCATCGGAGAGTGGCTTGCGGAAATCAAAAGCGTCCATCGGTGGTTTCAAAATGGGTGGGTTTGCCCAGGGTGGTGCCGCCGTGCCGGAGCCAGCGCGCGGTGGCCTCGATCATTTCCTCCAGGCTCACGGACGGGGGGCCGAAAAGCGCGTGGGAACGGGAGGCGTCCCAGATCCACGCCGTGGTCGCTTCTTCACCGCGGATCACCGGTCTACGGTCGAGCAGTTGGCCGAACCGCTCAGCCAGCCAGCGGATCGACACCCGTTCAAGGCCGGTGACGTTCAGGGCCGGGGGCGGCGCGTCCACGTGCGCGAGGGATTGGATGGCGCGGGCATTGGCGTCGCCCTGCCAAATCACATTCGCCGCGCCCATGGTCACATCCACGGGCCGGCCTTGGGCCACGTTCTGGGCGACATCGCACAGCACTCCGTAGCGCAGATCGATCGCGTAACAAAGGCGGAACAGCAGCATGCGGGTGCCGTTGCGCCTCGAAAAATGGGTGAAGATCCGTTCGCGTCCGACGCAGGAGTTGGCATACTCGCCGGGCGGTCCCAGGGCATCTTCCTCGTGGGAACCGGGCCCTTGAAGAGGGATCAGCGGGTAGACGCAGCCGGTGGAGAACACCACGATGCGGGAGCTGGCAAATCGTTCGGCGACGATTGCGGGGACGAGGGTGTTCATCATCCAGGTCAGCTCCGGGGATTCGCTGGTGCCGAATTTTTGGCCGGCCATGAAAATGATATTGGGAGCGTCTGGGAGAGCGGCCACTGCGGAGCGATCCGTCAGGTCGCACCCGATGGTCTCGACTCCGTGGCGTTGCAGGGAGCGCTCGGCCTCCGCCGAAGAAAACCGGGAGACCGCAAAGATCCGCCGGGGGATCTGGTTGGTGGCATCGGAAGCTCGGCGCAACATGCGGGCGAGGGTCGGCCCCATTTTCCCACCCGCGCCCAGCACCAGGACATCGCCCTCGATCGCGCTGAGGGCCTCCAGAACGCCCGGGGTGGGGCGGCTCAGGGCTTCCTCGAGATCATCGATGGTGAGGATGGGCGACATGGGGCAGGGCGGACGATTTGGATGGATTCGTCAAAGACGACTGCCTCTGCCCGGAGGCCGGAGGTTGTCAAGATGCGATTCCATTTCCGCCGGGTTTTCGTAATTGCGTTGGGGATGGTGCGGGGTTAGCATCGTGGCATGTCAAATAGAGGTGGAAGTCCCATGTTTCGAAGTGGAACCCTGACGTCGGCAGCTTCGGGCGGGCAGACGATGACGGTTTCGGGAGCGATGGCCAAGGCGGCGTTTTTGCTGGTTTTGGCGCTGGTTTCGGCCGGCTTGACCTGGAATGCGGTGGCGAGCAACCCCGCTTTGGGAATGCCGTTGCTGTTGGTCGGTGTGATTGGTGGGTTGGTGCTGTCATTGGCGACGGCGTTCAAGCGGGAGTGGAGTCCGGTGACGGCGCCGATGTATGCGTTGGTCGAGGGCTTGTTCCTCGGGGTGGTCTCGTTGCGGTATGGTTCCCAGTTTGACGGGATTGTCTTCCAGGCGGTGGTATTGACGGTGGCGGTGGCGGTGGCCATGCTGGCGCTTTACACGCTCGGAGTGATCCGACCGACCGAGCGCTTTCGGGCGATTGTGTTTTCGGCGACGCTCGGGGTGGCGCTTTTTTATCTGGTGGCCATGGTGCTGCAGCTCGGGTTCAAGATCGAGGTTCCGCTGATTCATTCCAGCGGAATGCTAGGGATCGGGTTCAGTTTGTTCGTGGTGGCTCTGGCGGGGTTCAACCTGATCATCGACTTCGGCGACTTCGAGGCGGGTGAGCAGGCCGGGGCGCCGCGTTACATGGAGTGGTATTGCGGCTTTGCCCTTCTGGTGACCCTGGTCTGGCTCTACATCGAGATCCTGCGCCTGCTCTCCAAGTTGCGGAGCAGTGACTGATGCTCTGTTGCGGGGGGTGTCGCATCGCAAGTGTGGCACCCTTCTTGACATGGACTCGCGAGGGGGGAGGTTTCTTGATCGTGACCCCTCGTTTCAGCATTGGCATCGATCTCGGCACCACGAATTCGGCGATTGCCTCGGTTTCGTTGGAGGACAAGTCCGCCTCCACGATGGTGGTGGAGGTTCCGCAATGGGAAACGCTGAGTTCTGCGGTCTCCTTTCCCACCTTGCCTTCGTTCCTCTACCGTCCGGTGGACGAGGAGCTGGCCTCCCTGGGACGCGGGGCGGCTGCGGAGTCCGGCCCCCCCTGGGTGGTGGGAAATTTTGCGCGGGCGCAGGCCGGAAGGCTCCCCGGCCGGGTGATTCACTCCGCCAAGTCCTGGCTGGCCTGTCACGGAATGGACCGGACCGTCCCGTTCCTGCCGTGGGGCAGCTCCGATCTCGCGCCGGAGCAGAAACTTTCCCCGATCGGAGCCTCCGCCCTGATTTTGGCCCACCTCCGGGATGCCTGGGATCGTTTGCATCCGGAAGCGCCGTTTGCCCGGCAGCGCATTACCGTGACCGTGCCGGCATCGTTCGATGCCCTGGCGCAACGTCTGACCCTGGAGGCGGCCGCGCAAGCTGGGTTTCCGGCGGGGATTGGTCTGTTGGAGGAGCCGCAGGCGGCGTTTTATCGTTGGTTGGAGGCGCACGAGACCGCGGGAAGTCTGGAGACCCAGATGGAAAATCTCCGGGAGCGCACTCATCACGTCTTGGTCATCGATGTGGGGGGAGGAACGACCGACTTCAGTCTGTTCGCGATCAGGCTCGGCAAGAACCGGCGTTTGCCCGAGATCCAGCGGGTGGCGGTCAGTGATCACCTCTTGTTGGGCGGGGACAACATTGACCTCGCCTTGGCCCACCGGGTCGAGCCACGTCTCGGCGTCCCGGATTCTCTGTCGGTAGACCAGTGGGGACATCTCGTGTCCCAGTGCCGACAAGCCAAGGAGTTGGTGTTGTCGAGTTCCGACCCGGGCCCCTGTGAAATTTCCATTCCGTCCCGCGGATCGAGGCTCTTCGGCGGAATCCTCCGCGCGACCCTGGAGGCCGGGGAAGTCCGGACGCTGTTGCTGGATGGTTTTTATCCCGAGTGCGCGGCCACGGATCGGCCCGAGTCCTCCGCCACAGCGTTGCGGGAGATGGGGTTGCCGTATGCGGCTGACAGTGCGGTGACCCGTCATTTGGCCGCTTTTTTGGAGGGACAGCCGGCGGTCGACGCGATCCTCTGCAACGGCGGGAGTTTGGCACCGGCGATGGTTCGGGAGCGTTTGCGTGCCCAAGTGTGTGCTTGGCAAGGGGGCGGGGAAGTCGTGCTGCTCGACAACCCGGAGCTGTCGTTGGCCGTGGCCCGGGGGGCGGCGCGGTTCGGGCAACTCCTGCACCAGAATGCGCGGCGGATCCAGGCAGGTGCAGCCCGCTCCATTTATGTGGAAGCGGCGGCAGAAGGGAAAGGGAAAGTGCTGGTTTGCCTGCTGCCCAAAGGCACGCCGCCGGAGACGGAAACGGTGGTCGATGCCCCGGGTCTCAAGGTGCGGGTGCAGCGTCCCGTGCAGTTTCGCGTCTATTCCTCGACCCATCGTTCCCGGGACAAGGCGGGTGATCGGGTGGGGTGGGATGAGCGCAATTTTCAAGCGATCGCGCCGTTGCACACCGTGATCCGGCCGGGGGACAAGTCCACGGAGGATCGCCCGGTCCGGCTTGGGGCGCGCCTCAACGCCCTGGGATGGCTGCAGGTGGAATGCATCGATGCCGCGGATGCGGCGCTCCGTTGGCCCTTGGAGTTCAATCTGCACGAGGAGGGGAACGAGGAGTCCGCCGCGCCGCGTCCCGTGATTGAACCGGGTGTTTCCAAGGAAAAACAGGACGCCGCCCGGGCGCGGATCGAAAGCCAGTTTCGCGCTCCCTTTCAAAGGCGCGATCCGATCAGCCCGACGCGGATGGTCCAGAGTTTGGAGAAGATTCTGGGGCAGCCCAAGAATGCCTGGAACGCCGCCCTGCTCCGGTTGCTTTGGCCCGCGCTGGAAGGTTGTTTGGCGGACCGGGAACGGTCCTTTGAACATGAGGAGACCTGGGTGAGTCTGGCGGGCTTGTTGTTGCGACCGGGATATGGCGTGGCGTTCGACGAGGCTCGCATCGACCAACTCTGGGCTTTTCACGATGACGGATTCTGGTATCCCGGCAAGGCGATGCAGCTCAACGCCGATGTCCTCTGGAGGCGGGTCGCCGGGGGCTTGCAGGCGGCGCGGCAGCGGATCCTCTTCGACGAAACCTTTCCCCGCGTTCGGGAGTCATCGAAGAAAGCCCCGGCGGAGGCGGTCAGGCTCCTCGGAGCGATGGAGCGGATCGATCGCGAGCGGAAGATGGAGTTGGCCGATCTGTTTCTGGCGCGGTTGCGGGAAGCGGGAGTTTACCGGGAGCCGTATCTGGTCTCGTTGGGGCGGCTTTTGAGCAGGGTCCCGATGTATGGCGGAGCCGAGTCGGTATTGCCGGCCGGGTTGGTGGAGCAGGCCTACCTGGACCTGCGGGAACACGATTGGTCGACGCCGGAGTGGAGCGAGGCGCAAACTCTGTTTTTGCGCGCGGCGCGGATCGTGGGGGATCGGGCCCTGGACGTGCCGGGCAGTGTGCGCGGTGAGATCATCGTCCAGTTGCGGAAGTCGGGCGTGCCGGGGCCCAAACTTGCGCCCCTGGAGAATCACGTTCGGATCCAACAGTCCGACCGCGCCAGTCTGTTCGGGGAATCATTGCCCGCCGGTTTGCTGTTGGAGGGAGCGGGACCGGATTTCAATGATTGATCCCGGGGACGCGTTTCGCTAGAATCCGTGAAGATTCTGTTTTCCCAGACCAAATCAAAAATCCACACATGAAAAACACACATTTCGGCGCTGTCTGCGCCTGTCTGTTCGTCCTCTCGATGCAACCCGTTCTGGCCGCGGAGACTGTTCCGGCCCCGGCCGCGACAAGCAGCGCCCAGGTGGAACCATCCTCCGCGCCGGTCGGCGGAGTCCGGAAAGTCGGTCGCTTTTTCAAGGGAGCGGCCAAAGTGGTAGGCACCGGTTTGAAAAAGACCGGTCAAGCCGTGGGCAGGGCGGCGAACAAGGCTGGGAAGGGCATCGGCAAGATGCTGGGCAAGGAGGGTTCCGATGTCGCCGCACCGGCTCCGGTCCAATGACCTGAAGGATTCTCCTTCTCGCCAAGCGGTGCGCCTCGTGGTGAAATGGGGAAGATGAGATCAGACTTTGATCCGGAACGGATTGACCGCGCGGTGGCGCTTGCCGCCCGTCTTCAGGACCGGGCCCGAGTCTTGCAGAGCGCGGCGGAACGGCGTCAGCAGGCGGAATTGGACCGGATGTGCCGGACTCCGGAGGACAAGGCGACCCTGGTCCAGCTCACGGACCAGGCCTTCCGGTCCCGGCGCGCGGCCCGGGTGGCGCGCCAGTTCACCCACATTCTCGATGTTCAGGGGATCCCGCGCTTTTTTCGTCCGTTGGACCAAGTCTTGTTGCGGGGGTTCCAGACGTTTGGGGGCTGGTTGCCCGGCGTGACCGTTCCGCTGGTGAAGGGGCACATGCGGCATGAGACTGCGAACGTCGTGCTCCCGGCGGAACGCGAACATCTCACCGCCCACTTGCGCGCCCGGCAGGCGGAAGGCGTGCGCATGAATTTGAATTTCCTGGGGGAGGCGGTGCTGGGGGAAGAGGAGGCGAACCGGCGGTTGCAACTCTATCTGGAAGCCTTGCAACTGCCCGAGGTGGAAGTGATCTCGGTAAAGATCAGCACCGTGTATTCCCAGGTATCCGCCCTGGCCCGGGAACACACCCTGGGCGTCTTGCAGGATCGTCTGGAGTTGTTGTATCGGGAGTCGGCGCATTTGCGGTTCCGCCGCTCGGACGGCTCGGAGGTGCCCAAGTTTGTCTACCTTGACATGGAGGAATACCGCGATCTCTGGCTGACGGCGGAAGCCTTCATGCGGACACTTTCCCGTTCGGGTTTGGAACGGGTCGGGGCGGGGATTGCGCTGCAGGCGTATCTCCCGGATTCCCTGGCGGTCTTGCGGGCCGTTCGGGATTGGGCGACCGAGCGGGTCCGTCGTGGGGGAGCTCCGGTCACGGTTCGCCTCGTCAAGGGGGCCAATCTGGAAATGGAACGCGTCGAGGCCGCGCATCGCAACTGGCCGCAGGCTCCATACCGGCACAAGTGGGAGACGGACGCCAATTCCAAGCGCATGCTCCACGAGGCCTTGGAGGGAGGAGCCGCGCTGCGGATTGGCATGGCCTCGCACAATCTCTTCGACCTTGCCTATGCGCTGGTCCTGGGCACGGAACTGGGCGCTTTGGACCGGATCCAGTTCGAGATGCTGGAGGGCATGGCGAATCACCTGCGACGCGCCCTGGTGGAGGAAATGGTGTCTATGTTGCTCTATGCGCCCGCCTGCCGACGCGAGGAATTCGTGAGTGCGATCGGCTATCTCATCCGGCGGATGGATGAAAATACCGGGCAAGAAAACTTTCTCCGGCACGCTTTCCGGCTGGAGGTTGGCTCACCCGATTGGGAGTTGCTGGAACGGGGCTTCCGGGAGTCGATTGCGTCGGAACCTGCCGCAACGCCGCGTCGGCTTCAGGATCGTGGCACCGAGTCCTTCCCGGTTCCCAGGGAGGAGTTGCCCTGGCATTGTCTGGAAAACGAGCCGGATACCGATTGGTCCCTGCCCCAAAACGGACGATGGGCGGAAGCCCTGGCACAGCCGGTTGAAATCGTGACGATTCCGCTGGTGATCGACGGGGAGATCGTGGAGCGGCCGGCTGGGCGATCTCATGGCGATCCTTCCCGCCCGGGGGTGGTGGTGGCTTGGTCGGTCGAGGGAACGGAGGAGGACGTGGAACGCGCGGTGCGTTGTGCCGCCCTCGATCCCGATGGGTGGCGTGCCATGGATGGGGAGGAGCGATCCGATTTGTTGGGTCGTGTGGCCATGGAGTTGCGCCGGGCTCGGGGGGCGCTGATGCGGAGTGCCCTCGCCGTCGGAGGCAAAACGCTCGCGGAGAGCGATCCGGAAGTTTCCGAGGCCATCGATTTCCTGGAGTTTTACCGGGCCAGTGCCCGGGGATTCCTGGAGTTAGGCAGTGTGCAGGCCGAGCCTCGCGGCGCGGTGGCGGTGATCCCGCCTTGGAATTTTCCCATCGCGATTCCGTGCGGAGGCGTGGCGGCGGCGCTTGCTGCGGGGAACACGGTGATTTTGAAACCGGCCTCCGACACCGTGCCGGTGGCGTGGGAACTCTGTCAATGTTTCTGGCGCGCGGGGATCTCCCGGAAGACGTTGCAGTTTTTGCCGTGTCCGGGAGCATCGGCCGGGGCGGTTCTGGCGGCGCATCCGAAGGTGGACGCGGTGATCTTGACCGGGGGAACCGAGACGGCGCTGCGCCTCTTGGAGGCAAAACCGGGGATGAGGCTGTTTGCGGAGACCGGGGGCAAGAACGCGACCATCATCAGTGCCTTGAGCGACCGGGAGTTGGCGATCAAGCAGGTGTTGCACAGTGCGTTCAGCCATTCAGGGCAAAAATGCTCCGCGACATCGCTGCTGTTGTTGGAGCGGGAAATTTACGAGGACGAATCGTTTCGGCGGATGTTGCGGGACGCGGTCGAGAGTTTGCGGTGCGGCAGCGCCTGGGATCTGGCCACGCGGGTTGGTCCCTTGATCCGACCGCCTTCTGGGGATCTCGAGACCGCATTGAAGACCTTGGAGCCGGGGGAGTCGTGGTTGGTCATGCCTCGTCCGGTCGACGGCAATCCGCGCCTGTGGAGTCCGGGGGTGAAATGGGGGGTGACGCGGGGAAGCATCACCCACCTCACGGAGTTCTTCGGGCCGGTGCTGGGGGTCATGGTCTATGACGCGCTGGAGGAGGCCATCGACCTTGTCAACGAGACCGGCTACGGACTGACCAGCGCCATTCATTCCCTGGATGACCGTGAGATCGCGGTTTGGCGGGATCGCATCGAGGCGGGAAACCTCTACATCAATCGGGGCACGACGGGAGCGATGGTGTTGCGGCAGCCTTTCGGGGGAACGGGAAAATCATGTTTTGGGCCGGGGATGAAGGCCGGAGGTCCGAATTATTTGGCCCAATTCTTTCGATTTGCCGACCGGGAGGTGGGGGCGGGCGGGTGGAATGGGATCGAGGTGCATGAACCACTGATCGCGGCCCTGCTCGAGGATTTGCCGGAAGAACCGGTCCGCCTTCGTCGGGCGGCGCGGAGTTATCAGCAGGCGTGGGACCTGGAGTTTGGCCGGGAGCATGATCATTTCCGGTTGCCGGGGCAGGCCAATATCAGGCGTTATCTCCCCAGCGTGGAGGTGCGCGTTCGGGTTCATCCCCGGGACAGTGATTTCGAGATTTTGGCCAGGGTTTTGGCGGCTCGGATGACCGGGGCCCGGGTGATCGTGAGTTCGCCGCCGAAGCTGGAAAAGGAGATCATCGAGTGGCTGGACCAGAAGACCGATGCCTGGGCCGGGGCCATTGAGTTTGCCGTGGAGAGCGATGCCGCCCTGGCGAGAGCCTTGCGTTGGGGGGACCGGGTGCGCTATGCGTCGCCGGACCGGGTTCCGCACAGGATCCGTCGGGCGGCGGCCGAAGTGGCGGCCGTGATTGTGGACGAGCCGGTGTTGGCCGAGGGGCGGATCGAGTTGTTGTGGTATCTCCGGGAGCAGAGCCTCAGTTGGGATACGCATCGGTATGGGAATCTCGGGCTCCGGGCCGGGGAAGAGCGGAGGGAACCGGCCTGAGCCGGACGGACGCTTCCTGATCCCACGGAAGGACGGGGATTCAAGAAAGGGGAGGGCCGCCCTCAGGCGGTTTCCAGAACGAAGGTGGGGAGGTTGATGCCCTTGAACGGCTCGAACGCGCCGCGCACCTGGCAGAAGTGCAGTTCACAGTTTTTGGCTCCCCAGGCATACATCTGCCGGACCAGACCGGGCCGATCCACCGGGACGAGAAACACCGGGGACCGTCCGCGGTGGCGGTCGAGTTCCCGACCGATGAGGGCGATGGCGATTTCGTCCGTCCGGCAGACGCCGGGACCGAGCAGGTTGCTGGCCGGGTGGGCGGAAGAACCGAGGAAACCATCGATTTCCCCGGCCGGATTTTCAAAGACGCTCAAGGACATGAACCCGAGGGGGTTCTCGATGCAGAAACGGTAGTCCTCCGCCCGGCTCACCCCGCTCAACTCCAGTTCCAGGGCGGTGAGCGAGGGAATGTCCTCGAGACGGGCGTCGCGAACCCGGTCGATGCCGGGGATCTGGACATTCAAGCCCTGGGCGGGGACGGAGATGAACTGATCCTGGTAGGCGCAACGCGGGACGAATCCGGCCGTGTTATATAACGAGAAGGAGTCGAGGTTCAGTGCGCTTTGTGTCAGGCGGATGGAAGGATACCCGTTGGAATCGGCGTAATCGATCACCGCCTGGAGCAGGGCGCGTCCGACACCCTGGCGGAAGTAGTTGGGGTGGACGCTCATGATGCCGAGGCCCACGTGGGTTTGGCGCGGGTGGTAGAAACAGACGCCCATGATCCGGCCGGTGGTGTCGCTCTGCGCGATCATGGCACAGCCGGGCGAGATGGCATGATAGACATCCTGGAAAATGGTGGTGAGGGAAGGGTCCCCGTTGAAGATCCTCGGCAGGCCGCGGAGTTGATACCACGCGTTGACCGAAGCGTGGATGAGGTCCGCGACTTCAAAGCGATCGTCGGTGGTGATGGAACGGAGGCGCATCTGATGGGGTGAGAAGTTGGATGGGTGTGACAGGGAGTTCCGGTTCGTCGGAGAATTCACCGAGTTGCTCCAGCGCCTCGCGGAGGCGGGAGGCTGCGGCTTGATCGATCACGGCGATCGCCAAGCCGGCGTGGACGAGGACATAATCCTCGGTCTCCGCTTCCGGGGTGCAGGCGAGGAGGATCTCTTTGACCGCGCCGCCAAACGACACAAGACCGGTTCTGGAGAGAGAATCTTCTCCGCGGATCTCAAGGATCTGTCCGGGGACGGCGAGGCACATAAATCAATCTTCGACCTCGATGTTGCGCAGAAGGATCTGCTGGGCGTTGGGGTCGTGGATATCATCGGACAAGGTGATGTTCAGCTTTGCTCCCTCGGCGACGGTGCCCTTGGAGGATTCCTCATAATGTTCGGTGAAGTGATCCGGAGACATGTGAGACAGGGCGCCGAGCCAGACGTCGATGGTGACGGCCTTTCGGGCATTGTGATTCCTGACGACCGTTTCAATCTTGGTCATCAGATCCTTCATCAGGGAGTGTTCGTGCATATCAGGAGAGTTCGGTGAGGATGTGTTGCAAGGCTTTGGAGACACCGCCTTCCGCCTCGGGGGTCAGGCCGGTGCCGTGATCGAAATTTGCTCCCTCGATGCCAAAGACGATGACGGTCGGCGGGAGCGCGGTCAGGGATCGGGCCATCTCGATGGCTTCGGCCACGCTGAAGGCGTGGGTGGACGTGTGAAAGAGTCGGGAGGGGAGAGGGTGCTGACTGGCGTCGAAGCGTTGCACTGTGCCCGGAGGGAGACCGGTGGAGGAGGCATCGATGAGAATCACGCGGTCCGCGTCTGCCCAGCATTGCATCAGGGAGAGGGCCTCGCCGGAAGATTCAAAGATGTCGACGCCCCGGAGGTCTGTTTCCGTGAGGCGGCGGGCGGTCATTCTTCCGGCGCCATCGTCTCCCCGGAATTCGTTGCCCACGCCAATCACCACGGTGCGCTTCATGACGGGATCTCCTCTTTTTGGATTTTGAGGAAGTGGGTGGCGCAGGAGATGCAGGGGTCGTAGTTCCGGATGGCCTGCTCACAGCGCCACTGCAATTCGGCGTCGGTCAGGTGCAGGGATTGAGGCACGATCTTCCAAAGATCTTTTTCAATCTGTTTCTGATTCTGCGAGGTGGGCGGCACGATCTTGGCCTGGGTGATCAGACCGTCCTCCCCGATCACGTAGCGGTGATAGAGGATGCCGCGGGGCGCCTCGGTGCAGCCCCATCCGGAACACTCCCTGGCAATGTGGACCGGAATGTCCGGGCTGTCCGGTTCCTCGTATTCTGTGATGATTCGCAGCGCCTCCTCACAGGCATAGAGAACCTCCAGGGCTCGGACGATGATGCTTTGGAAGGGATTGTTGCAAATCTCGCCCAAGCCTGCACTCGAAGCCGCCGCGCGCACCCGCGGAGTGAGCCGTGCGGAGTTCAGGGCATACCGTGCCATCGGGCCCACAAAATAAGCTCCGTGTCCCTTGTGAATCGAATGGAGCGCGTTGGTGTAAGGCACGTGTTCCTCCTCGAAATGGGCTTCGTAGGCGGCCACGTCAATGTCCAAGCCGCGGTTGGAGATGAGCCGACCCTCGTTCATTGGATACTCGTCAGGGTGCGACAGGCTGACATATTCATACTCCTGATCGAATTCAGGAAAGGGCAGCTGCGCCACCCACTGCACGGTCCGTTCCGCGGCATCGGCGGCCCAGCGCAGGGTTTCCGCGAGTTGGGTGAAATCTCCCTTGCGCGGCGTCTTGTAGAACCCACCCACCTTGACGTTGACCGGGTGGATTTCACGTCCGCCGAGGAACGTGCCGATGTCATTTCCGGTCTTCTTCAATTTCAATCCCATTTGAACCACGTCCCGGTGATCCTTGGCCATGGCGATGGCGCTTTCATAACCGAGGAAGTCGGGGGCGTGAAGCATGAAGATATGCAGGGCGTGGCTTTCGATCCATTCACCGCAGTAGAGGAGTCGCCGCAGTTCGCGGAGCGGCCGGGGGAGCGCGATCCCGGCGGCTTTTTCCATGGCGTGGCAGGCACTCATCTGATACGCCACCGGGCAGATGCCGCAAATGCGGGCCGTGATGTCCGGAGCCTCGCGGAAGTGGCGTCCTTGAAGAAAAGCTTCAAAGAAGCGCGGAGGCTCGAAGATCTTGAGTTTCACCTCCTCGACGATTCCGTCGCGGATGCCGAGGTGGAGGGCACCCTCGCCCTCGACGCGGGCGAGGTAATCGACCTTGATGGTGCGCGTGTTGCGGGGAGAGGCTGGGTCACTCATGCTTCAAACTTTCTTCGCGGAAGGCATCGGCATAGCCGTTGAATGAGCGGAAAGCCCTGAGGATTTCCCCGGAAGAGGCACCCAGCGTCTTCCACTGGGCGGCCAGTGCGGCGGTGTTTGGGGTTTCCTTTGGACCAAAGCAACCATAGCAGCCGCGATTGTAGGCCGGGCAGATGGCCCCGCAACCGGCGTGCGTCACCGGACCGAGGCAGGGAGTTCCGTGGGCGGTCATCACGCAGATGTTTCCGCGCAGTTTGCATTCCACGCAGACGCTCTCGGAAGACACCACCGGTTTGCGGCGGTGCAGAAACGCGAGGATGACTTCGAGGAGTTGGTGCTTGTTGATGGGGCAGCCGCGCAATTCAAAGTCGACCTTCACGTGATCGGACACCGGGGTCGAGGTCGCGAGGGTGTCGATGTATTGGGGGGAGGCATACACGACGGATGCCATTTCCGAGACGTCCCGGTAGTTTCGGAGTGCCTGGATCCCTCCGGCGGTGGCGCAGGCTCCGATGGTGATGAGATGACGCGATTGGGCGCGCACCTCGCGGATCCGCTCGGCATCGTGTGGCGTGGTGATGGACCCCTCCACGAGCGACAGGTCATACGGGCCTGGTTCGACGTGGCGGGTGGCCTCGGCGAAGTTGGCGATTTGCACCGCGTCCGAGACCGCCAGGATCTCGTCCTCGCAATCGAGCAAGCTGAGTTGGCAGCCGTCGCAAGAGGCGAATTTCCAGACGGCAAGCTTTGGTTGGGTGGACATGCAGAACTCAGACTTCACGTTGCGCCAGCCAGAATGCGATGCGGTTGAGCGGGTAGACCGGGCCCTCTTGACAGATGAAGTGGGGACCGATCTGGCAATGTCCGCAGTGAGCCACCGCGCATTTCATGTTCCGTTCCAGGCTGACGTGGATGGACTCCTGGGGAAGCCCTTTTTCGCGCAGGGCCGCAGCGGTGTAGCGCATCATGACTTCCGGGCCGCAGATCAGCGCTGCGCTGTTTCGCGGATCGAGGTTGATCGAGGAAATCAGCTTGGTCACCACCCCGACATGGCCCTGCCAATCCGAGTCTCCCCGGTCCACGGTGACGGCACAGGCGACGCCCGGGCTTTTTCTCCAGTTCGCGAGTTCCTCGGGATAGAGCAGATCCGCCGGGGTGCGGGCCCCTAGCAAAATCCGGATGGCCCCGTAAGCGGTGCGGTGACGCAAGGCATGGTAGATGGCGGGGCGCAGCGGAGCCAGGCCGATGCCCCCGGCGATGAACAGGAGATCCCGGCCCCGGAGGGATTCGATCGGCCACCCCGTGCCGAAAGGACCGCGCAAGCCGAGCGTGTCCCCGGGACGGAGGAGCGCGAGCGCGGAGGTCACCGTCCCGACTTTGCGCACGGTGTGGAGCATGCGCCCGGGGAGGGCGGGATCTCCACTGATGGAGATGGCGCTTTCGCCGGCGCCAAAGGCGTAGAGCATGTTGAATTGGCCGGGCGCGAAGCCCGGGGCTTCGCGCCGTGGTTCGGGTTCCAGGGCCACGGTGAAGGTGTCCGCGGTCTCATCCCAGCGTTCTGCGACCCGCCAGGGAGAGGGCATCATGGGAGCAGGGTTCACGAGGATGTCTGGGAGGGAAAATCGTGAGGCTCGGCGCGGTAAAGATCGAGCAGTTGGAGCCGGGTGGCGGCGAGGCGTGCGGCCATGACTTGCGAGAAGCGTTTCATGAGATCATAGCCGAGGCGCGGATCCGCCTCGCACTTGCCGCGCAGGCAGAGACCGTCCAGGGAAAGGGCGCGGACCTCCGTCACCGCGGTGACATCGAATTGCCAGATGTGTGGGGGGCACAACCAGGACCAGCCAATCACGTCGCCGGCATCCAGGGTCTCGATGGTGATGCTTCCGCCCCGGGGCGACGGGATTCCGAGAGCTGCGCGGCCGGTGCGCAAAAGGTAGAAGACATCGGCCGGCTGACCTTCCCGGGCCATGCTCTGGCCGGCGTGAAAGCGGACGTTGCTGGCGCAACCGGTGAGCAGGGCGAGACTGGCGTCGTCCAGGCCGGCGAAGAAGGGGTGCTGGCGGAGAATCGGTTCGAGCGAGGTCATGGGGAACGAAGGGCTCGGACTTCCTCAGTCAGGTCGATGCCGACAGGACACCAGCTGATGCAGCGGCCGCAGCCCACGCAGCCGGAGCTGCCGAACTGCTCATGCCAGGTGGCCAGTTTGTGGGTGAGCCACTGCCGATAGCGGGACTGCCCAGATTGGCGGGCCGGGCCTCCGTGCATCCGGGTGAAATCGAGATTGAAACAGGAATCCCAACGGCGCCAGCGTTCCGCGTGATCTCCCGTGAGGTGGGTCACGTCCTCCACCGTGGTGCAGAAGCAGGTGGGGCAGACCATGGTGCAATTCGCACAATTGAGGCAGCGATCCGCGACTTCTTTCCAGCGCGGGTGCTCCAGGTTTGCCAGGAGCGTTTCCGGAAGGCGGTGGGTGTCCAGGGAGCGTCCCATCCGGTTCGCCGTGTTCGCCACCAGCGTTTCCGCCGCGGTCACTTCACTCTCCGTCGCTGCCCGGACCGGCAACTCGCCGAGGATCACCGCTCCGGCCTCGCTCCCCGCTTCGAGGAGAAAACGGTGCCCGGATTCGTCCAAAAGCTCGGTGAGGGCGATGTCGAACGGCGTGCGTTCCCTGTTCACCTTGGGGCCGGTGTTCATGGAGACGCAAAAACAGGTGCCGCCCGAGGTGCCGCAGTTGGTCGCGATGATGAGCACGGCGGCGCGGCGTTTGGCGTAGTGGGGATCCGTGAACGCGCCGCCGAGGAAGACGCGGTCTTGAATGGCGATGGCGTGAAGCTCGCAGGAGCGGGCGCCCAGGAACGCGAGCTTGGGGGGATCGTCCTCGTCCCCCGGGGTGAACCGCAGGGATCCATCGGGATTGCGGTGGGCGTCGAGCAGTTTCAGGCGTTTGGGGTGGAGCCACTCCTTCCACGAATTGGTGGGAACGGCGAACCCGAAAAGAGCTTTGTCCGGGCGCCGCTGGAGCCGATAGGACCCGCCTTCCTGAAGATCTCCCCAGCCCTCCGGAAGTTCGGCGGCGGAGCGCAATTCCTCGCATACGATGGCGCGGTCTCGAACCGTGGGCCCAATCACGGCGTAGCCACGGCGGTGCAAGACATCGAAGAGATCTTGCAGCCGGGAGCGCTCAAGGATCGACTGAACCGACGATGGCGTCATGAAGCGGTCTCATAGCAATCCTCTTTGCGGTGCATTGCGCAATTCCGGATTTGTTGCAAATGCCGCGAATCGTGTGCTCCGGGCTCACTCGGGCAGAAACTGGACCGCATCGATGATGACGTGGCCCTGGGTTCCCTTGTTGCTGATCTCCACCCAGCCCGCGGATCCGGCGGAAAAGCGGAAGCTGCCCAGGGGATGAAAG
>QQNE01000026.1 GCA_003402735.1 Verrucomicrobiota bacterium
CAATTGCTCAACGGAAAAACCCGGAAATGCTCGCCGTGATGTTTCCGGCCATTGAAAATGTTCCACAATTCCGGACGCTGGTTCTTGGGATCCCACTGACCAAACTCGTCGCGGTGCGAGAAAAAGCGCTCCTTGGCCCTCGCCTTCTCCTCATCGCGACGCCCCCCACCCAGCGCGGCATCAAACCCATGCTCCTCGATGGTTTCGAGGAGGGTCACCGTCTGCAAACGGTTGCGACTGGCGGTCGGACCTTTTTCCTCCACCGCCGTCCCCTTGTCGATCGATCCCTGCACCGATCCCACGACGAGGCGGGCACCGACTTCTTCGACGAACCAGTCCCGATACGTCATGGTCTCCTCGAAATTGTGCCCCGTATCGATGTGCACCAGCGGGAACGGCAAACGCGAGGGAAAGAAGGCTTTTCGCGCCAAGTGGGCCATGACGATGGAGTCCTTGCCGCCGGAAAAGAGCATCGCCGGTTTTTCGAACTGAGCGGCCGTCTCCCGGAGCACGAAAATCGCCTCGGCTTCTAACTGTCTCAGGTGCGTGGTGGTATAACTTTGCATGTTGAACAAAATTTAGTCCGCCTGGATGCGGTCGATCACGTTCCGATGAAGGAGCTCGACGGCTTCATCCACGGAGAGCCGCTCGGTGGGCACCAATAGATCCGGAGACTCCGGCTCCTCGAACGCGGAATCCTGGCCGGTGAATTGATTCACTCCACCGCCGGCCGCCTTGGCATAAAGCCCCTTGGGATCCCGGCTCGCGCAGGTCTTGAAACTGGCTTCCACGTAGACCTCACGGAAATCCGCAGGCCCTATGATTTGCCGCGCCAGTTCCCGCAGATCGCGCCGGGGAGTGATAAAAGAAGTCAACGTCACCACCCCCGCCTGCGCGAAAAGTTTGGCCACCTCCGCGACGCGCCGGATGTTTTCACTGCGGTCCTCATCCGAAAAACCGAGGTTCCGGTTCAACCCGCTGCGAATGTTGTCCCCATCGAGAATCTGGGTGAAAAAACCCTCCGCCGCCAAGCGCCGTTCCAGGGCGATCGCAATCGTTGATTTTCCCGACCCGGAAAGACCATACAACCAGATCACCAAGCCGCGTTGCCCGAGCCGCGCCTCCTTGACCTCCCGTCCCAGCATCCGGTCGAACACCGGATGAATGTTCCCGCCTCCGTTCATCCCCAACGCTCAGATGACGAAGTCCCCGGTCTCGGCCACGGTTTTTGTTTCCTCGTGCAGACCGCACTCCCGCTTCAAACCATGAAACCGGGCCAAGCTCGGATCGTCCCCGTCCGTGAGCCGGCGCGAAGTGTGCCAGTCGCCAATCGAGGTGTAACCCTCCGACCAGAGCGGATGATAGGGCAGATTGTGGGCGGTGAGATAATCAAAGATGTGCTTGTCCGTCCAATCGATCAGCGGATGCAGCCTCAGCAGACCGTTCTTCACCCCGAGCACCTCCATTTTGTCCCGGTGCTCACTCTGCCCTCGGCGCACGCCGGAGATCCAGGCCTTCGCCTTGAGCTCCCGAACCGCCCGGTCCATCGGCTCAAGTTTGTTCATCTGGTTGTAGAGGTTGATCCCTTCCAGACCCTGTTCCCAGAGCTTCCCATAGCGCGCCTCCTGCCAGGACGCGCTCAGCAAGGGACGGTAGACCTTGAGGTTCAGGGAAAGCCGTTCCGTCAGCTCGTCGATGAACTTGTAGGTCTCCGGAAAAAGGTAACCGGTATCCAACAACACCACCGGCAAATCCGGTCGCTGCCGCGTCGCCATGTGCAGCAAGACCGCCGACTGCGCTCCAAAACTGGAAGTGAGAACGGTCGAGGTCGGGAAATGACGCAACCCCCAGGCGATCCGCTCCTCCGCGGTGGCCCGCGTCAAGGTCTGCAACGCTGGGAGCAAGGCGATCCCGCCACGCTTCTTGCCCGGGACCGGGGCCGCCGCAACGGCACCCCGACCCGACGCGCCCTTCCTCGCCGCAACCTTCTTCTTTGCTCTCTTCTTGGTCGCCGTGGCCATTCTCCTAATTCCCTATCAGTTTTGTAGGGGAATTGGCGAACAAAAATCGAAGACCTCCCGCTAGTCAAGCTCGGCCTGATGAATTCAGGCGAGACTTTGTGCCACGGCCACCAAGTTCGCCACGGTCATCCCCAGCTCAGACATGGTGATGTCGCCGGGAGCACTCAGGCCAAAACGGTCGATGCCGACCACCCTGCCACCGAGTCCCACATACTTGTACCAGAGGCCCGAGACCCCGGCTTCGATCGCCACCCGGCGAGCGCAGGAAGAGGGCAACACTTGCTCCCGGTAGTCGGCAGGCTGGCGGTCGAACCGCTCCATGCAGGGAACGGAAACGACGCGCACTCCGCCGCCGAGTTGTTCGGCCGCCAGCATGGCGTGTTGCAATTCGCTGCCGCTCGCCAAAAGGATCAAGGAGAGCGGGCCGATCTCGCGCCGGGCGATGTAGGCCCCCCGGGAAACGCCCTCGCGGCGTTCCACGAAAGGGATGGCGGCCTGGTCCGGAAGATCCTGACGCGACAGCAACAGAACGGTCGGTCCGTCGCTTCTTTGCAGCGCGGCCAGGAAAGCCCCCGCCGTCTCTTCGCCATCGCCGGGACGAATCACATCGAGCCCGGGAATGACGCGAAGTCCGCTGCAGGTTTCCACGGGCTGATGGGTTGGACCATCTTCACCGACCCCGACGGAATCGTGCGTGAAGATGTAAATCACCGGGAGATGCGCCAGCGCGGCCAAGCGAATCGACGGACGCAGGTAATCGGCAAAGACCGCGAACGTGGCCCCGGAAGGACGGAAAATGCCATCGTAAGCGATTCCATTCAGGATGGCCCCCATCCCGTGCTCACGGATGCCGAACCAGATGTTGCGCTGGCCCTCGGTGCCGCGCCCGAAATCCTTGCTGGCCTTCAGATAGTTCTTGGTGGAACCGAACAAGTCCGCACTTCCGGTGACGAAGAGTGGCAGTGCCTCGGCGATGGGTTGGAGAACCACACCTCCGGCGTTTCGGGTGGCCACTTTTTCCCCTGGCTTGAACTCGGGAACCCGGGCCGCGAGGTCTGCGGGAAGCTGGCGGTTCAGCCCTTGGCGCAGGAGATCCGCAAGCTGCGGGTTCGCTGCTTCCCATTCCCCGAACGTCGCCTCCCACACGGCGTAGGCCGCCGCAAGCTCCAGGCGATGGTTCGCGAAAAAGGCCCGGACCTCTTCGGAGACGTAGAACGTTTCTTCCGGCAACCCCATGCCTTGGCGCGCCGCGGCGGCGAATTTCACGCCCCCCTCGCCGTGCCCCTTGGCCGTCCCGGCGACTTCCGGGATGCCTCGGGCGATCTCGGTCTTGGCGATGATCAGCTTGGGACGTCCGTTGTCATTCGCCTTGGCCTGGCTGATGGCTTGGTGAATGCTCGAAAAATCATGACCGTCGATGGTCACCACATCCCAGCCCATCGCTTCAAACCGTTTGGCGGTGTCCTCGCTCTGGGTCACCTCGGCCATCGCGTCGAGAGTGACATCGTTGGAATCGTAGATCAGGATGAGGTTGTCCAATCCCGCATGACCGGCAAAGGCGGTGGCTTCGAAGGCGACCCCTTCCTGCATGCAGCCGTCCCCGGCCAGGCAGAGGACGTGGTGATCAAAGATCCGGTGCGTGCTCGTGTTGAACGTGGCGGCCGCCATTTTTCCGGAAACAGCGTAACCGACCGCATTTCCGATTCCCTGTCCGAGCGGGCCGGTGGTGGCCTCCACGCCATCGGTTTCACCAAACTCGGGGTGTCCCGGGGTCTTGGAATGCAGTTGCCGAAAATTGCGGATGTCCTCCAGGGAGATGTCGTAGCCGGCCAGGTGGAGCCAGCTGTAGAGGAACATCGAGCCATGCCCGGCGCTCAGGACAAAGCGGTCGCGATTGATCCACTTCGGTTTCGAGGGGTGATACTTCAAATCCTGGCCGAAAAGAACCGCTCCGATTTCGGTGGCCCCCAGCGGCAGGCCCAGGTGCCCAGACTTTGCTTGATTCACCGCATCGAGGCTGAGTCCGCGAGCAATCGTGCTGGCCTGGGAGAGGATGGTTTGGTCCATGATGTTTACAGGAAAAAAACGAGCGCAGTCAACCCGTTTCCCGCGCGGTTGCAAGGAGCAAAAAGTCCGGAATGCGAACAACACTCGGACAGGCGGAGCAAACATTTGTCATCGGCACCGGCACGGCTCATACTGTGCTCTCCGTGGAAGACCTTTTCGGCCACCGCATCAATTACCTCCGCATCTCGGTCACAGATCGGTGCAATGAACGTTGTGCCTACTGCCTGCCGGACGAGGTGCAAACTTGGGCCGGGCGCGAGGAAACCCTCACGGACGACGAGATTGTCCGACTGACCGCCGCGGGCGCTCGGCTCGGCATCTCCAAGATCCGGGTCACCGGCGGGGAACCGCTCACCAGACCCGGCGTTGTCGATCTGATTGGGCGACTCAAAACCTGTCCGGGCATCCGCCAGATCGGACTCTCCTCCAACGGCACCCTGCTAGCCCGTTCCCACGGCGGCGGCACCCTCGCGGAAGCGCTGCGCCGGGCGGGGGTGGATGCCCTCAATCTCTCGCTCGATTCCCTGGATCGCGAAACCTATGCGCGCACCACTGGCCGCGACTTTCTCCCCCGGTTTCTCGATGGGCTCCGCGCCGCTCAGCAAGCCGGGTTTGCCTCGATCCGCCTCAACTGCGTCTTGATGCGGGGGACCAACGAGCACGAGCTCTGGGATCTGGTTGAATTCGCCCGGGAACAAGGCTGCCTCATCCGCTTCATTGAACTGATGCCGGTCAGCTCCCGGCACGTCCTCACCGAGGAAAATTTCCTCTCCGTCGGCGAAGCCCGCCGTCTTCTGGAATTCCGGTTGGGTCCCCTCACTCCGTTGCCCGATTTCAAAACGCTCGGGCCGGCCACCTATTTCGCGGTGCCGACCACCGACCAACGCATCGGCTTCATCGGAGCCATGACCAATCTCCACTTCTGCGAAAGCTGCAACAAGCTCCGCCTCACTGCGGACGGGAAGTTGCGCCCCTGCCTCGGAAGCCACCTCGAGTTCGACTTCCGGCACGCCCTGCGCGGTCCCGCCACCTCGGACGCCGACCTCGAGCGGCTCTTCCTCGAGGTCGTGGCCCGCAAACCCCGCGAACACGAGTTCCGGGACAACTATCAACCCCAACGGCGCATGATCGCCATCGGAGGCTAGCGGAGAAAATGAGCCACAAACCCAAACTCACTCACACCCTGGAAGACGGCACGGCCGCGATGGTCGATGTCAGCGACAAAGTGTTCTCCCGACGGGAAGCCACCGCGACCGGTTTCATCCGCATCGCTCCCGCTACCCTGACTCTGATCGGCGACAACCTGATCGCCAAAGGCGATGTCCTCGGCGTGGCCCGGATTGCCGCGATCCAGGCCGCCAAACAGACCGGCGGGCTCATTCCGCTCTGTCATCCCCTCCCGCTCTCCCACGTGGAAGTCGGTTTTGAACTGCGGGAGGACGGAGTGGCCATCTGGTGCCGGACCCGCACCACCGCGCAGACGGGCGTGGAAATGGAGGCACTCACCGGCGTGTCCGTGGCCGCACTGACCATCTATGACATGTGCAAGGCAACCGATCCCGGCATGGTCATCGGCGAAATCCGGTTGATTGAAAAGCGCAAGGAACCGGTGGAGTAGCCGCCGCCACGGCACTTCGGAGCCTATTCAAACGCGCCCCAGTTGACGGGGCCCGTTGGCTCCTTATCTTCACCGCCCTACCACCTCATGCACAGCTTTCATTATCGCAACGGCGATCTCTGCTGCGAGGGCGTCGCCCTCCAGTCCCTGGCAGACCAGTATGGTTCTCCGCTCTATGTCTACAGCGCGGCCACCATCCGGGATCATTTCCTCCGGCTCGATGCCTCTCTCTCCGGCCTCGATCACCTGATCTGCTACGCCACCAAGGCGAATTCGAACCTCGCCATTCTCAACCTCCTCGCCAAGCTCGGCTCCGGCTTCGACATCGTCTCCGCAGGGGAACTTTACCGCGTCAAACAGGCCGGGGGCGATCCCGGAAAGTGCACCTTCGCCGGGGTTGGCAAAACCCGGCCGGAAATCGAATTTGCCCTCAAGGAAGGGATCTACTGTTTCAACGCCGAATCCGAGGCCGAGGTCCGCTTCATCAGCAACATCGCCGCCGATCTCGGCGTCACCGCCCCGGTGGCCCTGCGGGTCAATCCCAACGTGGATGCCCACACCCACAAATACATCTCCACCGGCAAGAGCGAGAACAAATTCGGGATCGACTTCGCCCTCATTCGCGAAGCCTACCAACGCGCCGCCAGCCTGCCCAACCTGCAAATTCGCGGCCTGCAGATGCACATCGGTTCCCAGCTCACCAGTGTCCAGCCGTTCCTGGAAGCGGTGGAAAAGGTCGCCCCTCTGGCCGCCGATTTGAAGAGGGATTACGGGATCGAATTCTGGAGCATCGGCGGCGGAATCGGCATCGTCTACCAGCAATCGCTCGCCAGCGGTCGCCCGGACTGGTGGAGCGCCCCCGAATCCGGAGTTTCCCCGCTCACCATCGAGTCCTACGCTTCCAGCCTCCTTCCCACTCTGCGCTCTCTGGGCCTCCGCATCCTCCTCGAACCGGGCCGTTTCCTCGTCGGCAATGCCGGGGTCCTTATCACCCGTGTCGTCTACGAAAAACGCGGCACCGCCAAGACCTTCAAGATCGTCGATGCCGGGATGAACGACCTCATCCGACCCGCGCTCTATCAGGGACATCACGAAGTGGTCCCGCTCCGCGAACCCGCCCCCGGAGCCCAGTTCGAGACCGTGGACGTCGTTGGCCCGGTCTGCGAGAGCGGTGATTTCTTTGCCCAGGACCGCTCGGTTCCCCCGTTGGCGGCCGGCGATTGCCTCGCCCTCATGAGCTCGGGAGCCTACGGTTTCGTCATGGCATCGAACTACAATTCCCGTCCTTTGCCGGCAGAGGTGCTGGTGGACGGGGAATCGGCACACCTCGTGCGCCGCCGCCAGGAATTCGCGGATCTCATCGCCGGGGAGCTGATTCCAGCTTGAGCCGCGGCCTCCTTGCATGGATGATAGAGCCTTCGAACTGTTCCGCCGGATGTCCTCCATGCTTTGCCGTATCGTTGTCGCTCTCGGGGTTTTCCTCTCCCTGGCCGGCCCCGCCCACGCCGTCGATCTCTTCAGCAACGGCGGTCCGGCCGGAGAAATCGTCATCCTGAGCGGCGGCCCCGCCCTGCGCGAATGGGAAAACCTTCGCCCCGAGCAGGTTCGCCACGACCGCTGGTGGGGCAATTTTGTGCGTGCCGCCCGGATTCGCATGGGGCAGATTCGGGCCGAGAAAGGAGCAGACGCCCTCATCACTTGGCTCGTCTACCGGACCGGTTACGAGTTGCGCAGCCAGGAGGACAAGGAGGATCACATGGCCAAGGTTCTCTCCGTCCAGGAAAAACTGAAGTGTCGACTCATCTGGTTCCGCAACACGGATGAAGTGATTGATTACCTGAACAACGGTGGCCAGGGCGTCTCTCGCGCCGCGGTGAAAATCGCCGGCTTTGAATACTTTGGTCACTCCAACAAATATTGTTTCACGTTCGACTACAGCGGCGAGGTCCTCGGAGCCTCCAAGGTCTTCCTGCATCAGGATGATTTGAAACGGCTGCAACCCGGAATCTTCGCCCGCGGAGCCCGTGTCCAGAGCTGGGGCTGTTACACCGGAGAGGCCATGTCTGCCGCCTTCCGTTCCCACACCGGGATCCGGATGATCGGAGCGCGCGGCAAGACCGACTACTCCAACTGCTGGCAGGGCACCTTGCCCCAACTCTCCACGTCCGCCGGACGCTGGGTCCGCTGAACTCTCTCTTCCCGTCTCCAATGAAATTCGCCGAACTGCACGCCATCTATCACCAGCCCTTTTTTGAGCTGCTCAAGCAAGCACGCGCCGTGCACGAAGCTCATTGGCGCTCCGCCGAGGTCCAGCTCTGCACCCTCCTCAGCATCAAGACCGGCGGCTGCAGCGAAGACTGTTCCTATTGCGCCCAGAGCGCCCGCTATTCCACCGGCGTCGCTGCCGAACGTCTCATGGAAAAAGAAGATGTCATGGCCAAGGCACGCCGGGCCAGGGAAACGGGGTCCACCCGGTTCTGCATGGGAGCCGCTTGGAAAGGGGTGCGGGACGGCACCAAACGATTTGACCAAGTGCTCGACATCATTCGGGAGGTCTCCACCCTCGGAATGGAGGTTTGCGTCACCCTCGGCGAACTCGGCGCCGTCGAAGCCAAAAAACTCCGCGAAGCCGGCGTGACCGCTTACAACCACAACATCGACACCTCCCCGGAACACTACGAAAAGATCGTTTCCACCCACACCTTCCAGGATCGTCTGAACACGATTCGCCACGCGCAAGATGCTGGAATGAGCGTCTGTTGCGGGGGCATTCTCGGACTCGGAGAGACCACCGATGACCGACTCAAGATGCTCGAAGTCCTCAGCGAGTTCGAGCCCCAACCCGAAAGCGTGCCGATCAACAGTCTGATGCCCATGCCGGGCACACCGCTCGCCGGAAGCGCTGCGGTCGATGTCTTCGATCTCGTGCGCATGATCGCTACCGCCCGCATCGCCGTCCCGCGCGCCAAAGTTCGTCTCTCCGCCGGCCGCACCCATCTCAGCGACGAGGCCCAAACCCTCTGCTTCTTCGCCGGAGCCAACTCCATCTTTTACGGCGACAAACTGCTCACCGCCGGCAATCCCGCCACGGAACAAGACTTGACCCTGATGCGCAAACTCGGCTTGGCCCCCCAGGCTCCCGATGCATCGCTCATGCCGCCCTCCGCCTGTGCCGCGACCACACGGGAAACGGCCGGAGCCCTCTGAGCGTCTGTTGAAATCCTCCGGGATGACGCGCGCAAAGGGGAGGACTTTCCGAAATGGCGCGAAGCTCAACTCCGCCGCCCCATCGTCTTCTCAAAACAACGTCCTTCGCGGAGTCGCGGAGGATTCCAACAGGCTCCGAAACCGCCGCGCCCTCTTCAAGAGGATGGTTTGGCCAGGATCACGGCCACCATGGCGACGGGCAGATAGAGGAGCGTGGCAAAGAAGAGCCTCCGGGCTGCACCAATGCTGCGTTCCTGCTGAAACCGCATGGCCAGGAACACCACAAATCCTCCGGCGCAAACTCCTGGCACCGCAAACCACCAGCGCGCCAACGAAATCATCGGAGCCCAGAAGGCGAGCAGGATCAGCGAGCAGGAACACACCAGGGACCAGAATGCGGTGCGACGCCCCGAGTCATCCTCGTTGGCCAGCATGACGAACCCAGCTTGGCGGTATTCCTCTCGGTGGATCCAGTTGATGGCGTAAAAGTGCGGCAGCTGCCAAAAAAACAGAAGAGAAAACCACCAAAGCGCCCCCGCATCAAAATGGCCACCAGCCGCCACCCAGCCGATGACCGGCGGCAGGGCCCCGGCCACTGCGCCCACGATTGTGTTCCAGGCGGAACGACGCTTCATCGGGGTGTAGACGAAGATGTAAACGGCGATCGTCAACCCGGCCAGCAGCGCGGCCGCCGTGTTCACCGTGCTTCCCAGATGGACGATTCCCAGGGCGCTCAAAATCCATCCGATCCCGAACGCTCCCGGAACCGGAATTCGTCCCGCCGGCAAGGGTCGGTCCGCGGTCCGACGCATCCGCCGATCGGCATCAATTTCGAACAACTGGTTGAAGACCGCAGCCCCAAACGCCGCCAGAGCCGTTCCGGCCACCGTGTGAAGGAGCCTCCCAAAAGCAAACGACTCACCACCGGGAAAACCGGATAGAAAGGCGGCTCCGGTGGTGGCTACGACCAGGGCGCTCAGCTTTGCCTTGGTCAAGGTGACCAGGTCACTCCAGGAAACACCTCCCGAGGGAGCGCGTTCAACCGGACCGGCGGGCTTCATCGGGCCCATGCTACGTCCCCGCAGCCTCCTTGGCAACGAGGTCCGCCGTGAACAGTTCCAAAAGCCACGCCCAGGCCACGGAAAGCAGCACGGCCGTCATGCCAACATGCAACACCTGAATCACCCGGAATACCGCCACATGGGCCAGAATCACCCCCATGACCATCATGGCCAAAACCCCGACAAAGAGAAGCCGTGGCCGAACCGCGCTCGGGCGCGGCGAACATTGCACCCAGAACAGCAACAAAGCCGAGGTGACCAACAGACTCCAGGAGGCGCTCCGGTGGACAAGATAAATGGTGGTTTGCTCCAACAGCCCCGTCCACTCCGCCCGGGCCAGGTGACCGGCGGACTTGGCCAGTTCATCGGTGTGCTCCCGAACCTGGCTTCCCAAGATCCCTTCAACCACGAGACAGAGAAAAAACAGGACCGAAACCACCGCAATCCGGCGCTGCAGGGGCCCGAAGGACGCAACGGGTCGCATCGACGCCTTTCCGGTCAACCGGACCGCCGTCGTCAACAGGCAGATCAGCCCGAACGCGAGCGCCATGTGCAAGGTGATCACTCCCGGTTTCAACCCGCTGTGCACAACTTCGGCCCCGAGCCACGCATTGAAGGCGACGTCCGCCAAGCTGAGAAAAGCCACCACACAAAGCCATCCCCGCCGCCGCTCCGCGAAAAACGAACCCGCGAACAGCGCGAGGGTCGACAATCCCAAAGGCAGTGAGGTGAGCCGATTGAGAAACTCGACCCAGGTGTGCACCGGATTGAACCGGCTCAGCACCGTTTCTGGCGTGATCGTGGCCGGGTCGATCCCGTGACGCTCGGCGTTGCGCCGGAAACGATCCAAATCGAGGCGCGCAGGATCGATCTGACTGGCTTTCCAGGGAGGAATGAGACAACCCCAACAGGTCGGCCAATCTGGACAACCGAGCCCGGAACCTGTAGCACGAACCGTGGCGCCCACGAAGACCAGGAGAACGAGCGAGGCAAGGGCCGCCTGAGCGGCGCGGTGAAGGAACCCCTGCATCCCGAAAAACGGACTCGCTTGATCAGTTTTTTGCCATGGCCACGGCCGCGGCTTTCGCGGCTTTGCTTCGGCCTGAAGCCCAATCCTGGAACTCGGCGTCCTCGACACACTTCATCTTGGCCACCATCTTGGCATGGGCCGCTCCACAGAGCTGGGCGCAAACGATGTCCCACCGCCCGGTCTTGGAAGGCACAAACCACATTGGAATCTCCATGCCGGGAATGGCATCCTGCTGGATGCGCATCGGAACCAAGGCCAGATTGTGAATGACATCCTTGGCGGTGACCTGGATCACTACCTTGCGACCCTTGGGAAGCATCAGTTCGGGGGAAAGGAAATCATCCTTTGAACTCGGATCCTCCTTCACCAGACCGACCGGGTTGCCGGCATCGATCCGCTGGGAATTGACCAAGCCAAACAGGCCGTCCTCGCCCGCGTAATGAAAACTCCACCGGAACTGCTCTCCGACGGCCCGGATCCGCACCACGTCCTTGTCGGTCGCCGAGGGCATTCCATCGACCCGCTCCGACCAGAGTCGGTAAGCGAAACCAAGCAGCAAAACCACCTCGACGAGCACCACAATGATTTCAAGGTGCGTGCTGAAGTGGGAGGTGATGCCCCGATAACTCGCCTTGGGATTTGCCTTGCGGCGGAACTTGAAGAGCGTCACGAAAAAGAACGAGGTCCAGCCAATAAAGAGCACCAGCATGAACCAGTGAACCACCTCGTTCATGTGGTCGATCTGGCCGGCATGCTGCGACGCAGCTTCTGGCTGACCGAGAAACTTGGTGATACTGAAGGCGAAGACCGGGTCCATGGAAAAGAAGTGAGACTGAAATTCAGGAAGGAGTGTTTTCCTCAAGCAACTTACGTTCTCCGCGGGCGAAACGGAGCATCAGGGTGACCACACCGCCGCCCACAGCGCTCAGCATGACAATCATGACCATGATCGCCAAATTAGCGGCCGAAGTGACCGGTGAACTGCCGTCGAAACGGCAGGCCGGACAGGCCAACAAGGTTTCAAGATTGCCAAGGAGAGTCATGCTCAGAACGATTTGGATCAGGTGATGATCTGGCGAGACTTGCGCACGAACCAAACCCCATAAGCGATCAAAAGAATTCCCAAGAGCGCACTGGCCGCACCACCGACCCGTCCCCACGACCCGACCACCCGGACATCAGCGGACATTGCCCAAAAGCCGAACCCCAGCGTGCAGAGGATCGACATGGCGATGAATACGTAATGAAAGTGCTTCAGGTCCATGAGAAAGGATCAATGTTTGGCCTCGGCCTTGGCGGGGGCTGCCTTCGAATCGACATCAGCCGCAGTGACATCCGGCACATGCAACTCATCCGTCACATCCGCGTGAGGAAAGATCGGATTGCTCTGGGCGAACAACGTCAATCCCATCAGACTCACCGCAAACGCAACCGTAAAAACCAATACCTTGTAGATGAGCCCGCGCTCATGATTCAGGTGCATGAAAATCAACATCACCAGACTCGACTTGAACGTGGCGATCACCAAGCCAAACGCAATGTCAGGCGCATCCACACCGGGAACCCCAAAATCAAAAAAGGGCAGGGTGCGAACGAGAACGGTGACACCGGTAAACACCAACAACGTCGCCCCAACCATCAGGTAGGTCTTGACGTGCTTCTGTATATCTTCAGAGGACGATTCCATAACGTGACAAATACCGGGCGACTCACATCAAATACATGATCGGGAAAAGGAAGATCCAAACCAGATCCACAAAGTGCCAGAACAGACCGCCGACCTCCACACGGTTGGCCAGGTGCTCGGGATTTTTCCGATAGAGCTTGCGCCCGAAAAAGAGGAAGTAGGCCAGAACCAAGGCCCCTCCCACCACGTGCAAACCGTGGAGAGCGGTCATGGTGAAATAGATCGCGTAGTAGGTGCCAAACTTGGGACCGTGAGCGCCCATGAAATGGATGTCACTCGACTTGATCGAGACGACTGGAGCGCCATGACCCTCACCAGAACCATGACCGGAGGCCCCACTCCCCCCATGGGCGGAGCCAGCAACATGCTCCCCGCCGTGTTCACTGGCAGGGTGCGGGTGCTGCCAGATGCGGAGTTGCGCCCCAGGAAGGGTGCCCCCCTTCTCGAGGAAGCTGCGATGAAGCGGATCATTCAACTTCTCCTTCTTGTGCTGGTCGTAGCCCGCCTTGAATCCCTCGCCCAGATAGGCCCAAGCCAGCGCCTTCTCCTCGTCCCGGACCATCTGGAGATCCACGGTATGAACCTCGATCTCCACCGTGTCATCGATCAGCCTCCCCTGAAGCTCGTTGCCGCGGAAAAGAGGGACCCGGTCCGCGAAGACGTGCTTCCCGAACACCTCCTTGCGACGAAACTGAAAGGTCACCGGCTTCACGAACTCGGCGGTCACGCGCCGCTCGGACGGGTTCTTGGAAGCGTAGCCCTCCAGCCAGTTCGCCAACTCGGGAATGCCACGAACCTCCTGCCCACCCGGTGCCCTAACCACCAACTCCGCGCCATCCTTGAGCACGGCAAAATCCAGGAAGTAGGGATCCAACTTGCGAAAGACGCCCGTCCGATCGAGCGAGAAAACAGCCTTGGTAGCCTCAAACGTCACGTAATCCCCTGGGCAATGGTGCTTGTCATCGGCAACCAACGCCCCATCCAGGAGGGTGCCGTCGTTGAGCCGGGCCCCGAAGTGGTGGTTGAGCTTGGAATTGTACTCGATCGTCTTCACGACCATGAAGGCTGCGGCGCAGATCAAGACGAGGGACATGTAAAGCTGATACATCCCATACCGACGCATCTTCAACTGGGCCCAGGCCAGCACAACGAACACGCTGGACGCAATGAGCACCAAGGTGTTGAGGAACCCGAGCCAGATGAACGGCCCATGCACGTAGACGGCGTCCGGCCAAGGAAGATCAACCCCCGGTCGAACCCCGGCACGAAGGAAAATATAGCCGGAGAAGAGACCACCGAACAACATCACCTCGGAGGCAAGGAACAACCAGATCCCGACCTTCGCGTTGAAAAGGCCGGTGTCACGCCGGGCGGAGACTGTGTAGGGGATTTCCATGGATAGCGGATTCCGTTGAGAGACGGTCAAGAGTTCAGATCAATGCAACGAGGGGAGAGGCCGAGTCTCGGCGACCCGTGTGTCCGGCTCAAACTGAGGAGTGAAATCCTGGTCAGCGCCGGGCACGCTGTATTCATAGGGACCACGATAGGCGACGGGTTCACGGTCGAAATTTCCATGCGGAGGCGGAGTCGGGCACATCCACTCCAGGGTCGTGCCATGCCAGGGATTGCGCTCCTCGGACTTTTTGCCGCTAAACATGCTCATGAAGAAGTTGATGATGAAGGGCACCTGAGCCAAGGCCAACAGGAAGGCACCTGCAGAAGTCACCAAATTCAAGTTGATCACCTCGACCGGCAAAGATTCACCGCCCCGGAAGATGGCGTTGAAGAGAACCGCAAGAGGATGTCCCTGCTCGAGATAGACCTGGCTGGAGATCTGTTCGTAAGCAGCCCCGCCATCGAACGCGCGCCGGTGCATCCCCGCCATGCCCTGAATGAACATGGGCGCAAAGATCAGGTTCATGCAGACCAGGGAAGGCCAGAAATGAAGATGACCGAGGAGGCTGTTCATCTGGCGCCCGGTCTGTTTCGGATACCAATAATAGATGCCTGCGAACAGGGCGAAGATCGTGCCGGGAGCGACCACATAGTGGAAGTGCCCAATCACATAGTAGGTGTCATGCAAGTGCAGATCGAGGAGATTGAAAGCCAAAGGCAGTCCTGTCAGCCCCCCGATCCCGAACATGGGGATGAACGCCGTGGCCCAAAGCATGGGCATGGTGAAACGAATCGATCCTCCCCACATGGACAACAGGATCGACGTGATTAGGATCACCGAGGGAATCGAAATCAAGACCGTGGTGGTCTGGAAGAAGGTGGAGATGGCAGTGCCCATCCCCGTCAGATACATATGGTGAGCCCACACGATGAAACTGAGGAAACCGAGAACCATGACCGCCCCGACCATCGTCTTGTAACCCCACAGCGGCTTGCGCGTGTTGTTCGCCACAATCTCCGCCACAATCCCAATCCCCGGAAGAATCAGAACGTAAACCTCAGGGTGCCCGAGGAACCAGAAAAGGTGTTGGTAGAGAAGAGGACTGCCACCGCCAGCAGCGTCTACCATGTTGCCGCCCACGTGAAGACCGGTGGGGACAAAGAAACTGGTGCCGACCAAACGGTCCATCAATTGCATCACCGCCGCCACCTCGAGCGGAGGGAACGCAAGCAACAGGAGGAAACCGGTCACCAATTGGGCCCAACAGAAGAACGGAAGACGCATCCAGGTCATGCCCTTGGCCCGCAAATTGATGATCGTGGTGATGAAATTCACCGCACCGAGCAGCGAAGACGTGATGAGAAACACCATCGCCACCAACCACTGGGTCTGGCTCGTCCAGAAAAGATCCCGAAACTGCTGATCGGTGATGTTCGCCAAAGGCGAATAGTTTGTCCAACCCGCTTTCGCCGCCCCGGAATCCAGGAAAAAGCTGGCGAACATCAACACACCGCCAAGAAAATAGAACCAATAGCTCGCCATGTTGAGCCTGGGGAAAGCCATGTCCGGAGCCCCGATTTGCAGGGGCGTCACGTAGTTCCCAAACGCGCCAAACGCCAGTGGAACCACTCCAAGGAACACCATGATGGTGCCGTGCATGGCCCCAAACATGTTGTAGAGATCGCCGGTCACCAGGCCATCCTCACCAATCCACTTGCTGAAAAAGGGCCAATCCCCCACCATCGGCAACGGACGGTCCGGGTAGGCGATGCTCCAGCGCATCACCATCATCAGAAAAAACCCGATGGCTAGGAACACCAGAGAGGTGATGCCATACTGGATCCCAATCACCTTGTGATCGGTTGAAAACACATACTTCTGCCAGAACGACAACTCGTGATGATCATGACTGTGATCATCGTGATGATCGTGTGCCTCTGGATGGGATGCCTCGGTCGCGCTCATTGGATCTGTAAAATCAAAGATGATTCGTTTCTCGTTGCTGTCGGGACGCCCCGGATTGCGTTTTCAAATTCAGGAACCAGCAGGTGCCGCACCAGGTTCCAGCCCGGTCAATGGATCCACCTCCGCCCCCGGCAACATCGCGTCCCCGGGAATCGCCAGCAATTCCGCCTCGCTCCATGGTTGCACCCGGGAACCATACTTGTCCCGGGCATACTTTACCATCTCCTCGGTGACGATGGAGCCGTTGTTGCCCCAAGAACGGCGGATGTAAGTCATCACCTGGGCAAGCTGTTTGTCGCTCAGCAAAGCCCCCTGAGCCGGCATCACCCCGTTGTAAACCTGGCCCTTGACATTGATCGACCCGAGAATCCCAGGGAACATGATGGCCCCGACCCGTTCGCTGCCGTTGACCACCCACTCCGACCCGGCCAACGGTGGAAACTGCCCCACCAATCCGTTTCCGTTCGGCTGATGACAGGCTGCACAAGTGGCATACACCTCCTTGCCCGCCTCCATCCAGCGATCGATCCAGGGGCGGTTGTCCACCTTCACCTCAAACCCGGGAATCACCGGGCGAGGCGCCGCCTCATAGTTTGCCACCGCGTAACTGCGCTTCAGGTCAAACCCGCCGTTATAAGCCCCCAGGTAGGACCCGCCCAACACAAGAATCAACCCGGCGATCACGATCGCAACCATCGATACCGGCTGGAAACCGGCCAGGGGCTCCCGCTTCTCGCGCTGGACCGCCGCGTGAATCTCCGCGACGCTCGAACGCTCGCCGTAGTCGAGATGTGTGGTTTCTGGATTGGGAAGTTCTTCGTTCATCGAAAATGAGTCACCCGGTTCACTTGGCCGCAACGCTCTTGGGCACTTTTTGATCTTTCTTCATGCCGAGGAGGTAGCCCACCAAGGCCTTCGCATCTCCGGTCGGGACCACCTCATACCGACTGCCGCCGCGGTCCACCACATCCACCGCCAACTCGGACACCTGTCCGACCACGGGTTGGGTGGTGAAAAGGTTGGCAAATGCCGGCATGATGGAACCAGCCACCACCTTGCGCGGATTGTAAAGGTGATCGTAATGCCACTTCGCATCCTGGATCCGATGACCGACATTGCTCAAATCAGGCCCGTTGCGCTGAACCCCAAGGTAGGCATACTTCTCGCCCACATAATCAAACGGCAGCGTCTCCCGAGCCAGCCCGTCTTCCTCGCGCCCCGACCATCCCGAACGCCAGCGATCCGCCCCGGCATACGTGGGCCGGATCATTTGGGTGTGGCAGTAGGCGCACCCGTTGGATGCATAGACCCGGGCCCCCGAAACCAAATAGGGGCGGCCAGACGGAAAAACGGCATCCTTGGTGTCGTCCTCCTTCGCATACGCCACTTCGGTGACGATCGACTTCAGCTTCGCGGACGGATACACGATGAGGACGAGCCACGGCATGACGAAGGCCAAGGCGAGGAGTATCAGGAAGGGCTTCAGACTGTTCATGCTTGGGCCGCCTTTTCGGTGACGAGTTCGTGGGTGAAATAATCCTCGGGTTTCTTGTGAATCAGGGTCGGTCCCTCGTCATCACGGCGCCCACGCCGGATCACCATCAAGCCCAACTGAGCAATGAAGGAGAGGTTCGAAAGACCAATCAAGAACCAACCGATTGCCAAGGCCGCCAAGTAAGGCTTGCCCCGCTCGACCGCCGTGATGAACTCCTCGGTGTAGTTGGCGATGACATGCCCTTGGGCCAGCCCTGCAAAAATCATGAAGGCGGCGATCGCTCCCACCCCATAGGCGGAAAACCAGAAATGGAACCGGATCATCTGCCCGTTGGGCCACTCACAACCCACAATTCTCGGAACAATGAAGTAGATCGCTCCAAACATGGTCATGGTGAAAAACCCGTAGATCGCCACCAAATCGATCCCGCCCTGGGCCTGGGTCAGTTGCAGGGTCTTGCCGACGGGGAGCGTCGAGATCATCACGTTCAGGGCCACCCCGACCAAAAAGGCGATGCTGCCGAAGAAGGCAAACCGGAGGGCCGGGCTGTAGTTGGCCCAGGCCAGCTTGCCTTCCATCGTCTTCACTTGGTTGTAAACCACGGCCAGTGCCGGAATCAAAAGGAAGATCGACGCTGCGCCACCCACCGTCGGGAGCCAAGCCGGAATCGGTCCTCCCATGTAACGGCTCATGCCGGTCCAGCCCGTGAACAGAACCAAACTCCAAAAACCGATGTTCGCCAGAGCGTAGCTGAAAACGGGACGCCCGGTCACCTTGGGGACAATGTAATAGGAAGCTCCCAACGCGATCGGGGCGAGCACCATGTAAATCATGTTGCTGATATACCAGGAATTCACCGCCGACTTCATCACAGCGGCACCGCCATCCTGATGGATGAATCCATTGGCGGTCAGGTAAATCCAGGGGAACCAAAAGACAGAAGCCAGGATGTAGAGCTGCGAGACGAAAGCCGACTTCTCCGAGCGGGAAGCAAACATGCCAACAATCCAGATGACGATGCTGATGTAGCTGATCAAGAGAACAGGACAGATCCCCTTGTGGAAGTCCAGCCAGGGCATCGATGTCCCCCATCCAAACAAGATGGAAAGCAAGCCCACCGACACCACCAGGTTCCACACATGACCGGCCACCACCAGCGTCACCGGGTTGCGCAACACATTGCGGCTGAGGCGCGCCATCAACCAGAGGGCAACCCCGAACCCGGCTTGCATGGCCCAACCGTAGACCAATGCATTCAAATGAATGGGATAGAGCCGGCCATATTGCAGATACGGAAGACCATCGAACAATTCCGGGACATTGAGCGTCAGGGCACTGACAAATCCCAACAAGGAACTAAGGCACAACCAACCGGCTGCGCTGGTGAAGAAGAAAAGAAGAGGAAACCGCAGGGAACGATCAATGCGCGCCCGAAGGTGGACATCATCGACGGCTGGAAGGGTGTCGGTAGTCATCTGAAGATCAGGGTTTCGGTGCACCAGCCCCCGGGGAGGGCTGAGGTTGGGGAACAGCTGCCGGAGCGGGAGCAGGCGCAGGAGGCACTGGAGCCGGAACGGTCTGAGGTTGGGCCGGTGCTGGCGCTGCCGGTTTCGCCGCCGGAGCCGGTTGCTGCATGGCGCGCAAGGCGGCGGCACTACCCGGGACGACCAAAGCGCTGGCGGCGGGAGCCTTGCCCTTCAACTGCCCGAGCACCGTTTTGGCAACGAAATCGACGGGAACCCTCGTGGTCTTGGTCGCCGCGTCGGTCCCAACGCTCTTCAACGCCACAGCCTGTTCCGCACGCAGCTTCAGGGAAGACTCGGCGCGCTGCACCCCGAGCTCGTCCACAGCGGAACGGCGAGGCCAAATCAGGGACCCGGTGATCGATGCGACCGGAGCCAGCACGCCAAAAGCGAGCATCGCCCCAAAACCGACCAAGTAGGCCACGAAACGCTGCACAGGTTTGTCTCCGGGATGACTCATGGACGACGGTTCAGTTGACGACATTGATGGATTCATTGAGCCGCGGATCACGGCAAGGGTAGAGGCTGACCCCCTTCAACTTCTCCAGGAAGATGTAGGCCAAGGTGCATCCCACTCCGAGAAAGGCGATCAAATCCAGGATCACGGCTTCTCCGGACCAGAGCCGCGGCGAATTTCCGGCGGTCAGGCTGGGAGCGCGCTCCGGGATCACGATCCAGTAGATATCCAGAGCATGCATGAGCAGACACCACACCCCCACCATGGAGATCAGACGCGGGTTCTTCTTCACCGGGCGCCAGAGAAGAATGACGAAGGGAATGAAGAAGTGCCCAACCACCAAGAAGATGCTGGCCGCATTCCACCACTCTGCGTTCCGCAGGAGATAAAACCTCGTTTCCTCAGCGATGTTCGCATACCAGATCAGGAAGAACTGAATGAAGGCGATGTAGGCCCAGAAAACGCAGAAGGCGAAGAGCAGCTTGCCCATGAGATGGTAGTGCTCAGGGCTGACGACCTTCTGCAGATAGCCGTTCTCCCGCAGCAACGTCACCACGATGATCAGAAGCGCCATCGAATTCAGGGCCGCGCCAGCGAAGAGATAGACCCCCCACATGGTCGAGAACCATTCCCAGTTCAGCGCCATGAGGAAATCGATCACCAGAAACGTGAACCCGACCCCAAACGGCAGCAGGAAAAAACAGCTCCAATACCGGCTGCGCAGGAAGAGGCGCTCCCCTCCCTCCTTGTCGGTGGTGATCGACCATTTGCGAAGCAGACCTACCATCAAAATAAAGACGACGGCATAGGCGATCAACCGCGGCTTGGAAAAGTGGAAATAAAGGTTCCACTTTTGCGCGAGCAAGTGATTCGCCTTCCCCTGCAGCTTTCCACGGACCGACGCCTCTGTCGGCTCACTCGCTTTGATCAACGACAAGGCGCCCTCCGCCTCCTTCAAACGCACCTCAAACGTCGCCTTCTCGCCAGCCGAAGCCTTGCCGGCCGAGACCACCTTTCTCGCGGACTCTGCTTTCTCGGTCCAAGCAGCCACCTCGTGTTTCCAATGCTCGTGATCCTTCTTGAGCGCGGCAGTCACCTCTGGCTCGGTCTTTGCCACCAGCGCACGGTAGAGAGGCTCGTGCTCCCACAAATCGTCACGGACCTGGGAGAAAAAGAACGGGATCATCAACGCGAACACCCACGGAATCAGTCCGGCGATGTTCTCCATCTGCCTCCTCACCACAATCCCCCATCCGGAGTTCGTGGCATGATGCAAGATCGTCCAGAACAATCCGCCCACGGCCAGCGTGAAGAAAAAGATGACCGCGAACAGATACGAGTAGGAGGCCCAGTCGCCGAGCTTCGGCTCCTCGCCCCCGGACCGACTGAACGTGAACAGAATGATCAGCGTGGCCGTGAGACAGACTCCCCCGACCAAGCCAAGGAGCGCCTTGAGAGGCCCCACCTTGCTGGAATCAAACAACTCGCCGCCCTCCGGCAGATCTTTCTTGGAATGATGTTCGTTCATCGACTGATTTCGCGAAAATACCCGCTCCCCGCCTGCCTCGCTCAGGACGGATTGCCTCCGGTTGCGGGTTTGGGAGTGGTGTCCTTGGCCTCCTGCAGAAGCTTCTTCACAGCCGGATCGTTGGGATCCGCGTGGGCACTCGCTTGCAGCACACGCAAGTAGGCCACGATCGCCCAACGATCCTCGACGGACACGCTGCCATTGTAGGGCCCCATCAAACCCTTGCCGTTCGTGATGGTCCAGAAGATCTGGCCCTCCGGCAATGCCCGGACCCGGTCATCCACCAGATTCGCCGTCGGTGGCATGACACCCCCCGTCCAGTAGGGCCCGACCACTCCCTTGCCACTCCCATTCAACCCATGGCAGACGGAACAGTAGATCTCAAAGCGTTGCCGACCCCGTTCCAGGAAGGCCTGATCGACGTTGACCTGCTTGGGAAAACCCTCACCGAAATAGTCCCCAAACCGACCGCTCCGGTAGTAGCTCGTCGGGAGATCGCTTCCATCCGGGGCCGTGAGAGCCGAAGGAACACGCAGCCCCATTGCGATGGTGTTGGCCACCGGCCGACGGCTGCCATTTCCATCCGCAAAAAAGTCACTGGATGCCTGAGCCTTCACCTTCTGCTGATGATCCATGTCCTGGAACACCTCGACCGGGTTGTTGGTGGACTTTTGGCCTTTCCAGCCCCACAGACCAACCCAAAGGGCCGCCACCGAAACGTATACCAAAAGAAACCATCGCATAACGCCGAACCTTCCGAATCCTGCTTAGAGTTCTTCCTCAACCAACTCCACCTGCTTTGCCCCGATCGACTGCAGGAACTCACGAGTCCCCTCCCGCGCAAACTTTGGATCGCGGGCCTCAACCGAGATGATAAATTTGTCGTCCGAAAATCCCGTGAATAGCTTCGACTCAAACAACGGGTGATGAAGCCGGGGGAGACGGATGATGACCAAGAGAGAAAACAGAATGGTGAACGCCGAGAAAAGGATCGTCAGCTCGAAGGTCACCGGAAAGAACGCCGGAATGGTGAAAAGGTTGTCCGGCTTTCCCTGAACGATCGTTGGGTAGAGCCCAACCTGCGTCCCGAACTGCAACAGCAACGCGGTCAATGAGCCAGCCAAACCGCCGCAGAAGACAATCCGCGAAAGAAACGAAGGCCCAAGCCCCATGGCACCGTCCATTCCGTGAATCGGGAAGGGCGAATGCACATCCCAACGGCGATAGCCTCCCTCCCTCATGGCCTTGGCCGCCTCATAGACTGAAGCCGCGGTGTCGAACTCCGCCACATAGCCCCAGGTGCGCTTCACTTTGTCTTCCGTAATCACTGACATGGCTCTCGAAAGGTTCTCAATGCGCGGGATGGTAGTGCGGGTCCGACTGCGGAAGGACACCCTTGACTTCGCTGATCGCGATCATCGGCAAAAACCGGATGAACATGGCGAACAGGAAGAGGAACAGCCCATGGGAACCCACAAACATCGCAATCTCAACCCAGGTGGGCTCGTAGTAACCCCACTGGCCGGGAAGGAAATCGCGGGCGAGGGTGGTCGCAATGATGACGAACCGCTCATACCACATCCCGGTGTTCACGCACATGCACACACACATGACCACCACCAGGTTCTTGCGACACCAGGGAATCCAGAAAGCTTGGGGCGCGATCACGTTGCAGAACATCATGGCCCAATACGACCAGACATAGGGACCACTCACGGTCCTCATGTGGAACGCATCCACCTCAAACGGGTTCCCGCCGTAGAAAGCGATGAACAACTCCATCAGATAGGCATAACCGACAATGGTGCCTGTCAGCACGATGATCTTGGTCATGTTGTCGATGTGCTTGGGCGTGAGCATGTCGTGCAGACCATAAATCGCCCGGCACGGAATCATGAGCGTCAACACCATCGCAAACCCGCCGAAGATGGCCCCGGCCACAAAGTAAGGAGGGAAGATCGTCGTGTGCCAACCAGGAACAACGGAGGTGGCGAAGTCGAACGAAACCACCGAGTGAACCGAAAGCACCAGCGGCGTGGAGAGTGCCGCCAGGAGCAGATAGCCCATCTCGTAGTGACGCCACTGCCGGTTTCCACCGCGCCAGCCCAGCGCAAAAATCCCATACAACGCCTTTTTCAAACCCGGCTTGCAACGGTCGCGCAGCGTCGCCAAGTCCGGAATCAAGCCGATATACCAAAAGATGACGGACACCGTGAAATAGGTGCTCACGGCGAAGACGTCCCAGAGCAGGGGCGACTTGAAGTTCTGCCAGATGGCGTTGGCATTTGGCACGGGGGCGAGGAACCAGACCATCCAGAAGCGTCCCACGTGGAACCCGGGATAAATGCCGGCACAGACCACCGCGAAGAGAGTCATCGCTTCCGCCGCACGGTTCACCGAGGTCCGCCACTTCTGACGGGTCAGGAAGAGAATGGCGGAAATGAGAGTCCCGGCGTGACCGATGCCGATCCAGAACACGAAGTTGGTGATGTCCCACCCCCAGGCGATCGGCTGGTTCAAGCCCCAGACCCCCACCCCGGTCGAAACCAGATACACCAACGTAAACAGCAGCACCAAGCTCAACAGAGCCCCGGGCACGGCGACCAACCACCAGATCAGCGGTTGTTTGTTTTCCACGACACCGCAGATGCGGTTGGTGATCCACTTGTAGTCGCGCCCGCTGAGCACCAGCGGTTCACGGGCCACGCCCCGGAGATCCTGTTCAACTTGTGGTTGTGTAGACATCGAAAGAAATGCTGCCGGATATCAATGACCCCCAAAGCTCCCGGTGCCAACGTGCTCCGCGCCGGGCATCTTCGGGTTGGGATTGCGAACCCGGGCGAGATAGCTCGTGCGGGGTCTCGTTCCAATATATTTCAGGAGATCGTAGTTTCTCGGATCCTCCTTGAGTTTCACGATCGGATCCTTCGCGTCCCGAAGGTTGCCGAAGGAGATCGCCCGGCTGGGACAAGCATCCTGGCACGCGGTGGTCACCGAACCCGTCGGCACCATCACATCCCGACTGTCGCGTGCCTTCGCCTTGGCATCGATTTTGGCGGACTGAAGCCGCTGCACGCAGTAGGTGCACTTCTCAATCACCCCGCGCATCCGGACGGTGACATTCGGATTCTTCTGCAACTTGAGGCTGGTCATGCCCAGCCCCTCGGCCGGAGCCAGAGGTCCAAGATAGAAGTCGCTCGTGCGGCGCTTGTTGTAGTCAAAGTAATTGAAACGGCGCGCCTTGTAAGGACAGTTGTTGGCGCAGTAGCGGGTGCCGATGCACCGGTTGTAAGCCATCGAATTCAGACCGTCATCCGAGTGCACCGTCGCGTTCACCGGACAAACCGTCTCGCACGGCGCATATTCACAATGGACGCAGGCAACCGGTTGCGTGAGCATTTCGACCGTGTCGTCATCGTGAGCCGGACGACCCCGCCCCTCGGGAACGTAGACGCGTTGCGCGGTCATGCCCGCCTTCTCACGCGGACTGGAGAAATACCGATCCATCCGGATCCAATGCATTTCGCGGCCGTTGATCACCTGCTCCTTGCCGACCACCGGAATGTTGTTTTCCGCCTGGCAAGCAATGGTGCAGGCGTTGCAACCAATGCAGGTGTTCAGATCGATGGTCATGCCCCACTGATGGTTTTCATCCACCGTGAAACGACCGCCGAGGGGAGCCCCCTGCTGATCTTTGTTGGGCCGGAAATAATCAGGTCCCTCGTAGAGCGGGATGTTCGGCGGAATGTGCCCGTCCATCCCCTGATTGTAAGAGAAGTTCTTCCAATCCTCACCGTGCCCCTTGACAACGAACTCCTCGTAAGCAGCTGCGGTGTTCTCCCGGACAATTGCGCGGCCCTCCATGCTCCAGTGGATGGCGGTCGGAGCCAGAGCATATTTGCCCCCGGTGCGTTCCACTTTGGCCCCAGTGCAAATCAAAGCGCCTTCCTTGCGGAGCAGCGGATACACATTGAACCCGGTCCCCTCCCCGACGCGCCCCGCAGCCTCCTGCCCGTAACCCAACTCCACCTGGATCGTGAAATCGGCCTGGCCGGGCAACCGGAACGCCGGAACCTCAACGGAAACGCCATCCGCCCCCTTGATCGAAATCAACTGACCATCATGCGTCACGCCGAGAGCGTCCGCCGTCGCCAAGCTCATCAACGCCGCGTTGTCCCAGGTCAGCTTGCTGATCGGATCAGGAACCTCTTGCAACCAGGAATTGTTGATGAACCGACCGTCCCAGACGTGGGAACTCGGCGTCAAAACCACCTCGATGGCATCCGGACCAGGAAAATCAGCCAGAGCCGAGGCCTCAAAGCCGAGCGCAGCGGGCGCAGCGGCTGGCACCGCCAGCGGGTTCTTGCTACCCTTCGAAAAACCGTCACGCAACGCCAAGCCCCAAGCCAACTCCTTGTCCCCTTTCACCAAAGTCGCGAAGGTGTCCCGCACCGCCGTGTAGCCCGGATCCTCCGCAATCGCAGGGGCCCCGCCACCCGCCGCAGCCGTAGCCGAAGCGGCCGGAACAGGAAACAACTTTAGAAGCAGATGCAGCTCGGACCACCCCCCAAAGAGGGGCTGAATCATGGGCTGAACAATCGACAGAACGCCCGTAGCCGAACGGACGTCGCCCCACGACTCCAGGTAATGAGCCCCAGGAATGTGCCAAGTGGCCCGACGACCGGTCGCGTTGTGCCGCACACCGAGATGCACCAGGGACTTGAGCTTGGCGACCGATTCCCCCCACTTGGCCGAAGCCGGAGCATCGTAGAGCGGATCACTTGGCGTCGTGACCACGAGATTCTCCACCGCACCCGACCGGATCGCAGCGGCGAGCGACTCGATCCCCGGAAGCGGCTTCCGACCGTGCCGAACCAACTGCAACGGGCCCGAAGCCCCCTGAATCGCTCCAAGGGCTTGGTTGATCAACCCCGCTATCTGATGAACCTCCACCGGCTGCCTGGACCCGACCAACACCAGGGACCGACCTTTCTTCGACTGCAAATCAGCCGCGCATTCCTTGACCCAACCGGCATCGATAAGCTCCCGAGCCAGACCGAGCTTTGCCGCCAGCGGAGCCACCTGGGACGCAAGCCCCAACTGCTCGGCGAGCAAGACCGCAAACTTGATCACCTGGCTCGAGGCCAGACGCATCCGGTGATCCGCCACGCCACCAGTCAAGGTGAATGCCGGCTCGACCACATACAGCCGAGCCATCGCCTTCCCGGGACTCCTGCGCGCCGCCCAACGAGCGTTGGAACTCTCACCCTGAGGATCGAGCCCAAGAAAATCCGCATCGAGCGCGAGGATGCGATCCGCCTTGTCGATCACAGGAACCGCTGAAACCCCGTCGCCCCACAACCGCGCATCCGCCTGCCGACGCGCCAGCGACAGCAGTGGCTCATATTCAAAAACCTGAAGACCAGGAGAGACCTTGAACAGTTCCGAAATCAACCGATCCCGGGTCGGCGACGTCGAGGCCCCAACCAACAGGGCCGACTTGGCCCCTTTGGCCGCACGGAACGGCTCAAGAAAACCCTTCTCGAACTCCTCAAGAAAGCGATCCGCACCCAACACCTCGCCCTCCTTCCGAAAGGCCGCGCTCCGATCCGGATCATAGAGATCAAGAATCGAGGCCTGCGTGAACACATCGCTGCCTCCCTTCCATTCCGGATGCAAACGGTTCCCCTCGACCTTGGTGGGTCGCCCTTCGTAGGTGGTCACCACGAGAGGGATGCACCCCTCGGCAACGGGACGCGCCGAACTGTAATAGAGAGGGCGGCCGGGAATCTGCTCCTCAACGTGCTTGTTGAACGGAATGATGAACTGATCCGGACGACGGCACCCGGCCAGCCCAAGGCCCGCCAGAGAGGCGGAGGCCCCCATGTATTTCAAGAAGCTACGACGCGTATTTTCGTCCGCTTCCGACCCCGAAACCTCGGCCGCGCCACGGGGAAATTCCCGCTCCAGCCATTCGCGGAACTCAGGAGTGTCCTGCAGTTCGTCGTAACTGCGCCAGTAAACGCGCTTGCCAGACTCCAACTCCGCCTCGGGATGATGCCACTTCCGTTTCATTCAGAAATTCTCTGGTTCGTGCCCGGACTCAACGATGACATGCGGAACAACTCTCGGGCGGATGAACTCCCCAGGCCTCCTTGAGTTGACTGCCGATCTCTTTCTGGGTCAGCGGCCCCTTCGTTTCAAAACCCCGCTCCTGCGCCCGCTTTTCCAGGTCCGCGACCTTTGTGCCAGTCTGGTGCGCCAATGCCGCATAAAACGACTCCCGATCCGACTCCTCAGCCCTCCAGTTCAGGTTGGTGATCTGATCCAACGGACGAAGCGCTGTCGCGGGGTTGCGATGGCAATCGAGACACCACCCCATCGTCTGCGACTTGTCTTGCCAAACCACCTTCATCTCGTTGATCTTCCCGTGGCAAGAGACACAACTCACCCCGCGATTGACGTGAACGGAGTGATTGAAATAGGCGTAGTCGCCAAGTTTGTGGATGCGCACCCACTCGATCGGCTTCCCGGTGTAGCCGGCATACGACTCATCCATCGCGGCCCTCAAGGGAACCAACTTCTCGCTGTTGGTCCGGATCTGCGAGTGACAGTTCCAACAGGTCTGGGCGTTGGGGACGTTCGCGTGCGAAGAGCGCTCCACGTGGCTGTGGCAGTAGCGGCAATCCATGCCCAACTGGCCCGCGTGCAGACTGTGATCAAAGGGGATCGGCTGATCCGGCTGATAGCCGACGACGCTGTAACCCTTTGTCCAGTAGGTGGCGACCGCCGCTGCCAGTCCGGTAGCGACGAGAAAAATCGCGAAGAGAATCTTCAGCGGCAGTAAGTTCGTCCAACGTGGAAAGAAATTGCCCATGTCCCAGTCCCCTGTACCCCTTGTGAAAAATTTCACAAGCGTTTTGCCGTGCTTGTTTCCGCCATGCGGACCCGGCCTGGGGTGGACCTTAGGGGCTTCCCCGATCATCGCAAGCGGAAAAACGCAATCGCACCAATCGAAAGGCCCCGGACTTGCGCCCCCGCCAAATCCACGAACCCGAACTTGACGCCCGCTTGCCGTGCCGCACTGTGCGAGGTCCATGGCGGCGCCGTCACAAGAACTCATTCTGGGGCTCCCCTCGGGCAGCCTCCAAGGGGCAACTCTCGACCTCTTTGCCAAGGCGGGATACCGCATACATCTCTCCAGCCGCTCCTACAAGCCCTCGGTGGATGACAAGGAGCTCTCCCTGCGGCTTCTGCGGGCTCAGGAAATCGGTCATTATGTCCATGGCGGATTTCTCGACTGCGGCATCACCGGCAAGGACTGGATCGCGGAAAATGGCGCCGAGGTCGAGGTGATTTGCGACCTGCAATACAGCAAGGCGACCTCGAGCCCGACCCGTTGGGTGCTTGTGGTGCCCGAGGATTCGCCGGTGCGAAGCGTGAAGGACCTCGAAGGAAAACGAATCGCCACCGAGGCAGTCGGTCTGACGCGCCGTTACCTCGAAAGCCGGGGAGTCAGCGCCACCGTGGAATTCAGCTGGGGAGCGACCGAGGTCAAGGTCCCGGACCTGGTCGATGCCATTGTGGACATCACCGAGACCGGCTCTTCGTTGCGGGCCAACAATCTGCGGATCGTCGAGGAGCTCATGCAATCGTTTCCGCAGTTCGTCGCCAACCGGACCGCCTTCGAGAATCCCTGGAAGCGCCAGAAGATGGAACGGATCGCTCTGCTGCTCCAGGCGGCGCTCAACGCCCGCGAAAAAGTGGGGCTCAAAATGAATCTCCCGCAAAATCAGTTGCAAACAGTCATCAATTCCCTACCGTCGCTTCGTCGTCCGACGGTGGCCAATTTGACCGAAGAGGGATGGTTGGCCGTGGAGACTGTGATTGACGAGGCTGTCGTCCGGGAGATTATCCCGAAACTCAAGGAGCTGGGTGCGGAGGGAATCATCGAGTATTCCCTGAACAAACTCGTTCTGTAGGCCCCCGCTCATCCTCGCCCGGATTCGTCGTCGGCGACACATCAATCGAAGCCCCGCGCCGTCTCACCCACGGCCCGGACAACCCCTCTCAAGAATGGGATCCATCAAGAAACGCAGGAAAACGAAGATCAACAAGCACAAGCGCCGCAAGCGCATGAAGGCAAACCGCCACAAGAAGCGCTTGCGTTACAAGTCCTGATCGCTACCCTAAGCGGTTATGGACATCAAGCGGCTCTTTCTCTCCACCCGCTTCCGCGCCGCTTCCGCTCTCCGGCATTCGGTTTCCCTGTCGTCTCTCTCGGCGCTGCTGCTCTGTGCCAGCGCCGCAGAGGGTCCTCCGCGACAGCTCGTTCCGGACGCCCTCGACCGATTCAATCTTTCGGGCGAGGAGCCGCAACTGCAGCCCGAGGGCGAGGGTCGAGCCCAGGCCTTGCTCTATTACTACCGGGGAACCAAACTGGAGCGGAGCGGGGATGTCGATCGGGCGCTGGAAGCCTATGAGACGGCGCTCGGCCACGCTCCCAGCAATCTGGCGCTGGCCGAAAAGACCGCGCAGCTCGCGGGTCAATATGGCAATCCCTCGCGCGGCCTGGCCATTTTAGAACGGGCCCATCGGCTCAATCTCGCGAACCCCAACTCCTACCTTCTGCTCTCGGAGTATCTCTCCACCTATCACGAAAACCGCCGGGAGAATGTGGAGCGATCCCTGGCCGTCATGCAGGAGGCCGCCAGGCAGTTTCCCGCCAATCCCGAGGTGCACGAGCGTCTCATCCTCTTGCACATGATGCGGCGGGATCAACCGGCGGCCGAAGCCGCGCTCGCCGCCGCCCTCAAAGCCGAGATCAAGGATCCCGCCTACTGGCTGGAGATGGCCCGGGTCGCCCAACGACTGCATCCGTCCGGCGAAGGCCATGTCTCCCCCGAGATCAACGCGATTTACGAGAAGGCTCTCGCCAATTCCGGGGACGACCTCGAGATTGCCACACAGGTCGCGGACCACTACCGCTTGACCCGGCAACTCGACCGCGCCGCAGAGCTTTACCAACAGATCATCAAGAAGCATCCCGAGGCGCTCACGGTGAGGGAACGCCTCGCCGGAGTTTACGGGTTGCAGGAGAATCTCGAGATGGTCCTCTCGACCCTTCTCGATCTGGAACGGATCAACCCGCACCGGATGGAGACTCAAAAGAGCATCGCCCAACTCTTCTTCAAGCAGGCCCAGAAGTTCGATGCCGAGAACCGGAAGGAGGACGCAAAAGCGGCTTACGCCAACTCGGTGACACACTTCCTCAAGTCGTTCCGGATCGCCAAGGGAGAGGTCGCTGAATACATCCTGGTGGCCGAAATGCAGCAGTATGCCGGGCAGGCGAACGAAGCCGTGACCTTGCTACAACGCGCCCAGTTCCATTACCCCGAAGAGATCCCCCTGGCCATTGCCCTGGCAGAGAGTCTCTCCGCAGCGAAGCGCTATCCGGAAGCCATCGACGCCTTCAAGAAGACCGAGAGGATCTCCCAGGAATTGCGGCCGGATCTCCTCGATGACCGGTTTTACTTCTCCTACGGCGCCGCGGTGGAAAGGAACAAACAATTCGACGAAGCCGCCAATCTCTTCCGCAAATCGATCGAGCTTGCCCCGGTGGATTCGAACCCCCAACGCCAAGCCCGGGCCCTGAATTACCTCGGATACATGTGGCTCGAGCAGAACCGGAACCTGAAAGAGGCCGGGGAACTGATCATCCGCGCCAACGATCTCATGCCGGACGAGGGTGCCTTCGTCGATAGCCTCGGCTGGTACTATTTCTTGGTAAAAGATTACAAGAAAGCCCTGATCTACACCCTCAAGGCCGGCCAACTGATGAATTTGAATGAACCGGAAAACGCCGTGGTCCTCGATCACATCGCCCAGTCCTATTTCCAGTTGGGACATCGCGACAAGGCAATCAGCTACCTCGAGCGGGCCCTCTCGATGGAGGCCGGCAACAAGGATTTTGCCAAGCGCCTCGAGGAATTCCGCAAGGGTCCCGTCCCTGAACAGGTCCCCCTCGATTTTCTGCCCGCCGATGCCTCGCCCGCCGAGGAACCGGTTCCTGAAAAAGCCCCCCGCACCGCTGCCTGATTGGGCCGCACGCCATGCCTGAACTGGCGGAAGTCGAGTATTATCGCCGGGTTTGGGCAAGCGCAATCGGCTCAACCGTGATGGATGTCGGATTCCATCCCCAAGCCCGGGTCTTCCGCGGGTTGGATGTTCCCAGCGATTCACTGCGCCAACTCAGCGGCTCCACCCTTCATCGTGCCTTCGCCCACGGAAAACAGATGCTCTTCGGCTTCGCTCCCGCCGGATGGCTCGGGCTCCACCTCGGCATGAGCGGTCAGTTGCGCGCAGAAGCCCGCGACTACGTTCAGAATCGCCACGACCACCTGCTTCTCCGGTTGCCGGAAAGCACCCTCGTCTTCTATGACCCTCGCATGTTCGGACGGGTCCAGCTCCACTTCGGGAGCGAACTCCCCGGCTGGTGGACGCAACTGCCACCCGGAATCCTCTCCCCCCTGTTCACCGGGGCGCGCCTCGCCGCTATCCTGCAAAAGCACCCCGCCTCCCCCATCAAGCCGCTCCTGCTCGACCAAAATCTCTTCCCCGGAATCGGAAACTGGATGGCCGACGAAGTGCTCTGGCGCAGCCGCATTCACCCCGCGACGCGCGCCGGGACCGTGACGCCGTCCGCCCAGACCCGCCTCAGGCGAGTCGTCCGGGAAGTCGCCGAAGATGCCCTTCGGGTCATCGCGCCGGACTGGGGCGAGGCCCCGGACAACTGGTTGTTCAATCATCGCTGGAAAGGAGGCGGTCACTGCCCGCGCCCCAAGTGCCGATCCGCCCTCTCCCGCCAGGACTTGCGGGGCCGAACGACAAGCTGGTGTCCGGCGTGTCAGATTTTGCCCAACCCCTGAGCAGAAAAATGCAGTTCCCGAGAGATTGCGCTCGCGATGCCACGGCTCCGCCTGTAAGGTTGAGCCGTTAACCCTTGGGAAGCCCGTGACCGGGAGCTTGCTCGAATTTTGAGCGACTCTTTGGCTGCGGGCTTTCGCTTTCCGGGTCATCGCGAGCCAACTGTTCCCGCCTTGGAGATCGGCGGAGGAGGAGTGAGGCAACCCGGCCTGCGATCGGAGCACGATCAAAACCCCCTTAAACCTCGTGCTCCCAAACAAACCGGGTTGCCCCTTCAACCCCTGGTCAGCCTATCGCTGACACTGAAAGAATATAGCACCCTTCGTGCCAAACCTCTCGCGCACCCACGAATCAACAGGGTCGCAAAAAAAATGGTTTCGTCCTTTTCCTCCCCCAGAACGTGCCCAATGATGTCCCGGGAGTCCCTAGCCATGTCCATCGCCCCGCCCCACCTCCTGCAACCAACTCCATCCTCCTCGTCGGTCGCGGGAAACGCCAGCGGCTTGCTCACCGTGGTCGGCATCTGCCTGATCCTGGGTGGACTCGGATGCGGCACCGCCGTCATCGGGTATACCTTCGCCTTGCCGATGCTCATTCAGTCCGTCCCAACCGGAGGGGGATCGGTGCCTGGGCCCGCGGATGGGTTGGACGCGATGCAGGAAACGATGCGCCCGGTGATGATCCTCAACTCAATCACTTACGGCGCCGTGGCCCTGGGCGTCGCGTGGTTGGGAATCGGATCCATCCGGGCCCGGCGCTGGGCCTGGAAAATCGCCCTCGCGCTTGGCTGGCTTTGGGTGGCGGTCATCATCCTCTCGGTGATTTCCTATTCGTTCATCTTTCCCAAATTGATGAACAGCTTTTCGGTTCCGGCTTCCCCTGGCGCTCCCACGCTTTCAGGTCCCGTCCTCACGGCCATCATGATCGTGAGCGCAGGGATCGGACTGATGTTCTACCTATCTCCCGGAGTGATGCTGATCGTCGTTTACGGATTGCGCAATGTCCGGCTGACCTGTGAGCGTCAGGACCCCAATCCGTGCTGGACAGATCGTGTTCCCATCCCCGTGCTCAGCTTCTGGCTGCTGCTGATGTTCAGCCTGTTCACCCTCCTCGAGTTTTCTCCTGTCTATCTGGGCTTCATCAAGTTTCCCGGAATCTCGGGGCTGTTGCCACGACCTGCGGTCGTCCTTGTCTGCCTGACGGCCGCTCTGCCAGCGCTGGGATTGGCCTGTTGGGATTTGGCCTCGATGCGAATTCGCGGCTGGTGGATTTCCCTGTTCCTTTGCCTCGCCGGTTGCGCCAGCTTGATCTGGAACGGGTTCAACCTCGATCTGGTGAGCTTGAACCGGGAGCTGAACATGCCCGAAGAAGACCTCAAACTGCTCGAATCTCTGGGCAAAGGTGCCTTGCTACTCCCCACCATTTTCATCAGCATCCCAATTCTGGGTTACGTGATCTGGCTGAAACGGTTTTTCCAAAGACCGGCCCAGTCTTGATCCCGATCATTCGCCGGCCACGGCGCGCACTTCAAACTGCTTGGCGGGCCAGCCCAGGGCCTTGGCGGTGCCTGCGACGAAACTCCAGTCGTCCGCCTTCTCTGAATAGAGCCGGACGGAGGAACGCTCCGCCGCCACCGCCACCGCAAACGGGAGATCCCCAGCCTTGAGAACATTCAGGTAGAACGGCCCCTCCCGATGCGTCGACGGGAGCCCATGAAGGTCGAGCCTCGTCACCGGCTTGTCCGCCCAGATCGCCGCATACACGGCATTTCCCGCCATCGCTCCGGACGCCTGCAACCACAACGGCTTCTCTCCCAAACCTCCCTCACGCACCGCCCGGATCGCCTGAAGAATATCCAAAACGCGCATCCCATCCGCGGTTTGGCCGATCAGGGCGAATCTTCGCTCGATTTGTGCCGCCTTTTTCGGGTCCCGAGTCCAGCGGCCCGACCCAACACCACGAACGCAGAGATACGCCATCCCCCACCGAAATGAGGCATGCATCTTCATCTCCGCCTCCAGTCGCTCCGCCTGCACCGGTGGCAACTGGATTCCTGCAAAGGCTCCCGGGAATTTGGAGGGCACGTGCGTGAGGAATTCGTTCCAATCGTCCTCCGACAATAGGTTCAACACCAGCAGATCGAGATCTGCCCATTCCAATTCCGCCCGGTGAACCACGTGCAAAGAACAGCTCACGTCCGGTTCCGGCTTGATCTGGAAAGCCTCCATCCGCAAACCGTCCTTCTCTTCGCGAAACGTCCGTTCCATGGGCACAGGGAGATTCCCCGCGGGCCATCCCCCAAACGATTGCCGCCCCACCGCTTCGCGCCAAGCCGCGACCGATCCCTTCCAGGATGCAACGGAACCGGGAATCTCCGGCGCGGGCGCCGCCGCCACGAAGGTCTCATCGATCCGGGTGTTGCGCTCATCCGAAGGAATCGCCTCAAACACCTTCAACTCTTGCGGTTCAAACAGCCGCTCCGCCTTGGCCTGCACCTTCAAGGAATCGGCAATTTCCGTTCCGTGCAGGTGACGGTCAATCCAGTGAAACGCCGCCGTCCGCAACGGCTCAATGTCCTTGTGTGGCCCTTCCTCGATGTTCAGTCCCAGGGCCGCCCCGGCACCGGCCAACTCGTAGACCGCCCGCGTTCCCCGATAGACCGAATACACACCATCCACGGGGAAGATCGGATCCTTGTCGGTGTTGGACAGCAAGAGCGCCCGGGGAGCCACCAGCGAGGCCACCTGATCAAAATCCCAACGGTAGGTGTTCACCGCATACATGCAGTCGCAGTGCCCCTCCACGCAACCCTCCACAACGTGACTCCGCAGCGAAGAGATTCCCGCGACCGGCACCGCAACCTTGATCCGCTCGTCGAGCGCCGCCAGCCACCAACTGTAGGCACCTCCCCCGCTCCGCCCGGTGACCGCAATCCGCTCCGGATCCACTTCAGCACGGGACACGAGGTAATCGATCGCCCGAATCGAATTCCACGCTTCGACTCCAGCCGGTGTATAGCCCCGGGCATACCACCACCAACGCCCCTCGCTGAACGTGCCGTGGTGAACCCCCTGAATTTCGCCCAGCTGCAGGGTGTCGATCATCAGACAGGCATACCCGTTGCGGGCGAACCAGACCCCATGATGAAGATAACCGGTCTTGTTGCCGTAGCTGATTCCGTTCTCCACCATCTTGGAATGTCCGCAGACGTAGAGCACCGCCGGAAGTTTGCCGCCGTTCGACTGCACCGGGAGATAGAGGTTTCCGGTGACGTAAAGTCCCGGACTCGACTGGAAGTGCAGCTTCTCCACCCGGACGCCATCCCGCTCCAGAACCCCCGTTACCACCGGCCGCAACTCCGTATGGGGCGGTTCCGGACGCAATCCGAGCATCTCGGCCAACTGTTCCCGGCGTTGCCCGAGCCCTTCAGCCCAGTTCGCCTCCGTGAGCCCCGCCGCCGCCGTGCCCCGCGCCTCCAGATCGGCGACGCGTTTGGTGAAATAAGATTCCAACTCCCCGCTGCCCAGCGCGGCCCGGGGATCTTTCCCAGCAGCCCAAGCGACCGGCCCCAACACCCCCAATCCAACAATCATGACCCAAAGATGCATGCGCCGATTCTTCTCCGGAAACGCTGCGCAACGCAATCCCAGAGATTCCCGCAAAGCCAGCAACTTGAGCCTTGATTCTTCACGCCAGTCTGGCATGTTTGACCTCCATTTCTGCGGCGAAAGCCGCCGCAACGTGGACCAAGGTCAGGTGGCTGAGAGGTCGAAAGCACATCTTTGCTAAAGATGCGTACTCGGAAGGGTACCGTGGGTTCGAATCCCACCCTGACCGGAACCTCCTCAATGCGAGGAGGTTGTGAAGGAATTGGGCGGAGCTGAGACCGACTTTCATCAAGAATGTCACCACCGGCCAGCAGTCTGCCCAGCTGGACACTGACGACTTGCGCGCGCCGGCCTCCTCAGGCGAGAATCTCCTGCACCACTTGGCCCTTCACATCGGTGAGACGGAAGTCGCGGCCGCTGTAGCGGTAGGTCAGCTTTTCGTGATCCAGGCCGAGCAGATGCAGCATCGTGGCGTGGAGGTCGTGGATGTGGACCTTGCCATCGACGCCCTCGGCCCCGTAGTCGTCGCTTTGGCCGTGGCGGTGGCCGGGTTTGACGCCGCCGCCGGCCATCCACAGGGTGAAGGCTCGGTTGTTGTGGTCGCGGCCGTCGCTCTCCGCGAAGGGCGTGCGGCCGAACTCGGTGCCAAAGATGACGAGCGTGTCATCGAGCAAGCTGCGCTGCCGGAGGTCGGTGAGCAGGCCGGCGATCGGTTGGTCGGTGGCGGCGCAGTTCTTCGGGAGGAGATTCTTGATGTCGTAATGGTGATCCCACCCGGTGGTGCCAATTTCGATGTAGCGGACCCCGGCTTCGGCGAACTTGCGGGCGAAGAGGCACTGGCGGCCGAAGCCGTCTGTCGCAGACTGGCCGATGCCATAAAGTTTGAGAGTCTCGGCGGATTCCTTGCCGAGGTCGAGCAACGACGGGACCGCGGCCTGCATCCGGAAAGCCATCTCGTGGGAGGCGATGACTCCCTCGAGTTCCGGATTCACCTCGTCGAGTTCGAGGCGGCGTCGGTTGATCTTGCGCAGCAACTCGAGCTGGGCCCGCTGCTGGTCGGCATTGACGTGCGCGGGCACGAGGTCGGGCACGGGCAAGCCGCCGGCCTTGCTATTCGATGATTCGGCACTGACCATGGTGGCCTGGCAGGAGGCGGGCAGGAAGGCGCTGCCGTGGTTGTTGCCGCCGAAAGACTTCAGCGAGTTCATAGCGATGTAACCGGGCAAATCCTCGGTCTCGGAACCAAGGCCATAGACGGTCCAGGCCCCGGTGGACGGCCGCGCCTGGGAGGCGATGCCGGTGTGGAAGAAGGGCACGGCGGTTTCGTGCGCCTGCTGGTCGGTGTGCATCGCGTGGAGCATGCAGAGCAGGTCCGCCTGCTTGGCGACGTGAGGATACAGTTCGCTGACCCAGTGCCCGCTCTGGCCATGTTGGGCGGTCTTCCACAGGCTACCCATCAGCTTGGACGTGGCTCTCGAGCCAAAAGACTTGCCGGCATCCGCGCTGAGCTTTGGTTTGTGATCGAAGGTGTCCACATGCGAGACGCCGCCCTGCATGAAGATCATGATGACGCGCTTGGCCCGCGCGGGGAAATGCGGTTTCCTCGCTTCCGCGAGCGCAGCGGCGGTGCTCAATCCGGCGAAAGCGGCATAGCCGAAGCCATTGAACGCGGTGCGCAGCAGGTGGCGACGAGAACGTAGGGTGGGCGGGTTCATGGGATTCAGTAGAGGTGGCGAAACTCGGCGGAGGCGAACAGCGTTTGGCAAAACGCGGCGAGGGTCTCATCCTCCTTGCCGGGGAAGTCCTTGAAGAAGGCGGCGGCATCGGCGCGCTCGCCCTCCGAGGGAGCGCGGGCGAGAATCATCTCGTAAGCGGCGATGACCCGCGCAGGGGAGTCATCCTCGAGCGTCATGAGTCGCCGCGCGGTATGGCGGGCATGCTCGACGATGAGGGGGCTGTTCATGAGGAAGAGCGCCTGCGTGGGCACGGTGGTGACGCTGCGGCGGCCGGTGACCATTTCAGGCTCGGGGAAGTCGAAGACAGTCAGGTCGGCGGGCACGTTCTCGTGCATGATTGGCCGGAAGATCGTGCGATGCCGATCGGTGGGCGCGAGGAGCTTCGGGATGTCGGTGGATTTGGTGCGACTGTCCTCGACCCGAAGATGGATCTGGGCCTCCAGAGGCGGCGGTGTCAGGACGAGACGTCCGCTGACGGCCAGCAGCGAGTCACGCAGGGCATTGGCATCGAGCCGACGACGGTTGGCCCGCCAGTTCAGCCGGTTGGCCGGGTCGATCTCGTAGGCCTTGGCATCGTGCGTGGTGCCGAGTTGGTAAACCCGGCTGCTGGTGATGTCGCGGATGAGCTGTTTCACCGACCAGCCGCTGGCGATGAAACGTTGCGCGAGGTGATCGAGCAGGGCGGCGTTCGCGGGTGCCTGGCCGGTCTTTCCGAAGTCGTCGCAGGATTCGACGATGCCGGAACCCATGAGGTGCTGCCAGATGCGGTTCACCATGACGCGGGCCGTCAGCGGGTTGTCCTTGCTGGTGATCCAGGTGGCGAGTTCGAGGCGTCCACTCTGGCTGCGGTTCACTTTTGGAGTGGCGGGTGTGGTGAGCACCATGGGAAAGCCGCGCGGCACCACCTCGCCGAGTTGCGATTCCTCGCCGCGGATCCGGACGGCGCAGTCCTCGGGCTTTTCCGCGTCCCTCATCGCGGAGGTCAGGAAGGGCAGAAGCTTGTTGAGCTTGTCGTTGTGCCGATCCACAATCTTCTGGAGCCGGTCCATTTCATTGATCACCTCCATGACCTCCGGGCGTGTCTTGTAAAAGGCCTGGAGCTCGGGTTCGGAGGCTTTGGTGAGGCCGGCTTCCTGAACGGCGGCCCGCTGGACCTTGTAGCGCTTCCCATTGAGATCCATGCGGGTCTTGGCCGCGTTCAACTGCTCGGCGAGCTCGGCATCGGATAAAACGTCTGGAGCGGTCGAGAGCGGCTGCAGAGCCTGGGACCATTTCAAAAAGTGGCGTCGCCAGGCTCCGGCCAGGGGCTCCGAACTGCGCAGGATGCCGGCGAGGGCGTAATAGTCGCGCGAGGAGATGGGATCGAACTTGTGATCATGGCAGCGGGCGCAGGCGAGGGTCAGGCCGAGCACGGAGCGTCCCATGCTGTCGATCTGCTCATCGACCACCGTCGTGATGTAGCGCTTATCGTTCTCATCGAGCGTGTTCTTGGTGCCGATGCTGAGGAAGCCGGTGGCGATGAGTAGCTCGTCGCGCTGCGCGGCATCCTTCGCGGGCATGAGGTCACCGGCGATCTGCTCGCGAAGGAACCGGTCGTAGGGCTTGTCGGAATTGAAGGCGGCGATGACATAGTCGCGATAACGGAAATTCACGGGCAGCACCATGTTCTGTCCGCCGCCGCTCGATTCGCTGTAGCCCGCGATGTCCAGCCAGTGCCGCGCCCAGCGCTCGCCAAAGCGCGGGCTCTCGAGCAAGGCAGACACATCCGCCGGGCCGTTTCCCTCCAAAAGATCGGGTGGGAGGCCGGTGAGGTCATAATGAAGCCGCCGCCTCAGATCGTGCGGCATGGCATCCGCCACGGGGCGCAGTCCCTTGGCCTCCAGCGCGGCGAGGACGAAGCGGTCGATGTCCGTGCGCGGCCATGACTTGTCCTTCACCTCGGGAACGGGTGGATTGGAGAGCGGCTGGAAGGACCAGTGCTTGCGCCCTTCCTCGAGATCGATGGTGGTGACCGAACCGGCCTTCCCCTCGCGCGGATCGGGCGCGCCCATGGCGATCCACTTCTCGAAATCGGCGATCACCTGCTCGGGCAGTTTCTTCTTCGGCGGCATCTCCAGGTCGTCCTCGTGACGGATCGCCGCCATCAGCAGACTTTGCGAGACATCACCCGGCACCACGGCCGGTCCGGTGTCGCCGCCGCGGCGGATGCCCTCGCGGGTGTCGAGCAGCAGGCCGCCCTTGATCTTCTTTGCCTCCGGACTGTGGCAGGAATAACAATGCTCCACGAGCACAGGGCGGATCTTGTTCTCAAAGAAAGCGGTGTCCTCCGCAGCAGAGGCGAGGGCGGGGATCAGCAAAAGGAAGGCGGGCCATTTCATCAAGTTCATCACGAGTCGCTCGTTGTTTCAGGGTTCCAATCGGCCACGACGTCGCGCCAAGTGGTGCCGATGCGGATTTCCTCGATCCGGCGCGGTTTCGGGCCGATGGATTCCAGGACAACCCTGTCGAGAATCGCATCCAGGCGCAGGCCGCGCGTGCCGATATCCCAGGAATCCGGCTCGACCGGGCCCGGTGGTTCACCGGCATCAAAGACGCGCAGAAACACCTCGTCCTCACCCTCCCGCCTGGAGAGAATCTTGCCTACCAACAGCAGACGCCGACCGTCCCCCACACGCACCCTGCTTTCGAAACCCTGTCCCGCGCCGGATTCGATGATTGGGCGCATCAGATAGTTCAAGCGAAGGCCAACGCGCTGCCCCGGCCCAGAGCCCTCTGAGCCGCGCAGGTCGAGCATGATGTTGGCCATCGGCCAGAAATCGAAGGTGCGTTGTTCGGGGGGGAGTGCCTCCTCAAACCACGTCATGCTGACATAGCGAACCGCATCTTCCTTCATCGACAGTGGCTGAGCGAGCAGCCGCTGGCACCGGGTCTTTCCGACGGGGGAAATCCATGCCTTACGCCCCTCGAACGTGCCCATCTCCATCTGATGCATCTTGGCCGACCACGGCTGGTCGGCATGCTTGCCTTGAAAAATCGTCCACGGCCCTGACCATCCGGTGCCACCCGTGAGAACGGAGGGATCATGATCACCCACCGGGTAGTCAAAGGTCTCGTGCAGCAGCAGCCTCCCAGCTCGCAGTGCATCCCTCTCGCCTTTCGCCCACGGCTGCCACGATTTGTCCACCAGCCGCGTGGCCATCGGGTGGGTCGCCCCCTTGCGATCGAGCGCCAGCGAATTGCCGGTGGTGAGCCGATGCACCACGCCATCGCGATCCGGCACCTCCACCTCGCCCTTCACCACGCTGACCTCCGTCTGTCCATCGCGGTTCACGCTGGCGATGAACTCGGTGCCGAGGTCCACCACCTTGCCTCCGGGTGTGTGAATTGTGAAACCGACCGCCGCCTCCGGCACCTGGGCGCGGACTTGCCCCGCCAGCAGGGTCACGCTGCCGCCATCGTCAAGCCGGAGATCCACCGCACCTCGCAGCAGCAATTCAGCACCGCCATCGAGCCGCAGCATCGCCCGTCCCCCGCGCAGCCGGAGCCGACCCGTGTGCAATCTGCCCCCCTCCGGCGGAGCCTCCCCGGCCCACACCGCGTCCTCCGTGCGGAGAAGCGTGGCCACCGGCACGTCGGGAGCCTTCTCACGCATCCAGAACATCGCGGCCATCAGCCCCACGATGGCCGCCGCCGCGGCGAGCGGTCGCCAAAAAAGCGCGCGTGATGAGGGACGTGTTTCCGGCTGCCGCTCCACCCAGAGGCCCGCATCGGTCGCCAACCTGGCGTGGACTGCGGCGAGGCGCAGGTATTCGTCCCTGGCCGCCGCATCCGTCCGCAGCTGCGCCGAGAGTTCCGCCACTTCCCCATCCGTGGCGGTGCCGTCGAGATAGCGTGAGGCGAGATCCTTCATGCGGAGGCCGCCTCCTTTCGGCGAACGCAATCCGCGAGGGCCTCGCGGGAGCGCTGCATGGACTTGTAGACCGCGTCCGTCGTCCGGTTCAGTGCACCGGCGATGGACTCCACCGTCAACTCCTCGAAATAATAGCGCCGCAGCAGTTCATGCTGCGCCGGCGGCAGGGCCTCGAGGCACTCGCGCAGATGATCGACCTGCGCTGGCAGCGCCGCGACGTGCTTTTCTTGGTGCACCTGCAGCAACTCCGCCACATCCTCGTCGAGCCAGCGACGCTGGCGGTGCTCGCGCCGCAGAAAGGCGCGGATCTCATTTGAGGCAAAGCGGCAGGCACAGGGCGTGAAAGGCAGCGCCGGGTCGTAGGCATCCATCTTCCGCCAAAGTGCCGACGCGGTCTCCTGCAGGACCTCCCGAGCGTCGGCCACGATCGGGATCGAAGCGAGGATGTAGCGCAGCAGCTCCGGCTCGCTCTTCATGAACAAACGCATGAAGCGTTCCTGGTTGTCCGCAGAATGACCGTGCATCTCCCAAATCACTCGGACGAAAGGCCGGAATTTTGGACAAACAATCGGATCCGGGGAGTTTTCGTTTCTCCCCTCCCGCCAACAAATCAGAGGTCAGCGCGAGCCCGACTCTGTGATTTTGTTCAATGGTTGAACATGAACTCGGTGGAGTTCAGAAGAGCCCACACGAGGTCCTCGTAGGGCTGGGTGTTCGCAGGAGGATCGGGAATGATCTTCAGGAATCCGGCGAGTTCCTCACTGGTGGGCTTGCGGGAGAGACAACGGACAAAGATGTCTTCGATCGCTCTGGTCGGCGACCTTTTGTCTTTGACGTAGGCCTGCAGGAGACCGTTGCAAGCGAGGCGGGGCTGCACGGTATCGCCCACGCTCAGGTGCAGGGCCTGGGAGATGGTGGGAGCGGTCTTGGTCTCGCCGGAAGAGACGCTGCCGCGCGGACTGCGTCCGAGACACTGGAAGGGCGCGTCACCGAACATTGGCCCCACGGCATCGCCCGAGGTGCGCGGGTAGTAATCAATGGCACGGGTGCCTTCCGGGAAGCTGCTGAAGCTGCGCGGCATGCCGGTGACGGCGACGACGCTGTCGATGAAGACATCGGCGCGGAGACGGCGCAGGTAGGCCCGGGAGAACTGCCGGATGTCGCGGCGGTTCGTGTCGTTGGGCGTCGTGCTGAGTTGATAGGTGCGGGAGTTGCAGATGTCGCGCACGAGGTCGCGGAGGCTGAACTTGGAGGCGACGAGATGCGTCGCGAGGTCGGCGAGGAGGGGTTCGTTCACCGGCGGATTGGTCACGCGCACGTCGTCCACGGGATGGACGATGCCCCGGCCCATGAGCTGGGCCCAGATGCGGTTGGCGAGGTTGCGGCTGAAGAGTTCGTTTTCCGGGGCGGTGAGCCAGGCGGCGAGGGCGGGACGCGGGTCGCCTGTGTCCGCGAGGGGTTGGTCCGAGCCGAGGGTTTTGGGCCGCATGGGGCGGTCGTCCACGAGATGCCGCACCGGAGGTTTGGCGAGGTCCCAGAAGATGCGTCTCTCCCGCGCCTCGGCTCCGGGCTTGCGTTCGATGCCGTTAAAGAAGGCGACGAAGCTGTAGTAGTCGTTCATGTTCCAACGGTCGAAGGGATGGTTGTGGCATTCGGCGCACTGGAGCTGGACGCCGAGGAAGACCTGGGAGAAATCGGCGGCAAGCTGCTTGGGCTCGACCCTGACATTGTGCACGAGCATGGTGTAGAGATTGACAGGACCATTGGCAAGGTTGCTCCCGGAGGCGGTCACCATTTCGGCGACGAATTCATTGAGCGGCCTGCCCTCGCGCATCTGGCGGCGGATCCATTCGTAGTAGGTGGCAGCGGCCTTGATGACCATGGTGTCGGGCGCGTAGTTGCTCCCGACGACCCGGAGTTGCTCGGCCCAGAGGGCGGTCCAGAGGTCGGCAAAGGCGTCGTCGGCGAGCAGTTCATCGATTTTGATCGAGCGCTTGTCCTTGGAGGTGTCTGCCATGAACGCCTCGTATTCCGCCGGCGTGGGCGGGCGGGCGGCGAGATCCAGGGTGACGCGGCGGAGAAAGGTCTCGTCATCGCAGAGTCCGGACGGGGCGATGCGGAGCTTTTGCAGGCGGTCGAAGACGTGACGGTCGATGTAGTTGTGGGCGACGGGATTCGGCCAGACGAACGGGTCGGGCTTCAGCACGGTGACGCTGGCGGCGATGGCGAAGCGACTGTAACGGGCAAAGACATGGGTGTCACCGGCGGCGGCGGCACTGACACGGCCGTCGTCATCGATGGCGGCGACGGCGGGATTGTTGCTGTGGTAACGGGCGAGGTGGGTGACATCGCGCTTGGATCCGTCGCTGAGGCGGGCAAAGACACGAACCTGGGCCCGGGTGACCTTGCCCTCGAAGAGCAGGCTTTCTTCAGTCAGTTCGATGCCGGTGGTGTCGGGCACGTTGGCGACGTCGTCGGGCGCGCCCGCGGCGATCCAGTCGTGGAGGACACGGTAGTGCGGGCTGTCGGTGGTGAAGAGTTCTCCGCCGGTGTGGGGCACTTTGCCGATGGCCTTGAGGAGGAGCAGGCTGCGCTCCGGGAGGGCGGGATTGACGCGGCGCCCGGCGAGGTCGTTGACGATGCGTTGGTAGTCGCCCGCGGGATCGTAACCGAAGAGCGAGAGCATGAAGCCGTCCTTGCCCTTGGCGGCACCGTGACAGGTGCCGGCGTTGCAACCGGCGCGGAAGAAGACGGGCATGACGTCCTGGCGGAAACTGGGGACGGACTCGGCAAGGAGCGTGGCCGGCAGGAGAAGGGTGATCAGCGTGAAGAGGTGTTTCATGTGTGGAGTGAGGTTCAAAGTTTCGGATCGATGCGCAGGATGCCCTTGCCGGTGCGCTGGCGGATTTCCTGGCCGGCGGCGTGGACGATCACTTCGCATTCGAGATTGCTGACGGGGCCGAGGAGGGCCTCGTCCTTGGCGTGGATTTGGAAAACGACTTCCTTTGCATTGGCGGTGACGCGCGGGAGCGGTTCGCGGACCTCGACGCCCTTGGGCAGGCCGAGGAGTTTCACTTCCGCCTCGCCCTCGAAGGAGGTCTTCATCGTCACCGTCCAGCGATAAGGAATGCTGCCGCCGCGCCGGACGCTGACAGGATCACTGCGGAGGTTGAGATACGGCTCGGCGACGGTGATCGGGATGATGGGCGCTGAGACCCGGAGCTCGCCCGGGCTGCCGTGGTTGGCATGTTGATTGGTGATCCGGCGGGTGAAGGCTACGACCGACAGCGGCGCGGTGCCGAGTCGGGCGGTGGACTCGGCGGAGACACGCAGCACGGCGTCGGTGCGGCCCTCGGCGATGGTTTCCGCAGGCTGGTAGGTCACGCCGACGGGGGCGTTGTCGCAGACGAAATCGATCGGTGCGTCGAAACCGGGGCGGCGGGTGAGCTTCACGGGAATGGCCAGTTCGCCACCACGCACGAGCGGCACGGTGGGGGCCTGGAGTTCGAGGGAAAAGGGCGCGGGA
>QQNE01000027.1 GCA_003402735.1 Verrucomicrobiota bacterium
ATCGAAAGCTGAGCCGGCCGCGCTGAGTCCCAAGGCGCAGCCGGGGCCCCGGGTTAATGCCGGGAGGTCAGACCTGCCGTGTTCACGGCCCGCACCCGATAATCTGCGGCCGAGGTGCCGGTTGCGTCCGGGACGGCAAACCGCATCTCCACGAGGGGCGCGGTCGGGGTGTCGCTGTATTGAAGGCCCTGAAAAATGGGGCGTCCGAACGGATTTTTGGGGGACTCGGGAACCTTGCCGATGACGGTCCCGGCCCGCTCGATGAGGAAATGGGCGATGCCACTTTCGAGGTCGGCGGCGGCGGTCCAGGTCAAGGTGGAACCGTTCAGTTGGAGCCCGGTGGGGGCGGGAGGGGGCGTGAGATCGGGGATGGCGGTGTCCTTGACGTAATGCATCCAGGACTTGGCGATGGTTGCATTGGGGAGCCAGATCGCGGTGTTGGGATTTCCGGGAAAGCGGGAGGATGGAACCGCTTCGGAACCGGGCAGTGCGGCCAGCCAGACATCATTCGTGGGCATGGGACGGAGGGATGCGCCCGGGGTCTCCGGGAGGCGGGCGGTGAGGCAGGCATCGAGCCAGGGGATGGCGAGGTAGCGCTGATTGCCACACTCGTGAGCAGAGAGCGGGTCGACCGCGATGCCGATGAGGGCGCCCTTTTCCCGCATTCCCTTGAAGAACGCTTCGTTCGAGGGCCAGACTCCGGCGAATCGGCCGTCCTTCACGGTCAGGCCCTCCTTGGTGCCCGGGTTGCACAGGATCGGCACCAAGAGTGCGGCGGCGGGAATGGAGTGAGGCTTGATGGTGGCGCGCTCTGGATTGGCCTCGAGGAGCGGGACTCCGGAGCGGAGCCAGACGGCGGCGACGCGTTCCGGGTGGGTCAGGGTGATGCCGCCGGCCCAGTGTCCGCCGCCGCTGTGTCCCCAAAGAGCCCAGGGGACCGTGGCGAGTTCCGGATGGCCGCTCTGTGAGCCGAGATCCGTGAGGGCCTTTTGGAAGGCTGCGCCCGAACCGTTGCGGGGGTCGCACCACATTTGGCATTCGGCCTTGTCGGGCTGTTCGTAAGACGGGGCCAGCAGGGCGCAGGCGTGTTTTTGAGCCAGGGCCTGCCAATGGAGATCGAAAGCGCCGGTCTGTCCGGATTTGCAGGAGCCTTCACCGCACCCATGTTGGTGGACGATCACGCCGCGGAGCGTGGCGATTCCGGGCGGGACCCAGACGGTGTAATTGACGGGAAAGATCAGCTCGCCAGGCGCGGGCGAGGCCGGGGCATCATAACGGACGCGGTAGTAAGGCGGGGCCGCCGGGGGCGGTTGATCATAGGGCGGCAGCGGGGTGGCGGCCTCCAACAGGACGGGGGCAAGGGAGAGGGAGAGCGAAAGGCATAGATACAGGGGGCGCATGAGGTCATGAGAGGCGGGATTTTCCCGAGTTGCAATCAAGAAGTCCTGGCGGAGGCGGTCTGCCTGAGGCATGAACGGGAAGGGGATCAAAAAGGGGTCGGAACCCGGGCCCGATGGCACCATGGAATTTCAGGAGATGATCGATCTCAGCGTTCCGCTGGCCGACAGGGCGGTCAGTGAGCCCTGGCCGGCTCGCATCCGGTATCACGATCATGGCAAGGGAGCCTGGCAGATGCGGTGGCTTTTCGGTGCGCGGCGCCGGGATTTGCGGGTCTCCGGCGGGCTGGGTTGGGCGGTGGAGACGGTGAGGGCCATGACGCACACGGGCACTCACGTCGATGCGCCTTGGCATTACGGTCCGCGGTCCGGAGGGGAGCCGGCCCGGACCATAGATGAGATCCCCCTGGACTGGTGTTTTGCTCCCGGGGTGCGGATCGATGTCCGAGATCTGGCCGATGGGGAGGAGATCACCGTGGAACGGTTGCGCGAACGGCTCGATGCGATGAGCTATGTCTTGCGACCGCGGGACATCGTTCTGCTTTGGACCGGGGCCGATGAGCGGCTCGGCTCGAAGGCCTACTTTCAACAGCCCGGGCTTGGGCGGGACGGCACCTTGTGGCTGGTTGAGCAGGGGGTGAGGGTGATCGGCATCGATGCCTACACCATCGATCGTCCCTTCCGGCACATGAAGGAGGATTTTGCCAGGACCGGAAACGGGGAACACATTTGGCCGGCCCATTTCGCGGGCATCGAGCGGGAGTATTGCCAGATCGAGAAGCTCGCCAACCTCGGCAAGATCCCCCGGGCCAGCGGTTTTTGGGTCTCCTGTCTGCCGGTCAAGATTGAGCGGGCCAGCGCGGGATGGTGCCGGGCCGTGGCCCTGGTTTGAGGGCAAACGGGCTCACGAAACCGCCAGGTCCCGGAGCATGCCGGGAACGTCGCCGGAACGCATCAGGGCCTCGCCCACCAGGATGGCGTCCGCCCCCCAGGACCGAACCTTTTCGGCGTCGCTCCGGGTCTTGATGCCGCTTTCGCTGACGAGGACAATGTCCGGCGGCAATTCCTGGCTCAGGATTTCCGTGGTGCGGAGATCGACCTCGAAGGTGTGGAGGTTGCGGTTGTTGATGCCGATGATGCGGGCCTCGGTGTCGAGGGCGCGCTCCATTTCCGCGAGGTCGTGAACCTCGACCAAGGCATCGAGCTGGAAGGCGGTGGCGGTCTCCAGGAGATCGATGAGCTGGGCTTGCTCGAGGGCGGCGACGATCAGGAGAATGGCATCGGCCCCGGCGACGACGGCTTCGTGGATTTGGACTTCATCGATGATGAAATCCTTGCGCAGCACCGGGATGCCCACCTCGGCGCGCACGCGGGTCATGAAGCGGAGGTGGCCCTGGAAATAGGCTTCGTCCGTGAGCACGGAAATGGCGCTGGCTCCGGCGGCTTCGTAAGCCTTGCCGATGCCGACGGGATCGAAATCTACGGCGATCACGCCGGCGGAAGGGGAGGCCTTCTTGATTTCCGCGATCACGGCCAGGGATTCGTGGTTGGCGGTGAGGGCGGCCTCGAGGGAACGGAAATCGTTGCGCTCGGTCGCGGCCGCCTTGAGGAGTCCGGCCTTTGGTTTGAGGCGGGCGACTTCGCCCTTCTTGGTTTCGAGGATTTGCCGGAGCCGATCATGAAGAGGCATGAGCGCAAACTGCACCCGCTCGCACGAGACCGGAAGGGATTTTTTTTTGAAATGAGCTTGCCAAAACAACGCCTCGTCAGATAATAGCGGTCCGGTTGGCAATGCCAATCGTTTCACGCGGGTGTAGCTCAGGGGTAGAGCGCAACCTTGCCAAGGTTGATGTCGTGAGTTCGAATCTCATCACCCGCTCTTCTTTCGCCCCACGGGGGAGCGGTTCTCCTTCGTTCACGGGTATCTGATCAGCGACGTATGTTCCGTTGGACCAGGGATATTTCTGCGGGGGAAGAGGCGCAGTGGGAGGCGTCGTTCGCCTTGGCCGAAATCTTCGCCTGTTTCCACGAGCAACCGGGAAGCTCGGAGATTCGCATCGAGGCCTTTCTGCAGGACGGGGAACAGGCGCGGCGCTTGGTCGAGCTCTGGGGCGGGGAGATCGACGAGATCGGCGATCAGGATTGGGTGGCCGTGGCCGCTCGGGAGTGGCTCGGGTATGTGTTGCCGATCCGGGACCGCTTTGTCCTGACCCTGGACGATCGGGCTGAATTTCTGGAGGCTTTGCGGGCGGCGCACCCGGGCCGTGAGCTCTTGATTTTTCCTCCGGGGGTCGCGTTTGGGACCGGGGATCATGCCACCACGGCGACCTGCTTGGACTTGCTGGTGGCGGAGGCGGAGCGGGGTGGCGTCGCGGGGGCTGAGGTGCTTGATCTGGGGTGTGGAACCGGGATTCTCGGGATTGCCGCCGCCAAGTTGGGGGCTTCCCGGGTGGATGGTTTGGACAACGATCCGCTGGCGGTGGCGGCGGCGCGTCGGTATTGGGAGACCAATGGGGCGCCGGGCGGGGCTCGGGTAAGTTGGGCAGAGGCGGACGTCTTGTGCTGGGAACCGGAGCAGGCCTACGACCTGGTGCTGGGCAATTTGTTTAGTGACATTCTGCGGGCGGCGATGCCGCGGATTCGGCGGGCGGTCCGGGAGGAAGGCACTGTGATCCTTTCTGGCATTCTGGGGGAGCAGGCGGGAGGCGTGGTGGAGGCCGCCTCGGCGACGGGACTGCGGTTGGACTCGCGGGTGGATGCCGGGCCTTGGACCACCTTGCGACTTGTGGTGGCCCCGGAGACGTGAACTGAGTTCCCATTATTCCTTGCGCCGAGGGGCATTCGGGCTAATGGAAAGATCCCCGGCGGCATTGGAATGGACGTGGCAAAAGCAGTCGGTTCCCGAAGGTCTGCGGGGGCCGAGGTCCTGAACTGGCCGCGGTTGTTTCATTCAATTCCTGCTGCCTGACTCCACCCGACTTTACTTCCAAGCCCATTGAAAACACTCGCCCATTCCATCGCTCAAGACGCCATCGCTGAGACCATTCGTTCCCTCTCTCCCTCCATGACCCTGGCCATGACTGCCCAGGCCAAAAAGATGCAGGCGGAGGGGATCGACATCGCCAGTTTCGGTGCCGGGGAACCGGACTTCGATACGCCGGACTTCATCAAGGCCGCCGCGATCGCCGCGTTGGAGCAGGGCAAGACCAAATACACCGCGTCCTCCGGGATCCCGGAGTTGCGGCAGGCCATCGCCGACAAGTTGCTTTTGGAAAATCACGTGGAGGTGACCAAGGAGCAAGTGATCGTCAGTTGCGGGGCCAAGCAGAGTGTGTTCAACGCGATCGCGGCGGTGTGCAACCCGGGGGACGAGGTGCTCATCCCGGCCCCGTATTGGACGAGCTACCCGGAGATGGTCAAGTCGGTGGGCGCGGTGCCGATCTTTGTGGACACCAAGTTCGAGAACGGATGGAAGCTGACGGCGGAGGACTTTGACAACCACATGAGTGGTCGGACCAAGATGGTGATCATCAACAGCCCGAACAACCCGACCGGGGCGGTTTACACCCGGGAAGAACTCGAGGCCATCGCCGAGATCGCGGTGGCAGAGGACATCCTGGTCTTGTCCGATGAGATTTACGAGAAACTGATCTACAACGGCAAGGAGCACATCAGCATCGCCTCGTTGAGCCCGCAAATCAAGGAGCTCACCATCACGGTCAACGGCTTCAGCAAGGCTTATTCCATGACCGGCTGGCGCCTGGGGTATCTGGCCGCGCCCCTTCCCATCGCCAACGCGATCGACAACTTCCAGAGCCACACGACTTCGAACCCGACCACCTTCGCTCAGTATGGAGCGCTGGCGGCGATCACTGCGAATCAGGGATTTGTCAGTGACATGCGCGATGAGTTTGACATGCGGCGCCACTACATGCTGCAGCGCCTTCGGTCGATTTCCAACGTGCGCGTGATGGAACCGGATGGCGCGTTTTACTTTTTGGTCGACACCAGTCCGATGGGGATCAAGTCGATCAACCTCACGGAGAAACTGTTGAGCCGTTACCAAGTGGCCGCTGTGCCCGGTGTGGCCTTTGGTCATGACCACAGCGTCCGGTTGAGCTACGCCACCAGTCTCGATGTGATCAAGAAGGGGCTGGACCGGTTCGAGAACTTCTGCCAGTCGCATTGAGGGCCGTTGCCGGCGCGGGTCAACCGTAGCGGCCGCTGATGTAATCCTGGGTGGCCTTCTCCCGCGGTTTTGACAAGAGCTGCAAGGTGGGCCCGTATTCAATGAGGCGGCCCATGAAGAAGTAGGCGGTCCGGTCGGACACCCGGGCGGCCTGCTGCATGTTGTGGGTCACGATGACGATGGTGAACTCCTCTTTGAGCTGGGTCATCAGCGCCTCGATTTTGAGGGTGGCCACTGGGTCGAGGGCGGCGCAAGGTTCGTCCATCAGCAGGATCTGCGGTCGGTTGGCGATGGCTCGGGCGATGCAGAGGCGCTGTTGTTGACCGCCGGAGAGACCGTAGGCGCTCTCGTGGAGCTTGTCTTTGACTTCGTCCCAGAGAGCCGCGCCGCGCAGGCTGCGCTCGACGACTTCATCGAGTTCCGCCTTGGCGTTCCGGCCGGCCACGCGGAGGCTGAAGACGACGTTCTCGTAGATGGTTTTGGGAAAGGGATTGTATTTCTGAAAGACCATGCCGACGCGTTTGCGCAGGGAGATCACCTCAACAGAGGGATCGTAGAGGCTTTGGCCGTCGATGCGAATATCGCCTTCGTGGCGAATGTTTTCGATGAGGTCGTTCAGGCGGTTGAGATTGCGCAGTAAGGTGGTCTTGCCGCAACCGGAGGGGCCGATGAACGCGGTGATTTGCCGTTCCGGGATCTCCATGTTGATATCCTGGATGGCCTGCTTGGCGCCATACCAAAAATGGAAGTGATCCACTTCGATGAAGGCGGGATTGAGTGGTTCGCCCTGGGCGGAGAAGTCGGTGGTCGGGGAAGCGGGAGTGGCGGGCTCTGGAGGCATAGCTTTGGGACCGGCTCGGCATCAGAACGCACTGGCCTGGTATTTGCGGCGCAGATGGGTGCGCAAGGAGATCGCTGCCAGGTTGAGAACGACGACGAGGAGAATCAGAAGGAGCGTGGTGGCGAAGACCATCGGCTTGGCGGCCTCGGAGTCCGGTGATTGGAAGCCGAGGTCGTAGATGTGGAAGCCGAGGTGCATGAACTTGCGCTCCGCGTGGATGTAGGGGGCATCGAGGTCCAGGGGCAGGGAAGGGGCGAGTTTGACCACGCCGGTGATCATGAGGGGGGCGACCTCACCAGCGCCCCGGGCCATGGCGAGAATAACTCCGGTCATCACGCCCGGAAGCGCGCTGGGCAGCACCACCCGTTGAATGGTTTGCCACTTGGAGGCACCGCAGGCGAGCGCGGCTTCCCGGACGCCTCGCGGGACAGCAGCCAAAGCTTCCTCGGTGGCGACGATGACGACGGGCAGGGTCATCAGCGCCAGGGTCAGGGAGGCCCAGAGAATGCCACCGGTGCCGAACGTGGGGGTGGGGAGGCTCGAACTGAAGAAGCCGTGGAAATAGGGGCATTGGAAGAGGGTGACCACTCCGAGCGCGACGGCGAGAGTGGCCACGAGCGGTTTGAGGCGGGAGGCGAACCCGCGCGGGCGGGCCGACTCACCGCCCGGGGTCGGCGATTGCACGGCGAGGAGCAGGGAGACGGTGAGGCACACGATGAAGCCGATGGCTGCGGCGAGCCACCAGACTGGGGGAAGGGGCACCTTTGCGCCGCCGTCGATGAACGAGCCCATGCCGTAGACGAAGAAGCCGAGACCAAAGACGCCGAAGACGATCGATGGAACCCCGGCCAAGTTGTTCACGCAGATCCGAACGACGCGGACCAGCAAACCCTGGCTGGCGTATTCCCGGAGGTAAATGGCGGCGATCACACCGAAAGGGGTCACCAGAAGAGCCAGGAGGATCGTCATGACGAAGGTGCCGAAAATGGCGGGGAAGATGCCGCCCTCGGTGTTCGCCTCACGAGGTTCGGAGGTCGCGAACTCCGTGACGCGCCGAAGGAAGACCCAGATTTTTTGGCCGAGGCTGAGTCGGTTCGGCTCAAAAAAGAAAACGATGTTCCCGGTTTTGACGGTGCGCTCTTCTCCGCTGGAAAGTCGGCAGACGAGTTCAGCGTCATCGAGTTGGGCGCGCAACTGGCGGGATTCTTGAATCAGGCCGTCGAACTTCTTTTGTTCCGCGGTGATGCGGTTCCGGAGCCGGGAGATTTCGGTGGCGGCCTGGGGCTTGCCGTCAGTTTGAAGCTCCTTGATGCGCAATTCGGTGGCCTTGATGCGGGCGTTGATCTTCCCGATGCGGCCCTTCTCCAAGCTGAGGATGCGGTCCCGGAGGTGATTCCCCTCTCTGACGAGATCCTGCAAGGTTTGGTGGAAACGGGGATCTGTGGCGGGCAGGGTGGAACCGTCCTTCCGCTTTAGCTGCACCGGCCGGAAAATGGCGTCGCCATACTCCATGCGTTCCGCCAGGATCAGATCCTCTGGTTGGGTTTCGGAGGTGATGGATTCACGGTCGATGAAGCGGAAGCCGAGTCCGTAGGCATCCTTGTTGCCGGTGAAGAGTTGAATTTCCGTCTTGGTCCCGCCCTCGGCGGTGCGGCGGAGTTGGGTCTTGACGACTTCCCCACTGATTTTGCTTTCCGTGCCGTCCTGGGCGCGCACCGTGCATTCGGTGATCGGCTTGGGCCAGAAGACGGTGGCTCCGTTGGCCAGGATGAGCAGAAGCAGCCCGCCGATCATGAGGAGACCGCACGCCAACCCGGCAGCGCAAAGCCAGACCTGGATTTCTCCGCGGGTTTGCTGGCGATATTTGGGGAGGGAACTCATTTTAACCGATGCGGAACTTCTCCCGGAGCCGCTGCCGCAGCAGTTCTGCGGCGGTGTTCAGGGAGAAGGTCATGAGAAAGAGCACCATGGCACCGAGGAACAGGGTGCGGTAGTGGGTGGAGTGAACGGCGGCTTCGGGCAGTTCCACCGCGATGTTCGCCGAGAGGGTTCGCATGCCGTTGAAGATGTCCCAGTGATCCGCCAGGGGAAACTGGCCGTGACCGAGGCCGAACTCGCCGAAGATCAAGCGGCCATTGGTGTCCATGATGGCGGTGTTCCCGGTGGCCATCACGACGATCATCGTCTCCCCCACGGCCCGACCGAACCCGATCATCAGGGCCGAAAAGATCCCGGCCGAAGCCACCGGCAGGACCACCGTGCGGACGACTTGCCAACGGCTTGCGCCCAGGGCTTCCGAGGCGGAAATGATGGAGGGTGGGACATTCGAGAGGGAATCCTCAGAGATGGTGAAGATGATGGGGATGACGGCGAAGCCCATCATGAAGCCGACCACCAGGCAGTTGCGTTGGTCGTAGGGAGTGCCGGTGAATTGGGGCCACCAGAGGCGGAAGTCGGCGATTTTGCTTCCGTCCGGAGCGTCGGTCACGAAGAAGACCCTTTCGAGAATGGGCCCGAGATGCCAGCCGCCCCACGCAATCAGGATCACGATCGGGATCAGGACCCCATACTCGGAGCCCTTCGGGAGAAGATTGCGATGGCGCACCGGGAGGAGGCTCCAACCGAACCCGATCAGGGCGGAGATGAGAGGGATGAGAATGACGATGGCGATCACCGAGGGGACCCGCGTCTCGATGAGCGGAGCCAGCCAGAGCGCGGCGAGGAAGCCGAGGACCACCGACGGGAGGGAGGCCATGATTTCCATGACCGGTTTCACCACCTTCTTGACGTCCGGGTGCATGAATTGGGCCACGAAGACCGCCGCCAAAAGGGCGATCGGCACCGCAAAGAGCAGGGCGTAAAGCGTCCCCTTCAGCGAGCCGATGATGAGCGGGGTCAGGGAGAGTTTCGGTTCGAAATCGTCCGTGCCGGAGGTCGATTGCCATTCGTGCTTCGGTTTCGAGGAACCCTCATACCAGATCCGGCTGAAAAAGGCGCGGAAACCGGCTTCAGGGTGCGGATCATCGACTTGGTAGAGGTGGAGGACACCGGAATTGTCGAGCAAGGCGAGGTGCTCGCTCTTGGCATCCATCGCCAAGTCAACCGGCCGGAAAGAGAGTTTGATGGATGCGCGCACGCCCTCGGTCGTGGCGTGACAGATGCGCAACAACTGGTCGTTGGCCACGGCGAAGGACTTGTTTCGCTGGCTCGGAAGATAGTGGAGAATGCCGCCGGGCAGGGCCGGAAAGGATTTGGTCTGCCCGAAGAGCCGGGTTGTTTCTCCAGGAGGCACAAAGAGGCTGAAGATCCGCAGGTCGCCCGCGTCGCTCCAGGTCACCAGGGAGACGTCACCGAGGAGCAGATCGATCCCGGCCAGGGGGGAAGATTCACCGGGGAACGGTCTGAAGCGCTGCCGCAACTCCCACGCCGAGTTCTTCAAAAAGAGATAAAAAATCTCGTGACGGTCGGTCTCGACAATCACGCTGTCGGCGGTGCCGGGGATGAGAACATGCTCGGGATGTTGTCCTTCCAGCTTGGCGGTCAGGTCAATGCTCTCACCGATCTTGACTTGGCCGGCGCCGAGCAGGGAGCGGCTCTGGCGGAGGCTGGCCACCAGGAGCTTGGCCGAGGCCCCTTGCCCCTGGACGACCGCGACGAGCTTGCGATCCCCAGCGTCCTTGTAATCCACAGACTGCAACGGCTGGCCTGGGGGCAAGGGAAGAAGCCGTTCCGATGAGACGCTGCCCTTGACCACGGTGGATCCGGTCGCGTCCGCCGACGATGCATATTTGACCTGGTAAATGGCCACCTGACCGTCGCTCAGGCCGAGGATGAGGCGGTTGTGTTCCGGATCAAAACGGCGGGAAGTCACGGTCACCGCGTCGGGCAGCGGCAAGGTGACTTGGCTTGGTTGATTGATCGAAGGTTGAACCGGTTGGAAACGAAGGGTGCGCTGGCCATCGTAGTGGAAGGGGAGTTGGGACCACTCGTCGAGACCGGTGAGACCGTCCGCAGTGACCGGGAACTGGACCGTCGCGGTTTTCTCCACCCGCGCTTTGCCGAACAACGGGACGACTTCCGAAAAGATGAAGGCGAAGATCCCGAAAACCGCGACGACGATGCAGACGCCGCCGAAGGCGATGATCGAGGTCATCAGACGGTCCAGGCGCAAGGTTCTCTGCGAAACCAAAAACCGCTCGGGGACCGGGCGCGGTGGTTTCGATGCCACGATCGGCGGTGAAGGCTCGGAGGGAGACATAGAGGGTCCCGGGGCCAGGATCTTCAGTTGAGGGTAACGCTCACCTCACTGGCCATGCTGGCGGGCAGGGGGAAATAATGGTCCTTGATCACGATTTCCTGGCCCGCCTTGGAGAGTACGAATTTGAGGAACTCGCTGGTGAGTTTGTCCATCGGAAGGGCCGGATTGCGATTGACGTAGACGTAGAGAAAGCGGGCCAGGGGATAGCTTCCGTCGAGGCAATTCTCATAAGAGGCCGCGGCCAGGGCATCGGGGGTCTCGCCCAGCGCGAGGGCCTTGACACCGGAAGTGGCGTATCCGATCCCGGCGTAGCCGATGGCGTAGAGATCGGCGGAAACGCCCTGGATCACGGCGGACGATCCCGGTTGCTCTTTGACGGAGGATTTGAAGTCGCCCTTGGCCAACGCTTGTTCCTTGAAAAACCCGTAGGTGCCGGAAGCGCTGTTGCGACCGTAGAGCGAGACAGCGCGTCCCTTCCAGGCATCAAGTCCTGCCTGACCCCACTCCGCCACATTGGTTCCGCCGCGGGTGAAGGTGCTCGAGAACATGCCGTCGATTTTTTCCAGGGTGAGTCCCTGAAGGGGATTGTCTTTGTGGACGAACACGGCGAGGGCATCGATGGCCACCCTGACTTCGAGAGGCTTGTAGCCGAATTTTTTCTCGAAGGCATCGATCTCCTCGCCCTTCATCGGGCGGCTCATGGGGCCGAGTTGGGCCGTGCCTTCGATCAGGGCCGGGGGGGCGGTGGCAGAGCCCTTGCCTTCCACCTGGATGTTCACGTTGGGGTATTTGGCCTTGAAACCCTCGGCCCAGAGAGTCATGAGGTTGTTGAGCGTGTCCGACCCGATGGAGTTGAGGTTGCCGGAGATTCCGCTGACGACTTGGTATGGGGGAAGGGCGGCGTCCGGTTCAAGGGCGGTTGCCGTTTCCGCAAGGATCAGGAAGCTGGAGAGGACGACGGCGGAGAGGAAAACAGAGGGTTGCATCGGTCTGAAGCGTCGGGTTGATGATGGGGGGTGGAAGGCCACTGACCCCCACACTAATAGGGGCGCAGAGTGGCAAGGGGAAATTGGGAGATGGTGACGAAAGCGTCACACATTCCACGATTGGGCCAAGACTCAATGCCAATGTGACGATCTCTTTGCTTTCCTGGCAAACAAACAGCCCGATTGCCTGCTTGAATTCCCCTTGCTCTCACGGAAGATCTCGCATGGACACTTTGTCCCCTCCCACTGCTTCCGCGGTCTCGCCGCCCCCGCCCGCTCCGGTGGCGATCCAGGTGGAGGATGTCGATTTTTATTATGGTCCGAAGCAGGTTCTCTTCGGGATCAACCTGCAGATTCCGCGTCGGGAAGTGACCGCGTTCATCGGACCGTCCGGGTGCGGAAAATCGACCCTGCTGCGCTGTTTCAATCGGATGAATGACCGGGTGGATGGTTCTGGGGTGCGGCGGGGCAGCATCCGAGTGGAAGGACAGGACGTGCATTCCAAGGACACGGACCCGGTGCAATTGCGGCGGGAAGTTGGGATGGTGTTTCAAAAGTCCAATCCCTTTCCGAGGAGCATTTACGAGAACGTGGCTTACGGATTGCGGATTGCCGGGGAGAGGGACAAGGAGATTTTGGACCGGAGAGTGGAAGAGAGTTTGCGTGGGGCGGCGCTCTGGGATGAGGTGAAAGACCGGCTGCAAGACAATGCGTTCGGACTTTCCGGAGGTCAGCAGCAACGTCTTTGCATCGCGCGCGCCATCGCGGTGAAGCCGAGCGTCCTCTTGATGGACGAGCCCTGTTCCGCTCTCGATCCCGTTGCCACCTTCAAAGTGGAGGATCTCATCACCCAGTTGAAGCAGGAGTTCACCGTGGTGATCGTGACCCACAGCATGCAGCAGGCGACGCGGGTGTCGGAGTGGACGGCCTTTTTTTACCTGGGAAAACTCGTCGAGTTCGGCCTGACGACGGATCTTTTCGGGCGGCCCAAGGAGACCCTGACGGCGGACTACGTGACTGGGCGGTTAGTCTGAAGGGCCGGGAGGACCTCAGCAAATTTTCTGCAAATCGTGGGATCGGTGTTATCGTGACCCGGGAACCGTGCGGTGACGGAATCGCAACACAGTAAGCCTTGCTGAATCGCCAGGGTCCTTTAAAAGGTGAGCCGCATCCGACGGTCACCCCCGCCTGTCATGAAACTGACGTTTGTCACAGACACTTATGCCCCGCAACTCAACGGAGTGGCGCGGACGCTGGAGCGTTTGGTGATCGGTCTGCGCGACCGTGGGCATCGCGTGGACTTAGTTCGGCCGGCGGTGTTGAAGGCGCAGGAGGAGGGCATGGAGGTGATGTCATTCCCGCTTCCGGGATACGAGGGGATCCACGTCGGCTTCCCGACGGTGGCCCGTCTGCTTTCCCGCTGGCATCGGGAACGTCCTGACATTGTTTACGTGGCGACGGAGACGCTGCTCGGGTTCGCCGCCATCCATTCCGCTCGGACTTTGGGGATTCCGGTAGTCACAGGGTATCACACCAACTTCCAGCAGTATTTGTCCTACTACCACATGCCGCGACTTGAGCCGATCGCGATGGCTTATTTGCGGTATCTGCACAATCTCTCCGCTCGCACCTATGTCCCTTGTGAGGACGTTTTGGAGGCTCTGGGTGGAGAGGGATTCGGAAACCTGGCTCTCCTGCCGAAGGGGGTCGATACGGATCTGTTTCACCCCGGCAAGCGAGATGAATCGCTGCGTCGGGAGTGGGGGGCCGGTCCCGGGGACCCGGTGGCGATTTATGTGGGTCGTCTCGCTGCCGAAAAGAACCTGCCGTTGGTGGTCCGGGCCATGGAAGCAATGGGGAAAGTGCATCCCGGTTTCAAGGGAGTGTTGGTTGGGGAAGGACCGAAGCGGGCGGAATTGGAGGCGGCTTATCCAGCGGGCATCTTTGTGGGCCCGAAGTTTGGGGAGGATGTGGCCCGGCATTACGCGTCCGCGGATCTCTTCATCTTTGCCAGCGAGACCGAGACTTTCGGAAATGTGGTGTTGGAAGCGATGGCCAGCGGCTTGGCGGTGGTGGCCTACAGCTACGCGGCGGCGCGGCGTCACGTGAGGCATGGGGTGAACGGCTTCACCGCTCCGTTCTCGGACGAGGAGGCCTTTTTGGCCTGTTGCGTGCAGGCGCTCGACCAGCGGGATTGGGGAGAGTTGCGGGCGGCCGCCAGAACAGAGGCTTTGGGCGTTTGCTGGGAGCGGGTCATTGACAATTTTCAGGAGAGTCTCCGGGAACTGGTCGATGTCGGCGCGCCCGAACAAGCCTGCAGTCCCGCTCCGTTGGATTGAACCCGGCAAGGCCCGAAGGCCCGCCAGATTTGGTGGTGGGTGGGGTGAGTTTTTAAAATTTTTGTGAGGCAGAAAAATAGATTCTATTCGGAAGTCGTTCGGTCCAGTCGACCCTGCGCCCGCCCTGTTTTTGGCGGAGGCTCGGATGGCTCATTTTACGGGGGTGTAAGGGATTCTCCCAGGTCGTCCGCTCGGGGCCTTGGGGGGGCGTTTGGTCTTGTTTTTTTGCGAAAAATCTGCTTTGTTTGGAGTCGACTCTCTGGGGTGTCTGCAGTCCCTGTCCGTGATCCGTTGATGCCGAGATCGGAGTTCCTGATGCTTGCAGGTCGGGGAGTCTCACCTTGCTTTGCCCCCCAAACATGAAGAACGTCAACAACCATTCCCTCGCCCTTTTCGACACGGCTTTGCGGGAGCTCCGGAACTCATTGCTCACGATGTCGAGCATCGCCCAACGCAATTTGGAGAGTGCCGGTCGTGGATTGTTGGATCGGAATTCGACTCTTTGCAGCCTAGTGATCGGGGAGGACGATGAGGTGGACGAGTTGGAGCGGTTGATCGACCGGGAGGCGATGGAGATTCTCATCCGCTATTCCCCATTGGCCCAGGACCTTCGGGTGGTGCTCGCCTCGATGAGGATCGCTTCCAACCTGGAGCGGGTTTCGGATCAGGCGGTGACCGTGGCCCGGCGGGCCCGGAAAATGAACAAGCAACCGGAAGCCGCTCTGTGCAAAACCATCGAGCCGGTCCTGCAGCTTTCGAAGGAATTGATCCGCGATTGCATGAAGGCCTTCGCCGAGGGCAATGTTCCGCTCGCCTTGTCCGTGATCGCGCGGGACCGGGAGTTGGATCGGCGCCATCGCACGTTGACCAAGGAGTTCACCCGGGCCATGGAAGTGCATCCGGTCGACATCCGGACGCACCTGCATCTCACGTTTATTGTGCGGGCCCTGGAGCGGGTGGGCGATCACGCGGTCAACATCGCCGAGGACGTGGTCTTCATTGAGCAAGGTGAAGACATCCGTCACGTTCACGAGACCGGTGAAGCCAAACGCCGGACCCAAGTCACGGCGGCTCCGTTGAACTGAGGGGCGATTCGGGCGGGGAATCCAGCAAGTCGGGCCGGTTGCGGCGGGTTCGTTCCAGGGCCTGGGATTGTCTCCATTTGGCGATTTCACCGTGGTGTCCGGAAAGCAGGACGTCCGGAACTTTCAGGCCCTGGTATTCGACCGGGCGGGTGTAGTGCGGGGCTTCCAGAAGACCGGGCTCTGCGAAGGACTCCTCCACCGGGGAACGGGCATCTCCCAGAACCCCGGGGATGAGGCGGATCACGGCGTCGGCCACAACAGCGGCGGCAATCGCTCCATTCGTGAGAATGTAATCGCCTATCGAAATTTCATCGTCCACCAAGACCTCGACGACCCGATGGTCCACGCCCTCATAATGACCGCAAAGGAGGATCAGGTGGGACTCGTTGCGGGCCCAGTCGCGGGCGGTGGACTGACGGAACACCCTGCCTTGCGGGGTCAGAAGAATCACCCGGCTGTCTGAGCGCCGCAACTCACCGACGGCCCGGAAGAACGGGTCCGCTTTCATGAGCATTCCGGCCCCGCCACCGTAGGGTTCGTCGTCCACGGTGCGGTGCCGATCCGTGGTCCAATCCCGGAGATCGTGGATTCGAAGCCGGACCAAGCCAGCCTCCTGAGCCCGCCTCATGATGCTCTCCGACAGCGGGGCTCGGCAGATTTCCGGAAAGATGGTGAGGATTTCGATCTCCATCAAGGGGGAGTGATGCCGGAAGCCGATCGATCAATCGTCCGGATCATCGTCGCCCCGCTTTTGACCGCGCAGCTTGGCTTCGATGAACCCGTCGAGATTGCCGTCCATGACGTCACGGACATCGCCGATGGTGTAGCCGGTGCGCAGATCTTTGACCATTTGATAGGGTTGAAAGACGTAGGAGCGGATCTGGTTCCCCCAAGCAATGTCCCCCTTTTCCCCGTAAATCCGTTCCATCTCGGACCGTTTTCGGTCTTCCTCGAGCTGGAGGAGTTTGGACCGGAGGATGCGCATGGCTCCTTCCCGGTTTTTCCCTTGGGTCCGTTCCTCGGTGCAGCGGATCCGGATACCGGTGGGGATGTGATACAGGTGAACGGCGGTCTCCACTTTGTTGACGTTCTGACCGCCTTTGCCTCCGGCCCGGGCCGTGGTGATTTCGAGATCCTTTTCCAGAATTTCGATCTTGCCCTCGTTGTCATCGATTTCTGCGGTGACATCGACACTCGCGAACGAGGTGTGTCGTTTTTTTGCGGCATCGAAGGGGGAGATGCGCACGAGGCGATGCACGCCTCGCTCGGTGTTGAGATTGCCGAAGGCGTATTCCCCGGAAATGCGCATCGTGACCGACTTGGTCCCGACTTCGTCCCCGGCCTGGTGTTCGAGAATTTCGACGGCGAACTCGTGGCGCTCTGCCCAGCGCTGGTACATGCGCAGGAGCATGTCGGCCCAGTCGCAGGCCTCGGTCCCTCCGGCTCCGGCGTTGATCGTGAGGAAACAATTGTTCTGGTCATGATCGCCGCTCATGAGGAGTTGCAGTTCCAGAGCGTCGAGCTTTTGACGGACGAGCGGGAAGGTCTGAGAGAGCTCGAGGATGGACTCCTCATCGCCCTCCTGAGCCATCTCGCGCAGGACCTCCAGGTCGCCGACAAGCTTCTCCAACTCCCGCATCGGATTGATTTTGGCGCGCATGCCGGAGACCGCGGAAATCACGGTCTGGGCGCTTTCCTGGTTGTCCCAGAACCCTGGCTCAGCCATTTTGGCCTCTTCATCGGCCAGTCTTTGGATCAGCGCAGCGTAGTCAAAGATACCTCCGGAGGGCGCCGAGGCGGCCCTTCAACTCGTCGGTGTCGAGTGCCAGAAGGTTGACTGTTTGAGCTTTTGCGTCTGCCATGATGACGTGGAAGGTTTCCCGGATCTTTGAAATTCCGGGAGCGTGCAAAATAGAGCCGAAGCTCCTGCAGTCAAATCACAGACACCTGCACCTGGTGGAAAAGACGATGGCGACTTTGATCCGCACCTCTCCGATGACTGAGACCAGTCTCATCGTGCATTGGTGCAGTGATGAGAAGGGGCTGATCAAAACGGCGGCCAAGGGGGCCTTGCGTCCGGCCAGTCCCTTTGCGGGGAAGCTGGACCTGTTTTTCGAGGCGGAGCTGGTTTACGTTCCGAGCCGGGGAGGGGATCTGCACACCCTCAAAGAGGTGAATGTGCTCCAGCCGCGAGCCGGGATCCGAGCCGCTTACCTCAACACTCTGGCCGCCGCCTGTTTCGTGCGTTGGGTGGAATTGGTGGCCGAACGCGAAACACCGATCCCGGAGATCGCCGATCTTTTGCGCCGCGGACTCGATTTTCTGGATCGCAAGCCCGCCGATTTGCGGGCCCTTTTTCACTTTGAGCGGCAGTTGGCGGAGCGGACCGGGATTCACGATCCGGAGTCGGCCCCGGCCGAACGGTTGGTCGCGACCTTTGGCGGTTGCCCCAGGCAACGGGACGAATTGCTCCGCCTGCTCGCGTCGGAAGGCTGAGGGTGGGGAATGGGTGACGTTTCAAGGAGGTCGCGTGCCGAACCGAGCAGGTTCTGAATACGCTTCCTCGTGTTCCAGTCAGAAGCAGGTTGAAAGCCTGGCGCGGTGAGATGAATGATCGTTCCGGGTTGAGTTCTCGCCCGGAGTCGAAACCGACATTTCCTCATCTGCCGCCATGCTGCCGCCCATTCTTGCCTTGAACATCAACAATCTGGATTGGGGGACCAAGGGATTCTCCTACGCCCTCAATGAGTCGCACTTGCCGGGGTTGGTCATCACTGGAAGCCTGCTGCTGCTCTCCGTGATCAGCTGGTCCGTGATGTTCAGCAAGCTGGCCATGGTCAGCGGCGCGGCGCAGAAGAACTACCGCTTCATGTTTGGCTTTCGCAAGGCTCGAACCGTGATGGAGCCGTATGAGGCAAATTTCTCCGTTCCGGGATCGCCTCTCTACGGAGTTTACCGCACCGGCAGCCGGGAGTTGGCGATTCATCTGACTGGGGCGATCGATCCCGAGGAGGCCCGGAGGTCACGGTTGCCGCCGGATGCGATGATCACCCCGGATCAGATGGGGGCGGTCCGCAACGCCATGGACCGGGCCATTGGTGAGGCGGTGGTCAGTCTGGAATCGAAGATGACCTTCCTCGCGACCGCGGTGAGTGGAGCCCCGTTTCTCGGTCTGCTCGGAACGGTGTGGGGAGTCATGGAGACCTTCAGCGGGGTGGCCTCCTCCGGCAGTTCCGCCAGCATCCAAAGTATGGCTCCCGGGGTTGCCGCGGCACTGGTCACCACGGTGGTCGGTTTGCTTGTGGCCATCCCGGCCATGTTCGGTTACAATTTTCTGGTGAGTCGGATTCGCACCCACATTCTCGAGATGCACAATTTCTCCGCCGAACTCACTTCCCTGTTCGAACGGGAATTTGTGAACTTCAGCTACGCAGCCCCGGTTTCCCGGGATGGTTACGATTCCTATCGTCCCGGTCCCGCGCCGACCATGCCTCCGTATCCTGACCCGATGCCTCTGGTGCCGGCTCATCCCGGCGCTGTTGGGGCGGCTCCGCCCATCGAATCCTTTTTGCCGCCCCGCGCCGCGGCCCGTGTGCCCGAGGGGCCCCCCATCAATCCCATCGCCCAGCAAGCGGCGCTCCGCCGACAACAGAGCGGTCAATAACCTCCTTTTCCAAACGAGATGTCGCGCAAGACGAACAACGTGTTGGATGCCTCTTTCGGAAGTTTAGCGGAGCTGAACGTCACGCCGTTGTTGGACTTGGCGTTCGTGTTGTTGATCATTTTCATGATGACCGCTCCGTTTCTGGCGGAGAGCGCCGATTTGACGATCCCGACGAGCAAGGCCTCCCGGGATGCGATTGATCCCAGCCAAGTGCACGTCATCTCGGTGAACCGGGACCGGCAAATGTTTCTCGGGGAAGAGGAGATGACGCCCGCCGTTTTGCGGGCAGCCCTGATGCGGCTGCATGCCAAAGACCCTCAAAGCGCCCTGGTCATCCGGGCGGATCGGCAACTCCTGGTGGAGGATCTGGTGGCGGTGATGGACCTTGCCAAAGAGGTGAACATCACCAAGGTGGGGGTGATCACCAAACCCGAAGAGTGACCCGGTGAATTCGCCCGTCTCCAGCGGTTCTGCCCGGTTGAGGCGTCACGGCATTCTGCCCGGGGATGGCTTCGTCTGGAGATTTGCGATCGTCCTCTTCATCCACGGGGCGGCCTCTTGCTCATCGTCTCCAGCATGAAGAAGCCGCTTTCGCTGGTCCTCCCGGGAGATTTGGGCGGGGGTGGAGGGGCGGCTCCGGTCGCCATGAATGAGGTGAACTGGGTCGATGTCTCCGTGAAGGATGTCGTCGCCAGTCTCCCGAAACTGCCCGGGCTCGTGACCGAAGAACCGGAGTCTGATCTTCCCCTGCCGCAGTCTACGGAACCTCCGGCGCCGCGCCCGGAACCGGTTCCCCAGCTTCCGCCAAAGCCCGCGCCACCCAAGGAAGTGGTGCTCAAGCCTGTCCCCAAGCCGGAGACACCCAAGGAAGTGGTCCTCAAACCGGCTTCAAAACCAACGCCCGAGCCGCCCAAGAGCGTGGAGCTCAAGCCGGCACCCGCGCCGAAACCGGTGGTCTTGAAGCCTGCTCCCAAGGCCGCCATTCCAGAGGCAAAACCACCGGTGCCAGTTTCCCCGCCGCCTCCCGGGTCGGCTCCCCCGGTCGCGGGCCCAGTCCGCGCTGTTCCGCTTCCCGGTCCGGTCGCTGCCAGTGTCAAGCCGGGAACCGGTTCCAGTTCGGGATCCGGCTCCAACGGGTTTGGGGCGGGCCCGGGAGGAAGCGGGGGACCGATGAGCCCGATTTCCGCGTTTCACCTGAGGGTCAAGGAAGTCTATTTTTCAGAATGGCAGCAACCGCATGGCCTGGTCGAGTCTGGCTCGAAATACCGGGTGCGGGTGGAGATCGTCATCGGGCGTCAAGGGGACATCGTCTCCGCCCGGGTGGTGGCGAAATCGGGCGACGCGGAGATGGATCGTTCGGTCCAAGAGGCGGTGAGCCGGGTGAGTCTGGTGGAGCCGTTGCCGACCGGGGTCGGTGGAGCTACCTACGCCATTTTATTAAATTTCGACATCTAAGGGTCGCAAGATAGGCCAGGGCGGCCGTCTAGGGGTGGGATTTGGATTGCGTCAGGAAATCCTGACGTGAAATCCCCAAAGGGAAACTCAACTTCAAGGAGTTTCTTACCTTTGACATTTTAAAATCTTCGACGAATATTAAGGAATGCGCTCCGAGTTTTTCAACGTTCTTCTGGTGATCGGCATGGCGGGCGCCGGCTTTGCCAGCATTTTGCTCGGGCAACCGGTGGAAATCACCATCACCGGGCAGCGTGGGTTCCCGGTGGCGTTGCGCAGTTTTCAGGGGGCTGCGGGGGTGGAGGCGATGGAGACGGTGAGCGCTGATTTGCGTCGCTCGGGGCGGATCCGGTTTCAGCCCACGCCGGCCGGGGCGTTCCGGATCGAGGGAAATGCTCAGCCCGGGAATCTGCAGGCTCGGGTGGTGAGCCCGGACGGAAACGTGGTTTTGGAACGGAAATACAACGGGGGCACCGCCGTGGCGCTGGCGCATCGTTTTGCGGACGACGCGGTGGCGGCGATCACGGGGGTTCCGGGGATCTCGCAGTCGCGGCTGGCTTTTTCCGTAAAAAAGACGGGTCGCAAAGAGCTCTACATCTGTGATTACGACGGTGCCAACCTGCAGCAGGTGACGCACGACCAATCCATCAGCGTCAGCCCCGCCCTGAGCCGGGACGGGCGCGCTCTGGCTTACACGGGATATTTGAACGGGTTCGCTGACATCTATCTGATCGACCTGCCGACCGGGCGCCGCCAGAAGGTTGTGGCGGAGCCGGGCACGAACACGGGAGCCTCATTTTCGCCGTCGGGCGACCGGATTGCCTGCACGATGAGTGCGAGCGGCAACCCCGAACTGTTCGTGGTTCCGGTGCGGGGAGGGCGGGCCAAGCGCCTCACGCAATCGCGGTTCGTGGAATCCTCGCCCTGCTGGTCGCCGGACGGGCGGAGCATTGTGTTTGTTTCGGACGCGACGGGTGCGCCGCAACTTTTTGTGATTTCCGCGGAGGGGGGGCGTCCGCAGCGGATCGATACGGGGCACGCCTATTGCGTGGAGCCGGACTGGGCACCCAATGGGCACCTGATCGCCTTCAACGTTCGGGAAGGCGGTCGGAATCAAGTGGCCGTGCACGATTTGAGGACGCGGAGCACGAGGGTGTTGACGAACGGAGCCAACGCCGAGACTCCGGTCTGGGGGGCGGATTCCCAACACATCGCTTATGTGCAGTCGGGCAGTCTCTACGTGCACGACGTGGAAACGAACACGCGCACCTCGGTGATCAGCGGGTTTGGCGAAGTCTCCGAACCTGCCTGGTCCCGCTGACCGATCCTTTCACTCCATCGCAGAACTCATGAAATCGACCCATCCCCGTCTCACTCACCTCGTTCTTCTCCACGCAGCGACGCTGGTCGTGGTCTTCTCCTTTGGAATGACCGGTTGTGCGAATCGGAAGGGGAGTCCGTCGCTGGGAGGGAGCTCAGGTTCGGAAGGTTCCGCCAGTGCTTACGGCGATGTTTACGACAGCTCAGGCGAGGGCGGCTACGGCGAAGATATTCCGCTGGTCGGGAGGACCAATGGCGTCAACTTCTTCAGTTCGAATGTGCAGCGGGACCTGTTCCCGGCGGTCTATTTTGGCTTCGACCAGTATGAAATCGCCAACGCCGAGCTCGCCAAGGTCCAGCGGGTCGCCGAGTATCTCCGCAGCAATTCCTCGAAGCTGATCATCGCGCGGCACACGGATGCGGTGGGCACGCCAGATTACAACCGGAACCTTGGGGAACTCCGTTCGCAAGCGGTGCGCGCCGCGCTTGTGCAGTTCGGGGTCGACCCGGGCCGGGTGCAAACGGTCAGCTACGGCGAGGATTACCCTGCGGACGCGAGTGATTCGGAGAGTGCCCACGCCGCGAACCGACGCGCCGAGTTTGGGATCCATCGTTGACCGGGAGCTTTCCCGGGAGTTGGTTGTTGAATGAATGAAGAGCCCTCCTGGGGAGGCTGTGTTTTGCCGGTTGCCGTCCTCGCCTTTTTTCTGGGGTTGGGCACCTGCGCGGTGATGACCGGGGTGATGCAACACCGGGCCCTGGCGGAGTTTGTGGACCAGAGCGCGTTGGTGCTGGAACCGCTGCAACCCGAACCGGCGGCCGTTGCGCGGGCCAAGGCCGCTGCGGAACAGATCCGAAAGGCCGCCGAAGCGGGAACAGAGGCTGAAGTGCCCCTGACCGTGGAGATTCTCAACACCTGGATTGCCACCTCGCCCTGGCTCGAAACTTACCGGACCACGGCCCGGGTCCGGTCCATCCTGCCGCAGGGATTGGTGGCGGAGATGAGCCAGGAATTGCGCGGCAAACGATTCCTCAACGGCACGTTCCGGTTCACGGTGGCGCGTTCGGAGACAAACACCTGGCAACTGATGCTGGAGGACATCGATGTCCCCGGGCGGACGGTCCCGCCTGCCTTTATCCAGAACTACCGGAACCTGCACATGTATCGATTCGATGCGGACCTTCCGGAATTGCAGGCGGTGTTGAAGCGAATCTCCGGGATGCGATTGGAACAGGACCGACTGGTGATCTCGATTGCGGCGGTCCCTGTGGATCCTTGAGTTTCTGGAGCGGCGGATCCCTTGTGGTCGACCTGAAAAGTCCGAGGTTGCCCTTTTGGCTTTTTCGAATAAATCCTTGGGTGATGAAGAAAACCCTCTTTGCCGTTCTTTCCCTGGTCGCCGGGAGTGGCTTCGCTTTCGCGGAAGTGAAGTTGCCTGCGATTTTCACTGATCACATGGTCTTGCAACGGAGCCGCCCGGTGAACATCTGGGGATGGGACAATGCCGGGCAGGATGTGACCGTTCAGTTCGCGGGGCAGTCGGTGGTTGCCAAGGCAGGGACGGACGGAAAGTGGATGGCCAAGCTACAGCCGTTGGAGGCCTCCGCCGTGGCGCGGCAGTTGAAGGTGGAGGGATCGAGCTCGGTGCTGATTCAGGATGTGCTCGTTGGGGAAGTGTGGCTTTGTTCCGGGCAATCCAACATGGAGTGGTCCGTGACCAGTGCCGATGATCCGGACCTGGAAACATTGACCGCCAAATATCCTCTGATCCGTCACATCACGGTGCCGAAAGTGGGCATCCAGCAGCCGCAGAAGGATTTTGTGGGCAAGTGGGATGTTTGCACCCCGGAGACGATCGGGCAGTTCTCTGCGGTCGGGTATTTCTTTGGGCGGACCTTGCATCAGGCGCTCGGGGTGCCGATCGGTCTCATCGACAATGCCTGGGGCGGATCTGCGGCGGAGGCTTGGGTGCCGCGCGGAGTGCTGGCGGCGGATCCTGATTTCAAGAGTTACCTGGATGACTGGTCCGCTCGCGAGAAGAATCTTGAGGCCAACACCGAGGCTTGGCTCAAGGCGCTGGAGCAGTGGCGTGATGGGGGCGCTCAGGGACGTGCGCCGCAGAGTCCGGTGGACCAGATGAAGGGGAACGCCCGTCCCGGCAATCTCTACAACGGCTGTCTGCATCCGATCATCGGCTACACTTTGCAGGGGGCCATTTGGTATCAAGGGGAGAGCAATGCCGCCCGCGCCTACAATTACCGGAAGCTGTTTCCGTTGATGATCACCCATTGGCGCAAGGAGTGGGCGCAGGGGGATTTTCCGTTTTACTGGGTTCAGTTGGCGGATTTCAAGGAGGAACAGCCCCAGCCCGGTGACAGTGCCTGGGCGGAATTGCAGGAGGCGCAGACCCTGACCCTCAAGCTGCCCAACACGGGTCAGGCGGTCATCAACGACCTCGGCGAAGCCCACGACATTCACCCCAAGGACAAACAGAATGTGGCCAAGCGACTGGCCCGCCACGCGCTCGCCAAGGTCTACGGCTTCAAGATCGTGGCCGAGAGTCCGCGCTACCTTTCGCACGAGGTGCAGGGCTCCAAAGTCGTCGTCACCGTCCAGCAACCGGGTGGCGGACTCGATACCTTCGATGTTCGTGAACCCAAGGGATTCGCCATCGCCGGTTCGGATCACAAGTTCGTCTGGGCCGAGGCGAAGATCGTCGCCCCCAACAAGATCGAGGTTTGGAGCAGTTCGGTCACCCAACCGCTCGCGGTTCGGTATGCCTGGGCCGACAATCCGGTGTGCAACGTGCAGAACGCAGAGGGGCTTCCCTTGACTCCCTTCCGCACGGACGACTGGAACACGACCACCCTGCCGGCACCAGCCGGCGCCGCCACCACGGCGGCCCGTTGATCCGGTCCGGGGAAACGTGGTTTCTGGCTGGGCCGGAACGTCCCGCGCTTGTCCGGGGCTTCCGGCCTTTGCGGGTTGAACCTTGATGGAAGTGGGTTCAACATGCGCCGTGCCTGAGGCTCCTCCCCTGGAAACATTTCCCTCCCTGTTTGCCGTCCCCGGGTTGATTCACGGATTTGTGTGGCGCGCTCCCGGCGTGGCGTTGGACGATGCCGACAAGGATGAGGCACTGCGCCGCTTGCAACCCTTTCATGAGCAGGCAAGGAGGGATTTGGGGATGGCGGACTGGCCCCTGGTGACAGCGGAGCAGGTGCACGGAAGCAAAGTCGCGCTGGTGGATGAGGAGGTGCTGCGTCATCCGGAGCGCTGGCCGTTGACCGGTGTGGATGCCCTGATCACCTCCCTGCCCGAGGTGGTCTTGGGGATTCACGTGGCGGATTGCGGGGTCGTGTATTTGGTGGATCCCGTGAACCGGGCGGTCGGGTTGGTCCATTCGGGAAAAAAGGGGACCGAGCTTGGGATTGTGCCGTTCACCATGGCGATGATGGAAATGGCTTTTGGCACTCGGCCCCGGGATCTCGTGGTCCAGCTGAGCGCCTGCATCCGTCCACCGGCTTATGAGGTCGATTTTGCGGCCCAGATCCTGGAGCAGTGTCGCGTGGCTGGGGTGCCGGGAGAAGCGATCCACGATTCTGCGGTCTGCACCTCGTCGAACCTGGACCGTTACTATTCCTATCGGCTCGAAAAGGGAAAAACGGGACGGCATCTCGCCTTGGCCGGATGGCGCCGTGAGATTCCCCAGACTGAATTCTGGACGCAGACTTGGCAGGTATGAATCCGGACACTCCGCTGTTTCGTCGGGAGGCTCCGGCCAAGGTGAATCTTTGGCTCCGGATCCTCGGAAAAAGACCGGACGGGTTTCACGAGCTCGACACCCGGATGGTGCGGATTTCCTTGTCCGATACCCTCGAGGCCTGGAGACGACCGGATGGAAGCGGCCTGCAGTTCTCGTGTGACGATCCGTCGCTGCCGGTGGGCGAGTCAAACCTGGTGGTCAAAGCGGTGCGCGGGCTGGAAGCGGAGCTGGGCCGCACCTTGGATCTTTCCATTCACCTGCACAAGAGAATCCCACACGGCGCGGGTCTCGGAGGTGGCAGCAGCGATGCCGCATCGGTCCTCCTCGGAATCAATGAATCCCTGGAACTCGGCCTGAGCCGATCGGTTCTTGGTCGCGTGGCATCCGCGTTGGGATCGGACATTCCCTTTTTTCTCTGGGAAGGTGCCTGTGATTGCCGCGGAAGGGGCGAGATCGTGGAGCCGCTGTCGCCCGGAGCCTTCCCTTGGCGGCCACGGCTTTTGCTGGTCAAGCCCGCTTTCCCGGTGCCCACGCCCTGGGCTTACCAGCAGTGGCAGAACTCCAGGGAGATCCCCGGGGTCGACTACGCGGCGCGCCCGATGCCGTGGGGCGACCTGGTGAACAGCCTGGAACGCCCTGTTTTTGCGAAGCATCTCGTCCTCGCGGATTTGAAGCAGTTTCTCGCCGGGCAGCCCGGGGTGAGCGGTGCCCTGATGTCCGGGAGCGGTTCGGTGGTGTTCGCGATTCTGCAAGAGGAGGCGAACCCGGACCCAATTCGGGAAAAGATCGCCGCAGAGTTTGGCGGTTCCACCTGGACCAGCGTCGCCACCGTGTTGCCGTGAGCTGCCGGGGGCGGGGTCACTGGATGGTGGCCCGCACCGTGAAGGTTCCGGAGCCAGTTGAATGGCTCTGACTGGCACCGAAAAAGGATCGGCTGAATTCCGGTTCCGCCTTGTCGAACCCACCGATCTGGATTTCCTGACCACTTTGCACCGTGACCGTGGTGGCGAGATGGGTGTAGGTCACGTATTGCTCCCGCCCGGTGAGGTAGGTGTTGAGGCGGCGCTGCCTGAAGACTTCCGGGTCGACAATCGTCACCGCTGAAATTTGGGGCATCACCGTGAGGTGGATCAGGTTCCCCTCCACCACCGGATGCACCAGCAATCGCGTCCCCTCCTTTTCCCAGCGGATTTGTGGAACTTCGAAGTGTGCGGTGGCGAGGATGATGAGATTGGGGTTGCCGGTGACGAAGGGGGACACGCCTAAGACCGCGCCGTAGAGACCGTCGGCAACGCAACGGGTGAAGAAATCGACCATGGGCACGTCGCGAGCGATTTCGATGAAGCCCTCCTTGCCCGATTGCACCAGGATGAATTGGCGGTTCAGGCTTGAGCCCTGGTTTTGTTGGTTGAGCGCATCGACTTCGATGGCGCCGCCGCGTGGCAAAGGCCCTCGAACGCGGGCATCGAAGCCGCGCGTCGAGTCGTCCCGCACCGAACGGGCGAGGAACTCGATTCTCACGTTCGGCGGGGGCTGGGTCAGGTGGGCGAGCATCTCCCGGATGGTGTCGACCTCGCCGGGAGGAGCGATCACCCGCAAGGTGCGGACAGAGCGCAGGATGTGGTATTTGCCGCCCTGGCTGATCGTCTCTTTGCAGAGTTCCTCGACGGTGGTGAGATCTGCCATGCCGAGGGGGAAATCGCGCCGCACCATTCCTTCGGGCACCGAAAAATCGGGAAGTTTGGCCGTCTGGGCTGGCGCTGGGGACGCGAGCAGAAACAGGGTCAGGCAAGCCGTCCACCAGTTCCAATGGTTCATGGAGATGAGCATAGCGGAAGCGAGGCATGGAAGGCAATCTCTTGCCATCGCCAGCGAAAGCCGGAAGGTGTTCCACCCATGATTCTGCATCGGATTCTCGCTGAAGCGGCCGTTCAAGTGGTGGAGCACGTCCTGGCGGATCACCAGGTGCTGGATCGCGAACTGGCCGCCGCGTTTGCCCGGCATCCGAAGTGGGGAAAGCGGGACCGGGCGTTCGTGGCGGAAACCGCTTTCGAGGTGGTCCGGTGGCGTCGGGCGTTGGCGTTCGTTGCCGATGCCGACGAGAGCGACACGGCCGCCCTCTGCTCCGCGCAATGGGGCCGGATGGGGATCGAGTTGCCCGATTGGTGGAGACACCGTGGTGCCGGGCTGGCGGAGATGGCGGAACGGGAGGCTGTCCTGCCGGAGCAGAGGCGGGCCGTGCGTGAATCGATTCCAGACTGGCTCGATGACGTGGGCGCGGCCGGCTTGGGAAGCGATTGGGATCTGGAGTTAACCGCCCTGAACCGGAGGGGCCGGGTTTATTTGCGGCTCAACACGCTTCGCAACCGCCGGGACGAGGCCGTCGCGTGGTTGTTGAGCCACGGGATCGAAGCCCTTCCCGTGCCCGGGCTGCCGGATGCGTTGGTCCTCCCGGAGGGCAGGTCTTTGCCCAAGTCGCTGCGGGTGGAGGGCCGGGTGGAAATCCAGGATGCCGGGTCGCAACAGGTCGCTCCGTTGCTGGGGGCGCTTCCGGGGGAAACGGTGATCGATGCATGTGCCGGGGCGGGGGGCAAGACGTTGCACTTGGCGGCCTTGATGGAGAACCGGGGGGTGATTCACGCGCTCGATGTCGAGCCACGCAAGTTGCGGGAACTGGAGCGGCGCGCCGGAGCGGCGGGAGCCACCATCATCCGCACCGGGCCCGCAGATGCGGCCAAGATCTCCGCTTTGGCTGGCAGGGCTGATCGGCTCCTGATCGACGCCCCGTGCTCGGGGCTGGGCACTTTGAAACGGCAACCGGATTTGAAATGGCGGCTCAGTCCCGGAAGCTTGGACCGGATTCGCCGCATCCAGCGCGAACTGCTCGTTTCTTTGCCGAGGATGCTGCGTCCCGGCGGGGTCCTCGTCTATGCCACCTGTTCGATCCTGCCTTCGGAGAATCGGGAGGCGCTGGAACAAACGTTCGGTTTGGAGGCGCTTCGGGGGATGGAGGAAGTTCAGATCTCTCCGGCGGCCACCGGGTTCGACGGCTTTTACGCTGGAACCTTCCGGCCAGGGCCGCCAAAGCGGGAATCCGATCAGTAGGGGCGACCGGTTCTGGCGATGCCGACCAGTTGATCTTCCGTCAGTGGGACGGAGAAGATCATGAGTTCGTCGATGACGCCCTCAAAGTGGGCATCCTCGGGGCTGGGCGAGGTCCAATTGGCGATGTCCGCCACGCCGATGCGCAGGGACGGCGCTTTTTCCAGAAGGGACCGGCCGATGTTTCTCCCGTTGATCGAATGTTCGACGGTCCCGCGATCGGCATCGTAGCTGGTGGCCAGGAAGGCCCATTGATCCAGCAACTCCGCCGTGGCCAACGGCTCGGACGGGATCGCGATCTGGCTGGCGGAAGCCCCGGAAGAAACGGACGCCCCGAAGCTGAGCCGTTGCGTCGCGCCATCGAGCGCCCAATGCACCGATCCTTCGCTCTCCCCGTCCGACATGAGCAGCGCGTGGCGGCGTGGCTCGAGGTTGTCCACCCGGATCCAGGCCGCGAGAGTGAGCGCCCGGTGGGTCCCGGGGACGTGGATCCGGACCCGGTCGCTGGTGCGGGAGAAAGCGAGCCCGGCCTTGCCAGGCCAGCGGCCTTGGTGCAGCTGCGCCCCCACGAGCAACCCGGCGACCGGATCCCGATAGGGGCCCATGGTCTCACCGCGGAAGGTTCCGGTCAGGTAATCCTTCTCCTCAAAGTCGAAGTAGGCGAGGGTGGCCGGGTGCGTCCGCCAGAAGAGGCTGCTCTGATACCACTCGGCGAGCCGTTTCTCGGTCGACATCGCCTGCATCTGGTTGACCTCGCGGTAGGAGGCGAAGAGATCGGCGTTGGCTTCCCTGGGTTGTGCCCTGCCTACGGTGGGGATGAGGGCGGCACGACCCACCCCGAGGCGCGTCGGGATGCGGTCGTCATCGGTTTGGAAGGCGACCTCGCCGTCAAAGACGTGGACTTCAGCCCCATCCGGCGAGACCTCGAGTCCGAACTCGGTTCCGAAATCGATGAGTTCTCCCTGGGCGGTGCGCACGCGGAAACAGTTCGCTTGAGGGGGGACGATGGCGTGAAAGCGGCCCCGGTGGCAAAAGCTCTCCTCGGCCGAGAGGATTTCAAAATCGGCCGGGCCTTCAATGACGGCCTGAACCCCATTGAAGAACTGCAACTGCAGGAGCCCTGATTCAAAGCGGATTCGGGAGGGGCCGATGAGGTCTCCGGGGCGGAGGACTTGGTCGCCCGCTCTCCAGGTGGCCCCGAGGATATGGTTGACCACCGCCAGGCTGCGGGCCGGGGAGGAAGCGGGCTCCGGCGCGTTCCCGGTTTGCCGTTGCAGAACGAGTGCAGCGGGAATTCCAAGCAGGATCAAGGCCGCCGCGAGGGAGAGCAGGGGCCGCATCCAGCCGTTGCACGGAAGCGAGAATGGCGGGGCTGTGACGGTCGGGCAGCCTTGGACCCGGGCACCGGCGGGGCCGAGGTTTTCGAGGGTGGCATTGACATGGGCGAGTTCCGCGAAGAGCCGGGAGATTTCGGGGGACTCCCGAAGCAAAGTCTCCAGTTCGGCGGTCTCGCCATCGGTGATCCGGTCATCGCACCAGCGGAGGATCAAATCCCGGGCTCGGGACAAGGGGGAAGGTTCGTTCATGGGGAGGGATGACGGGTCAGGCGATGTTGGATGCAGCCCTGGAGCCAGTTGCGCACCTGTTGGAGGATCCGGTAGACGGTCTTCACGGGACGGTCCACCAGTTTGGCCACGTCCTCGACGTCCAGTCCCTCCAAGTAGCGCATGCGGATCAGGTCCCGATTCTGTTCACTGAGACCCGCCAGGCATGCCTCCAGCGCTTCGCGGCGGTTGTCCTCTTCTTCCTCGGTGAGTTTCGCGACCTTTTCCGCCAACGCATCAAAAACTTCCTGGCTGAAGGTCACCCTGGCCCTCGCGAGCCGCTTGCGGTAGTCGCAGATCTCAAAGTAAGCGACCCGCATGGCCCAGGAGGCGAAACTGCTGTTGGGTTCATACTGGTCAAACTTCTTCCAAAGCACCACGCTGGTGCGTTGGAAGAGGTCCTCCGCGTCGTGCCGGTTGGCGACGAGGGACCGGATGAAATTGCGGATCCGGAGCTGGTTGGCCAGGACCAAGGCAACGAATTCGTCCGGAGCGCCGGGATCTGGTTTGAGAGGACCCACTGACTGGGTAACGGTTTGCAGCCGGACTTTCTTCTTACCTTTTTGCGCAAAACGGTGAAGAGCGATTCAGCCCCGGAAATCTCCGAGGGAAGGGCCGGCGTTGGCGATCCGCTGGGTGGCGCCGTCCCGATGAACCCAGATGCTCTGCACCATGCCGCAGAGGAACATGCAAATGAGCAGGAAGGTGCCGCCGTAGCTGATGAAGGGCAGGGGAATTCCGGTGATTGGCATGATCAGCAGGTTCATGCCGACGTGTTGGAACACGTGGGCGAAGAACAGGCCCGCCACTCCCGCGCAAAGCAGGCGGCCCACGGTGTCGCGACTGTAAAGCGCGATGAACAGGCATTGGAGCAGCAGAAGAGCCAGAGCCGCGATCAGGGCCGCGGTCACGTAGAAACCCCATTCCTCGGCGATCACGGCAAAAATGAAGTCATTGATGGCGGTTCGCTTGGGGATGAAGCCGAGATTGTTGATGGTTTTCTCGTCGAGGAAACCCTTTCCAGCCAGCCCGCCGGAGCCCACCGCCTGGATGATGTAGTGAGCGGCGTAGGCATCGCCCTGGGTATCCACCGGTTTGCCGGCCAGCATGTCGATGAAGACCGTGATCCGGGTTTTCTGGTGCGGTTCCAGCCCGAAGAAAAAGGCCCAAGGGACCGCGGAGAGTCCGAGCAGGGCGACGACGGTCATGTAGCGAAAGGGGATGTTTCCCACCAAGATCATGGCTGCGGCCACCGGCAAAAAGACCATGGCGGACCCGAAATCACCCTGAGCCAGGACAATTCCGAAGGGAATCACGCAGGATCCGGCCGCCAAGCCCAGCTTGACGAAGGGGTTGCGAAAGAAGGGATGCAGGTTGTGCATGCTGCCCAAGAGCAGGGCCACCAGGAGAATGGTCCCGGCCACCGCGATCTGGGAGGGCTGAAAGCGGACCGGACCGACTTGAAGCCAGCTTTCGTGACCGTGGATGGATTCGGCCGCGGCCAAGGCCAGCAGCGAGAGGATGACGCCGCCGAGATAGACCGGCAAGGCCCCCCAGCTGACCCAGGAGTAGTCGATGAGGCTGGCGGCGAAGAAGATCACGGTTCCGACGACCACCCAGATGATTTGGCGATTCCAGGCATTCACCAGGGAGGCTTCCTCCTTCATCCAGCCCGCGGAATAAATGGCGAGGACGCCAAAGGCGATGAGGGCGAACATGTTCACCACCAGGAACCAGTTCATGCCGAGAAGCTTGCGGAAGAGCGGTGTCATCGCCGGATGGCAGGGAACCTATCACGTCGCGCCGCTCAACGCGAGCAACTGGCGGGTGCATTCGTGGCGGGCCGAGTGGAAGAGTTCGTCCGGCGTGCCCGATTCGACGAATCGGCCCCGGTTCATGACGTGGATTTGGTCGCTCATGTGTTCCACGACCGCGTAGTCCCGCGCCAAGTAGAGCAAGGTGATCCGACGACTGACCTGGATGTCCTTGAGGATGTCCAGGATGCGCGCCTGGCTCACCGTGTCCAGGTAACGGGTTGGATCGTCGCAGATCAGGAGCCGAGGTTGGGCCGCCAGGATTCGGGCGATGCAGACGCGTTGGCGATCGAAGAGATTGAGTTCTCGCGGAAAGAGCTGGAGGCAATCGCCGGAAAGGCCCACGGTTTCGAGGAGTTGTTCCACCCGGTCCTTGGATTCCTGTCGGCCCAGTTCGCGCTGATGGAGGCGCAGGACTTCCTGGAAGAGGCGCCGCACGGTCCAGCCCGGTCGGAAAGCCTCGTTCGGGTGGGAGAAAATCATCTGGAGATCGCCGCGCAGCCGGCGGAACCGGCGGTGGCTCATCCGGAAAATGGGACGCTCGGTGAAATAGACGGAGCCACCCGAGGGGGCCACGATGCGCAAGAGGGTTAGGGCCAGGGAAGTCTTTCCGCAGCCGGTTTCCCCGGCGATGCCGACAGTCCTGCCCTCCTCGAGGGTCAAGCTGACGGAGTCGACGGCTTTGATTTCGATCCGTGGGGTGCGGGAGAACCAGCCGCCACCGCTCTTGTGGACGGAGGTCAGGTTTTCGACGCGGAGAAGGGCCATGGGTCAGTGGGTGACGGAGCTGAGAAACGCCGTCAAAGGGCTGGTGGGAGAGGCCAGATCTCCGGCGGGGGCGAGTCCGATTTCGTGGGCGGACCGACCGGCCTCAACCGCGAGTCGGAAAGCGCGGGCCATGGCGCTGGGGTTGGAGTTGACCGCGAGGGCGGTGTTGATGAGAACGGCATCCGCGCCCATTTCCATGGCCGCAGCGGCGTGGCTCGGCGCGCCCAGTCCGGCGTCGATCACCACTGGGACGGAGGCTTGCCGGAGGATGATCTCGATTTGCGCTCTCGTTTCGATGCCGCGGTTGGAGCCGATGGGGGCCCCGAGCGGCATGACGGTGGCGGCCCCGACATCCTGAAGACGCTTGGCCAGGACGGGGTCGGCGTTGATGTAGGGCAACACCGTGAAACCCTCCTTCACGAGTTGTTCGGTGGCGCGATAGGTCTCGATCGGATCCGGAAGGAGGTAGGCCGGGTCGGGATGAATCTCCAGTTTGATCCATTTGGGAAGGCCGGCGGTGGCGGCCAGACGGGCCAACCGGACCGCTTCCTCCGCGTTCATCGCGCCGCTGGTGTTGGGAAGGATGAGGTAACGGTCCGGATCGATGAAGTTGAGGATGTCGGCAAAGGCATCCGGCTCGGTGGAGAGGTTGGCGCGGCGCAGGGCGACGGTGACAATCTCCGTGCCGCTGGCTTCCAGGGCCTCGCGCATGATCTCATTGGAGGCAAACTTGCCGGTGCCGACCAATAGGCGGGAGGAGAAGGAGCGGCCGGCGATGATGAGCGGGGCGGACATGAGGGGAAGGATGGTTCAGACTTACGGCCAAACGCCCGCATTTCAACACAAGTCGGCGGAGAGCTGCAGTGAAATCGGTTGCGATGGGGGATCCTCCGGCTACAATCGACAGGAAGTAAGGAAACCACCCTCACATGGCTGATATCGAGAACAAGTGGCCGGAAAACGTCACCGGGAAATTTTACGTGGATGACCAGTGCATCGACTGCGATCTTTGTCGCGAGACGGCGCCTTCAAATTTCACCCGGAGCGACGACGGGGGCTACTCATTCGTCTACAAGCAGCCGGAGTCGGACGAGGAATTGGCCCTTTGCGAAGAGGCCATGGAAGGGTGCCCTGTCGAGGCGATCGGCAGCAACGGGAAGTGAGGCGTGACGGAGGAGGAACTGCGGCAAGCCTTGAAAGAGCGAGGTTTGCTGCCGGACCCCGACTCCCAGCGCGGTCCGAAAACCGTGCAGTCGCTCCTCCAAACGCATCTCGGCAAGCTCGGTCTGAATGAACAGGCCACCGAGCGTCAGATCGTGGACGCTTGGGAAGAGGTCGTCGGCGTTTCCAACGCCGCCCTGACTCGTCCCGTGAACCTGCGCAAGGGAGAGCTCGTGGTGGCCGTTTCGCAGCCTGCTCTCAAATACACCCTGGAGCGCTTCCACGCCGCCACCATCCTGGCCCGCTTGCAGGAGCGCTTCGGTCCGGCCACGGTTCGGGCCCTGCGTTTTCGCACCGGCAACTGATCGCGCCCGTGTTCCACAACCTTGTTTTTGATTGGTCCGGGACGTTGTGCGATGACTTGGGGCCGGTTTTGGAGACGGTCAACCGGGTCTTGGGTCACTACGGTGCCTCGCCGGTCGATCTGGAGACCTTCCGCCTGCAGTTCCGGCTTCCGTTCGGGGATTTTTACCAGGACCGGGTCCCGGGGGTGAGTCACGAGGAGTTGGAGGCCGTTTACCAGCAGTATTACCCGCAGTCACGGGCCGGAATTTGCCCGGTCCCCCACGCCCGTGAGTTCGTCCACAAAATGAAGGGGGCCGGGGTCCGCTGTTTTTTGTTGAGTGCGGTGACTCCGAGTCATTTTGAACGACAGGTCCGGGAGATTGGTTTGGTGGACGTCTTCGAGTCGGCTCGGCTCGGGGTGCGTGACAAGCGTCATCAACTGCCCAGGTTCGCAGCGGAACTCGGGTTGATTCCCGGCGACACCTGTTACATCGGGGACATGGTGCACGATGTGGAGGCGGCCCGCGAGGCCGGCATCGCATCGATCGCGGTTCTGACCGGGTATGATTCGGCGTCGAAGCTGGCTGCGGCGGGTCCGGATTTGTTGGTTCCAGACCTGTCCCGGCTGGCCTGGTGGTTCGAAAGGGGGGCAAGGAATGCGTTGCGTCCTTGACCTGGGGCGGAACGGCGGGATAAACCTAGGGCCGCGCGGCAAAGCGCGCCATCAATCTCCCAAGATGGACCGGATACGACTCAATCAGCTGCGGGTGACCGCTCACATTGGTGTTGGCGATGACGAGAGGCGTCGGTCGCAGGCCCTGGAGATTGATTTGGAATTGACGCCCCTGCGGGATTGGGGGAGTGATCTGGGGGACGACGTGGGCAGGACGATTGATTATTTCACCGTGTCCGAATGGGTGCGGGATCTGGCGGCGGATCGTCCGAGGCGGCTGATTGAGACCTTGGCCCTGGAGCTTGCGGAAGGGTTGTTGCAAGGGTTTGCCTTGCGAGAGGTGGAGGTGACGGTGCGGAAGTTCATTCTGACCGATGCGGGGTCGGTGGAAGTGGTGTTGAAACGGACGCGGGGGGAGGCATGACCGGGAAGAGCGCCACCGGCGGTTTTGACGTGGAGGCGGAGGAGGTGATGGCGTCCCCCCGGAAGCCGGATGAAGACCGTGATCTGGTGGCCCTGGCGCAGGGCGGGGATACCAAGGCGTTTGACGAACTGGTGCGCAAGCACAGCACCAAACTCTACAGCCTCGTCTACAACATGACGTCGAATCATGAGGACACCAACGACCTGCTCCAGGACATTTTTGCCAAGGCCTATCGGAGTCTGAAACGGTTCCAGGGAAAATCAGCCTTCTACACGTGGATCTACTCGATCGCCGTGAACATGACGCTGAACTTTCTCAAGAAGCGGAACCGGCAGCGGAAGTTCAGTCTCGATGACGTGGATCAGAACATTCAGAACGACGCGGATTTCATCGAGCAGACATCGAAGACGGACCCTGTCAAAGAGGTCAACATTCTGGAACTGCAGCAGAGATTGAACGCCGCCATGCAGACCCTGTCTGAAGATCATCGCGCGGTGGTGACAATGTTTGATATCATGGGGCTTCCTCACAATCAGATCAGCGAGATTCTGGGTGTTTCTCCGGGGACGGTGCGGTCGCGCTTGTTCTACGCTCATCGGCAACTGCAAAACTATCTTGAGGAATTCCGTCGCTGATGAAACCGGAGCCACCACCTGAAGATTGGGCGGGAAGGTTGATCCGCCTCAAGCGTTATGAGACGCCCGGCGAGGTCTATTTCGAGAATTTCATGGACGAGTTCCGGGAGCGTCAGCGGTCCGAGGCGCTGCGGTTGTCGGTCGTCACTCTGGCCATGGATCGGTTGTTGACTTGGTGGCGGGGAGTTCCGTTGTCGGGACGCCTGGCCTCGGCCGTGGCGGTCTGCGCACTTTGCGCCGTGCCGGTTTTGGTCCTGCAGCCCTGGTCCCGGGGTCCGGTGTTGCACACGGCGGAAGATGTTGCGGTGGTCGGCAAGCTCCCCGCGCTGGCCGAGGTGAGTTTGGTCCGCGAATTTTGAGTCTGGTCATGGAGAAAGTTTGGCTGGCAACGCTGTTGGGTCTGGCCCTGGCCTTGGCGGCAGTCCCGGTCCGGGGACAAGATCGGGTGGCATCGACCGACGGTTTGCGTGGGCTGGCGGATTCCGTGTTGCAGCGTGTCGCCGGTTCTGTGGCCCGCGCTTTTTGGGAGGGCGGAGCGGAGAAGGAGGATTTCACGCAGGCTTTCTTCGTGGGGGACGGCGTTTTTCTCTCGGTCCGGCCGGGTGCGAGGCTATCCGAAGAGGTGGATCTGCGGACGGTGCTCGGGGAGCGCGAGGCGCGGGTGGTGCTCGTGGATCCGGCTTCCGACCTCGTGGTCTTGAGCTGTGAACCTCGCCTGGAGGAATCGCTCCAGCCGTTGGGTTTCGGTTCCAGCCGCGGGTTGTTCATCGGGGATTCGGTCTTTGCCCTGCGCGTGGTCCCGTTGTCCGGCGCGCCAGAGAAGACGGAGGTTGGCATCCTCGTCGGGCGAGATCGCAGGGTGGAGGGCCGGTTGCTCGAGGTGGCCTATCTGCGGGTGAGGGTGGAAGAGGGGGGCTCCGTGCGGGGCATGCCGATTTTCGATGAAGCGGGTCGGGTCATCGGCTTGGATCTGGGGCGTGAGTTGGACGCGGCCGGCACGGAGTTTCACGCCCTGCCCATTGAGGTGGCCGCCAAGCTGGTTTCTGATCTGAAAGTGTATGGGCGCCGCATGGATGCCTGGATCGGGCTTCGCTTCAACACCGGGACCACCACGGCCAAGGTCGTTGGCGTGCGACCGGGATCTCCTGGAGCCGCCTGTGGGGTTTTGCCAGGGGACGTGGTGATCCATTTCGCCGGGGCTCGGATCGATACCATCGATGATCTCTCGGACAGCTGTTACACGCTCACTCCGGGGCGTGCGGCGGAGATCCATTTGTTGCGGGGGGTGGACCGGATCGAATGTTCCCTGACCCCGCAAGTGATTTCGGCCAGACCGACCCAGTCGGAGCCAGGCGGGGCTCCGTGAGCGCTTTCCTTGATCACGCCGCTTGGCAAACGCGGTCATCCGCCCTAAGCGTCCCTGATGGAGAATCCGGACTTCCTCACATCGGACCTGGACGCCGTCGCGGCTTGGCGGGATCAACTGGATCGGGAGGGGCGCACCCTGGTGTTCACGAACGGATGCTTCGACATTCTGCATGTCGGTCATGTCCGGTATCTTCGTGAGGCCCGGGCTCTTGGCGACGCCCTGGTGGTCGGGTTGAACAGCGATGCCTCGGTGCGCGAGTTGAAGGGGCAGGGTCGACCGATCAACAGCGGGGCGGATCGGGCGGAGGTTTTGGAGGCGCTGAAGTGCGTCGACCGCGTGGTCCTCTTCAATGAGCGGCGGGTCGAACGCCTGATCGACAGGATTCGGCCACACATCTACGCCAAGGGGGGCGATCACCGGCCGGAAACCCTGCCGCCGGAAGAGCGCGAGGCGTTGCAGCGGGTGGGGGCGTCCGTGCGGATTCTTTCCCTGGTGCCGGGCCGTTCCACGAGTGCTACCCTGGCCCGCCTCACAGGGGATCAAGCAGGGCCGAGGCGACCCCGTCTGGCGGTTTTGGGGTCAGGCAAGGGCTCGAATTTCCGGGCGATTCTGGGGGCGATCCGGGAGGGCAGGCTTCAGGCGGAGATCGCGGTGGTGATCAGTGACGTTCCGGGGGCGGGCATCCTGGATCTGGCCCGCGAGGCCGGGTTGCCCCATCTGGTGGTGGATTGCGGGAAGCGGCGGGCCCGGATCGATGCGGCGGGATCGAAAGATTTGGTCGACCGGGTTCGGGCTTCGGGAGCGGACTTGGTCATTCTGGCCGGATTCATGAGGATTCTCGAAGAACCAGTTTTGGGGGCATTTCCGGGGCGGATCCTGAACCTGCACCCCTCCCTGCTACCGAAATATCCTGGAAAAGACGCCTGGGTTCAGGCGTTGCAGGCCGGCGAGAAGGAGGCGGGGTGCACCGTGCACCTGGTGACTGCCGAGGTGGATGCCGGCCCGATTTTGAAGCAGGCGCGAGTTTTGGTGGAGCCGGGGGACACCGCCGAAACGCTCTATGCGCGGATTCAGGAGCAGGAGCATCGGTTGCTTCCCGCCGCCATCGAGGAATACGGTGCAAAGATTCTCCAGGGCTTGCAACCCTGACAAACCTACGCTTTCCTGATGACTGCGAAACCGGTCATGCAGGGACTCAACGGACTCAACGAACCCCAGCGCATGGCGGCCCGGCATACCCAGGGGCCGTTGCTGATTCTGGCCGGGGCTGGCACGGGCAAGACGCGGGTGATCACGACCCGGATCGCCTACATGATTGCCAACCGGATTCTCCCGGAAAACATCCTCGCGGTCACGTTCACGAACAAGGCCGCTTCGGAGATGCGCGAGCGGGTCGGGCACATGATCAAGGCCGCGGACGCGAAGAAGGTGACGGTTTCCACGTTTCACTCGCTCTGCGTCAAGATTTTGCGCCAGAACATCGATCGCCTGGGTTACAAGAAGAATTTCGGGATCTATTCCGGGGCCGACCAACTCGGGCTGGTGCGCAAACTTGTCGTGAAGCGCGGAGGCAAGAACGCGGAGTTGGATCCCAAGCTGGCGCTCTCCCTGATCGGGAACGCCAAGAGCCGTGGTCTTCCTCTGGAATCGATCAACCACTCGTTCGGTGCTGAGATCGCCCAGGCTTATCAGCAGGAGCTGAAGCTGATGAATTCGGTCGATTTCGATGACCTGCTGATCTTCGCGGTTCGCCTCTTGAACGACCATCCGGATGTGGCGGAGGGCTGGCAACGCCGATTCCCCTACATCATGGTGGACGAGTTTCAGGACACCAACGGATTGCAGATGGCGCTCCTCCGATCTCTCGCCGGGTCCAGACAAAACGTCTGCGTCGTGGGGGACGATGACCAATCGATCTATGGATGGCGGGGCGCGGAGATTTCCAACATCCTGGAGTTTGAGCGGTTTTTCCCTGATCCGGTGGTGGTCAAACTCGAGGAGAACTATCGCTGTCCCATGCCGGTTCTGCACTTGGCGAACAGCATCATCCGGCACAACCAAGGGCGGAGGGAAAAGACCTTGTGGAGTTCCAAGGAGAGCGATGAGTTGGTGCGCCTCTTGGGGATGCCGAGCGCCGAGGAAGAGGCGCAGGCCATCGTCGGGGAAATGCTGGCGACCAAGCATACCCAACAACGTGAATGGGAAGACTTTGCCATTCTCTTCCGGATGAACGCCCAATCGCGTCCCCTGGAACAGGCTTTGCGGGAGAATCAGGTGCCGTATCGCGTGGTTGGCGGGATGAGTTTCTTTGATCGTCGCGAGATCAAGGATATCGTTTCCTATCTGCAAGTTTTGGTGAATCGGTCAGACGATGTCAATCTGTTGCGGGTCATCAACAATCCTCCCAGGGGCATCGGTGAGGGATTGATCGAATCCGCCACGGATTTCAGTTCGGTTCATGGGATCAGTGTTTGGGAAGCGATCCAACGGGAGGATTTTCTGGCCTCACGTTCCGCCAAGGGTCGAAGTGCCCTGGCAAAGTTCGTCGAATTGATGGAGCGTTATGGCGAGATGGCGGGAACTCCCACGGCTGACTACGCCACCATGACGGGGGAGTTCCTGAAGGAAATCGAATATTTTGACTACCTCCGACGCACTTGCAAGACCCCGGCGGAAGCGGATCTGCGGGAGCAGAATGCGAGGGAGTTTATCGATACCCTCTTCGAGCATCGGGCCCGTTCCTCGCACAAAGCGAAGGGGCTGCAGCATTTTCTGGATGAGATCGCGTTGGCCTCGGATCGGGAGGATGACGATATCAGCAAGAAAAAAGGCGTTTGCCTCATCACCTTGCATGCCGCCAAGGGGTTGGAATTTCCCATCGTCTATCTCGTGGGATTGGAAGAGGGAATTTTGCCGCACAGTCGTTCCGTGCTGGAAGGGACGCGGGACGAGGAGCGCCGGTTGCTGTATGTGGGGATCACCCGGGCGATGCGTTCCCTAACCCTCACCTACTGTCACAGCCGCAAGAAGTATGGCGAAAAGCAGCCATGCCAACCGAGTTCCTTCATCAAGGAACTCGACCGCAAGTGGCTGCAGGAGATTCTCTACGACGAACACATCAACAAACCTCCGACAGAGGAGTCCACCGCCAGCTTTTTCGAGCAATTGCGGGCCATGTTGGCCGCCAAATCGTGACTCGCGGTCACTTTGCGGCATCGATCAAACCGGCCAGGGCCTCTCTGTAGCGGCTCAGGTCCTCTGACTTGCGGATCCCGAGGGCGTTGTCGAGAGCGGCGATGGCCGCTTCGTAACGGCGTTGCTCCACCCGCAACCGGACCAGTTCGAACCACGCCTCGAAGGCGGCTTCTTCACTCTTGGCGGCTCGCAGGAAGAGCAGTTCCGCCTCCTCACCGGCCCCGGTTTTGGCCAGTTGCTGGCCGAGAATCACCAGGGAGGCGCCATCGTCGGGTCTCGCGGCGACCAACTCCCGAAGGGTCTTGAGTCCGCGCTCGACGTTTTCGCCCGAAGCGAGGTCGATGCGGGCCTGTTCGCGAAGCAGGTCGACCCGGTAAGCGGAGGAATCGGCCGGGGCATGGAGGAAGGCCTGCTTTTCGAGATCTCTGGCCAGGGGCCAGGCCGCCAGATTGGTGGCGCTGCGGAGGGTGGCCAGGATGCGCGCCGGCGGGGGCAGTGGGGAACGGGCGAATGCCGCCGTCACCAGCGGGATGGACAAGTGTTCTCGTCCTGCCCGCAGATGCAGTTCCGCCAGGAGCAGAAGACCCTCCCCGTCCAGGGTGCCGAGACGGCGCGGGAGATCGAGTGCGGCGATGGCCGATTCATGGCGATCCATGCTCATGTAAATGCCGGCTTGCACCATGGCGTAGGAAGCCTGGTCGGGACGGGCCTCGATCACCTCATCCAACAGGGCCACCGCTTCCTCATCCTGGTCGAGATGTTGCAAGCATTGGGCCAGGCCGCTCTTCCATTCCACGGAATCCGGTTCCATGAGCAAGGCCATTCGGTAGGCTTGCAGGGCGCTGGCCCAGCGTTCCTCCTGGAGGCGACAGTAGCCGAGCAGGCCGTAGGTGAGGCCATCCTGATCCCCCAGGCGGATTGCTTCCAGCAACGGAGGCAGTGCCTTGCTCACTGAATCCTTGCGCAGAATGCTCAGCGCGAGGTTCCGATGGGCGCGCCGGAAAGAGGGATACATCTTGATGGCGGCTTCGTAGGCGGTGATGGCGTTCTCGAGCTTGCCCTCCTCAAAGAGAAGGTTGCCCCGGTTGAACTGGAGGGCGGCGGAATTCGGGAGCAGCGCGCTCTGTTCCAGGAGGCGAAGGGCCTCGGCCCGCTTTTCCGTCGCCATGAGTTTCTGGACCTGCACGAGGATCTCGCTCTCCGCGGAAGTCACGGTGGGCTCGATCCGGGACTCAATCTCATAACTGCCGGTAAAGGCCTTCAGAAAAGCCGGCTCCCGCCAGAAGGGCGCAGAGAGAGGCAGAGGTTCCGCCGCCATGGCGACGGTCCCGAGAACGGAGGGCAAAAGGAAGCAGAGGAGAAGTCGGATCATGAAATGCCTCACTGGGTAATGGTGATTGGCCACCGCATCACGGCTTTGACCGCAACACCGTTCATCTTGGGTGGGGTGTAGCGCGAGCCCTGCGCCAGGTATCGCGCCGGGGCCACCAATTCTGGATGCGTCGCGGAGACGACCCGCCGCACCGAAACCCTTCCGACCTCGGACAACTCGACTTCGAGCACGACCGTGCCGGCCTTGACCTTGGCGGCGGCGAGTCGGGCCGGGAAAGTCACGCTGGGGTGGTGGAGCAGCCTGGGAGAGCCATCCAAGTCGGTTACCCGGAAGGATGTCCGGCCTGGCACCGAGGGGCCTCCGGGCCTGCCGGGACCGATGCCATTGCCAGTTCCCGTTCCGCCCGGGGAGCCGATACCGCTGCCGGGCGGACCGTAAGTTCCCGAGGAGGCCAGACCGGGCCGACTCTGGAGCTGAAAGGCATCGACCGGCAGGTCCACGGGGATCGGCAGGTCAACGGACGGCAGGGCCACCATGGTTGGATCCGGGACATCGCTCAGAGCGGTCAAGGCCACGGGCGGAGGTGGCGGGCCGGCCTCATCGCTTCCGGATCCTGCGGCTGGCGGAGGCGGTGGCGGGGGAGGTGGTTCCTCGAAGCTCAATTCCACCTCGCGGACTTCGAGAACCTTCGGCTCAGGCGGGTGTTGCACCGAGAGGCGCGAAAAGGTCAAGAGCGCCACAACCGCAGCGGAAGACAGCAGACCGGTGGAGATGGGGAGGAAGGTCATGGCGAGGTTCGTTCCGTGGCGAGGGAGACGACGGTGGCGCCGGCCAACTTGGCAGCATCGATGAGGCTCACGGTGAGTTCCGTCGCGGCCTGGGCGTCCGCCCGGATGACCACGGGCGCGGAGGGGTTCTCCTCGAGCAGGGAGCCGATCACGGCCCCGACGCCATCCATGCCAATCTCCCGACCTCCCTGGAAGACGCGGCCATCGGAGGTGAGAGCCAGGAGAATGGCCTTGTGGTCAAGCTCTTCAGCGGTGGCGGCGCGCGGTTTGGAGACCTCCACGCCCGCTTCCTCCATGAAGACGGTGGTGGCGATGAAGAAAATCAGAAGCACGAGCATGATATCGATCAGAGGCGTGAGATTGAGGTGAATCTCGGAGGAAGCTTCTTCTTGGTGCAGGCTGCGCCGTTTCATGAGAGGGGAGATGGGGACGGCAGGCTGGAAGGGGCCAGGTGACTGAGGTGCCAGCGTTTCCAGAGTTCGAATTCGGTGAGTTCCGTGGCCCGATGCAGCAGGGCCAGGAAAAAGGCGGCGGGCACGGCCACGATCAGCCCGGCCTGCGTGGCCACCAAGGCTTCGGAGATGCCTTGGGAGATGCTGGATACGGGTGCGCCACTTTGGGTTTGGGCCAAGCCGCGGAATGTCTGCAACATGCCGGACACGGTGCCGAGAAGACCCAGGAGAGGCGCTCCGGTGATCAGCACCGCCACAAAAGGCAACCGTTGCTTGACCCAGGCCAGTTCCGTCAATTCAAACGAGGCGAACGAGTAGTCCGGGTCTGCGGAGCCCGTGGTTGGATCGAGGGCGCGCAGCCGACGCCGGGCGCGGCGCAAACCGACCCAGGTGGCGGTCAGGAGGGCGTAGATGAACGCCGACAGCACCAGAAGCCCCCAAAGCACGTAGCCCCCTTCCTCCATCGTGTCGTGCAGTGCTCCCTTGATCATCGTCTCACTTGCGCAAGCTGTTCACGAAGGCGAGGCCCAATTGTTCGGACGACTGCAGGATGTCCTGGCTGCGGCGGGTCAGATACGCATGCAGCAGCAGCGAGGGCACCGCCACCACCAGTCCCCACGCGGTGGCGGTGAGGGCCTCGGAAATGCCGCCAGCCAACGGTTTGGGATCGCCGGATCCGACGACCGTGATCATCTGGAACGTCTGGATCATGCCCGAGACCGTGCCGAGCAAGCCCAGCAAAGGCGCCGTGGCGGCGGTCACGGCGATGAACGGAAGCAGCGAGCCGGACCACGCTTTGACCCCGATCAACGCCTCGTAAATCGTCTCTTCAATCGCTTCCAGCCCACGGCCCGATGCCTGAACCGCTTTCTGCATCACCGGGCCCACCGGGTGACGGGCCTGTTGCGCCAATTCCTCGGCTTTTGCCGGTTGCCCCTCCTTGACCGCCCGGATGATTTCGTCCATCCACAAGAGGCCGGGTTTCCGCACCCGGGAAAACTGGAGGATTTTGAAGCCGCCAAACGCGAAGGAGATGATTCCCAGCGCCAGAATCGGCCAGACCCAAAACCCTCCGGCCTGGATGGACTCCCAAATCCCGATGCGAGTCGACTCCTCCACGAGCCGGGCCTTGCCCCCGGTGAAATCGATTTCCAGTTCCGCTTCCTGACCCGCGATCAAACGGGCTGCGGCGGTGGCGTCTCCCGGCAGAATCCGCGGGGCCGAGCCCTCTTTTCCGGGTTCAACCGCACCACCGGCTTGGCCGTCCCGTGATGAAAACCAACTTTCCGGTCCCAGAGCCACAAAGGTCCCCTCCTGGACCGTGCCATCCGTCGCCACAGCGGTGCCCGGTGCGCTCACTCCGCCGAAGAGCTTGCCGAGGCGCTCAAGCGAGGTCTCGATCACCGCGACCCGATCCTCCAGGGCGGTCGGCGGCGGTGTGTTCGGTTTCGGGACGATGACCTCTTTTTTCAAGGGAAGGGCGGGCACACCCGGCGCATTTCGGGTATCCACTTTCAGGGCGTGATCCCTCAACATTCCGGAAAGGGCGGAAACGTCTTGGCCCAGTCGATACTGGGTGTTTTCCAGCTCCCTGAGCACCTCGCGACG
>QQNE01000028.1 GCA_003402735.1 Verrucomicrobiota bacterium
CTGGCGGCGCGGAACCGCAAGGAGGGTCTGGTGGTGAGGGTGGAGGTGATGGGGGCGATCCAACTGTCCGGGTCCGGGGCGGTCATGGGTTTCGGGAGACGGATCGGGCGGGTGCGGGGATCGAGATCGATCCTGGACCCATCGACTTTAAGGTCGGGGCGGATGGATTGGATCCACTTGGTGGCGGCGGTCCGATCCGCCTCCGAGGCGACCCGACCGCGCAGGCGGAGGAATCGGCCCTCTGGGGAGCCTTCGAGACGTGGGATCTTGGGAAGAGATTCCCAGAATGGGTGCAACCAAGCCAATCCACTGACTTCCTTGGCGGTGGCTGGCGTGCTCAAGCTGATGGCGCCGGGTCCGGTGGGGGTGACGTAAGGATAGACTTGGACTTCACTGACATCGACCTGATCCCGTTCAAAGCCGCCTTGGCGGAGAGCGAGGTCGAGCAGAGCCTCGCGTTCGGTTTCGTCCCTCAGCCAACCGGTGGCACGGAGGCCGGTGGCGGAGACTTCGACGGTGGTCAGGGTGGGGGGAACCTTGATGCGATTGTCCGCCGCGCGAGCCCGCAAGCCCCAGCCGCCGGTGGAATGGAGTGCCGCTTGAGCCGCTTCCCTGGCGGCGGGTGAGGCGACATTGCCCCTGAGAGCGACGGTGAAGAATTGGATTCTGGATTCGACTCCCTGGTGTCCGCCCTCGCGCAGAGTCTTTTTCGCCGACTTGGCCACGGCTGGAGCGACCCAAGCCTCGAAGGTCCACCACCCGCCGCAGGTCGCGAGGAAGGTCCCGGCAACCAGCGGCAAGAGAATGCGTTGGACGACGAAGCGATTCATTCAGGACAAGGTGAAGGGATTTCGCTGAATCTGCCCTTGAGGGCAAGACCTTATTCTGGGGCGCTGAGTGTGAGGGGTGGCCTTACCAGGATGTCATGAGGAGCCGGGCTTGGTGCAGGGACTTCCCTGGAGGCAGGCTGAGGTAGATGGAAATGAAAGACTGGCCGCGGGCGACCTGGGATTTCAGGCCATGAATGTTTCCGTGAAGATCCCGGAGGACCTTGTAACAGAGGGCATAAACCAAGCCGGCGGTATCCTGCGGGGTGTCGTGTCGGAGGCGGTATTGACCGGGGCGGACCTCCTCGAGAGTTAGTTCGCCCTGGATTTTGGCGAGATGCGATTCGTCCTCTGGGCTGATGTGGCGATGTTCGCGAATGGCCAGCTCCACGCGGCGGGCCAAGTCATCGGAAGGGGCTGGACCTGAGGGGGCGACGTGGAAGAAGTCGAGGGCCAATCCGTGATTGATGGCGGAGAAGAGGTTGGCTTGAGCGAGCGAGTAGCCGCTCTTCCAGATTTCGCCGGTGATGCAGGCGGCCAAGCCCGGGAAGTCACGGGCGGCGACGCCGAGGAGGGTGGCGGTGCCGTCGCGGACGATGGCGGCCTTGGGTGAAGGATCGGAGGTGGGACGGGAGGCGATGCCGAGGAGATGGGAGCCGAAGCGGGCCGCGTGTTTGCGGTACATGCCGCTGAAGAAATCCCGTCCGAAGTCGTTGAGCACGGCGAGTTCGCGTTCGGAGTAGCCGGCATCGCGGAGGGCCTTGGTGCTGTCATGGCCGGGGCGATACCGTTGAATCGCTTTGAGGTAAAGCTCCCGAATGTTGAACCAGCGTGAGGGGACGATGAATTCGCTCTCCCACTCAAACCGATCTGCGTAGGTGAAGACAAAGAGGGCGCGAAGCCGTTGTTCATCGCCGCAATGGCGGGCAAAGGAGGCGACTTTGAAATCGTCGTTGAACCCATCTTCAGCGACCTTTTTGAAGGCGCGACGGTTGGCCACGAGAAACTCGGTGATGGCGATCATCTCCGCGGGAAACCCGCCCTGGGTGCGGAAGGCCGTGTAATAATCCGCGAGGGGAATTTTGGAGAACCCGGAACCGAAGCGTTCCTCTGGGGGAAGGGTCGGATCGTCGAGGGCCTTCAAGTCTTCCTCGGTGACGGGGAGTCGCTTGGTTTTGAGGGCGAGCTTGACCGCGGCGAGATGATCCGCGTCGAGCAAGGCCGCCTCCAAGGTGGGGCTGAGTCCCTGTTCGTAGTCGACGAGGCGATCTGGAGCGACGGCCGCTTCGAGCATGGCATTGCCCTCTTCGACCTGGCGTTGCAGTGCCTCCAGTTTGCGACGGGCCAGCGTGCCGCGGCACCAGTTCCGTTCGAACAGGACGCGGGCCTCGATGGAAGAGGCGAACCGGTCATGACCGGGGAAGAGCCGTTCTTCGGCTCCCTCGACTTGCGAGAGGAATTCGAACGTGGCCGCCAGACTGCCACGAGGTTCGTAGAAGAGGGCGGCGAGATCTGGGACGGGTTCGAGCCAATCGCCTGCCTGGTCAAACGTGCCTTCCAGTTCTGAGGGATTGATGGCGACGCCGTAGCGTTGGGAGCAGAGGAGCAGTTGCAAGGCGGCGCTGCTGCGGTCCCGGGGTGAGGCCCCTGGGGCGGAGCCGACGTGCCTCAGGCCGCCGGGTTCGACGATCACGGAGCGGGAACGGTTGCGACCGCGTCCGCGCTGCAGTTCCCGGCCGATGACCCCCCGGGCGAAGGCGATGACCCGGCGGCGAGCGGAGAGAATGCGGGACCGGACTTCATGACTGAACTCGCGACGCTCGGACTCCGTGGCGGTCTCGGGCAAGAGTTCATCAAAGCTGAGGAAATCGTTGAAGTTGAGGAGATCTTCGGGGTGGGTGCCGTCGACTTTTTCGGGGAGATGAGTGCCCCGGCGCAAGTGGATGAAGGAACGGATGCGGAGGAGAAACTCGTAGGCTTCGAGGTCGCGCGGATCTTCGAGTTCCGCGTAGATGTCCTTGCTGTGGCGAAATCCCTCGATCGCCAGGGTCCAGATGCCGCCCAGAAAGGTCCGCAGTCCCTCGATCTTGATGTCGAAGTGGTCGAGACGTTCGAAATCGAGAGGAGCCGAAGGCATCACTTTGTTGCGTCCGGGGCCGAAGCGGCTGACCTCGAGAAAATGTTCGAACGGGTCGAAGGTGGCGCGGATCCGTTCGCGGAAGCGGTCGGTGAGGCCGGACGGGTCGTAAATTGGGGTGAGATCGATGAAGGCGTTGAGTTGTTTGCCTTCCAGCCGTGGCATGTCCTCGAGCTGGAACGGTTGGAGACCGGGTCGAAACCCGTAGCGGCGGAAGAAATCCCCGGAGTGCAACGTCTGCGCCTGCAACCGTTCGCGGAATGGATTGCCCTCGATTTCGTCATCGAAAAGCAGGGCGAGATCGGTGTCCGAGCACGGGGTCATCTCGCCCCGGCCGGTGCCGCCGAGGGCCGCCACGGCGAAGGGGCGGTCGTAGCCGAAGGCGCGGTGTTCCTGCTCGGCCCAGTGCGCCACCATGGCCATGTGAATGGCGGTGCGTTGGGTGACGATGCGCCTTCCGTTGTCGAGATCGGGAGAGACGATGAGGGCGTTGTTCTCCTTGATCAGAGCCTCAAAGGCGAGACGTGGATCCGAGTCCCCGATGGCGGGTGCTAGGGAGAGCTGGAGGAGTTCGTGCATTTCGGTCGGATCGTTCACGGAGCTTGCCATGGGTTGAGACGAGCGCCGGGACAGATCTCATCGAACCTCGGGGTGGGTCGGATCAGTGGGCAACGACTTTGGATCCTTTCGCTTGGCCGATGTCCTTGAGAAGTTCATTGAACCAGGGTTCATCGATGTCGAACGGTTTGCCACCGGCAATGCGAGGGAAAGCGATGCAAGACATTGCGTTTCCGGCGGTTTCGTCCTGGCCGGCCACACCGCTCTGTCCGTTGAGGGCGTATTCGGCGGCGGCAAAGGCCGATTGCTTGATCAGTTCCAGGTCTTTCTGATTCGGCGCGGCGGACCTTGCGAAATAGCCGCTCTTTTGAACCAGGACCTTCTCCGCTTGGATGCGTTCCTTGAGTTGGCTGGCAAACCATTGGCCGGGGTTCAAGTCGTCGATGCGGGGGTGATTGAAGGCGTCCCGGGGAACCTCTTTTCCGTTGGCCTCGTATTCGCGGACGATCGTTTCGATGCCGGCGCCCTCGCTGAGAAAGACGTGGACCTTGTCGGTCTCGTCCATGCGTTCCCGGAGGCGATGGCATTCGGCATCGAAGTCCATGTCCATCTCGGGCAGGAACACGGCATCGATGTCCCAGCGCTCGCGGCCGAGGAGCAGTTCCGGGAACCAGGGGAATTCATCGAGTCCGTGGTGGTAATCGTGGGCGGTGGCGGCCGCGAGCCAGCCGCAGTGGCGTCCCATGACCTCGTGGATGATGAGTTGGCGGGCGCTGGTGGTGTTCTCGTTGGCGATGTTGCGGAAGAAGAGGGCGCCCTGTTCCGCAGCGGTCCAGGCGCCGAGGGTTTGCCGGATGGGGCGGACGTCGTTGTCGACGGTTTTGGGCAAACCGACGACCGTGAGATCATACCCATTGTGCTCCAGGTAAGCGGCCAGATCGGCAGCCGTGGTGTTGGTGTCGTCGCCTCCGATCGTGTGCAGGATATCGATGCGATCGTTGCGGAGCCGTTCGGCCGCCACTTGAAGCGGGGTTTCGCCTGGTTGAACGAGGCCGCGCTTGAGGCAATCCTTCACGTTTGTCAACTTGACGCGGCTGTTTCCGATGATGCTCCCGCCGGACCGATAAAGGGTGGCATGGTTCTTGCGGAGAGAGTTCGGGAAGGTGACACTTTTCCCCAGCAGCAGCCCTCGGTAGCCGTTGAGGTATCCGATCAGTTCGGCGTCCGGCGCCAAATCGTTGTAGCGCTCCACCAGCGCTCCGATCGACGAGGAGAGGCATGGGGCGATGCCACCGGCCGTGAGAAAGGCGATCCTTTTAGCCATCGGCGGGCCTATACGCTCCAATCGGGCATCGCGCAAGAGGTGAAACCGGAAGGTCGAGACAGCGGGGGATTCCCTAGCTTGACCGTGGGCCGAACGCCAGTATGGTGCGCGCCGTTATGCCTATCGCGACACCAAAGCAATTCGCCGCCATGCTGGATTCCGCTCAGGCGGGGGGATACGCCTATCCGGCGATCAACTGTGCCAACCTGAGCACGCTCAACGCGGCCCTGAAAGGATTCGCGGACAAGAAGTCGGACGGCATCGTGCAATTCTCCACCGGCGCGGGGCAGTTCATTTCCGGGTTGAACCACAAGAATGCGGCCCTTGGAGTGATGGTGTTGGCGGAAGCGGCGCACACGCTGGCGGCGCAATACAATGTCCTGATCGCGCTGAACACGGATCACTGTCCGCCGGACCAGGCGCAGACGTTTCTGAAGACGTTGATTTTGGCCACGGCGGAGCGGCGTCGTGCGGGGAAGAACAACCTGTTCCAGAACCACATGTTGGATGCATCCAGTCTGCCGCTGGCGGAAAACATGGCGCTCTCCAAGGAATACCTCGCGTTGTGCGCGGAGAACGAAATCGTCCTGGAGGTCGAGGCCGGGGTGGTCGGCGGTGAGGAGGACGGTGCCGCCGGTTCCCACGACACCCCGCACGAGAAACTTTACACCACGCCCGAAGACATGTTGGCGGTTTATGAAGCGCTCAACGGAGTGGGCCGTTACACCTTTGCCGCCACGTTCGGGAACGTGCACGGCAGTTACAAGCCGGGGGCGGTCAAATTGCGTCCCGACATTCTGCAGCAGGGGCAGGCGGCGGTGATGGCCAAATACGGAGCGAGCGCCGAGTTTGATCTCGTGTTCCACGGCGGATCCGGGAGCCCCTTGGAGGAAATCCGGGAAACCCTCGGGTATGGGGTGGTCAAGATGAACGTCGACACGGACACGCAGTATGCCTTCACCCGTCCGATCGTGACCCACATCTGTCAGAACATCGAGGGGGTGCTCAAGATTGATGGCGAGGTCGGCAACAAAAAGGCCTACGATCCCCGCAGCTATTTGAAGAAGGGCGAGGAGGGGATGGCGGCCCGGATCGGCCTTGCGTGCGATGACCTGCTCTCTTCCGGTCGTTCCATTTTTGGTCAGGTATGAGTGGCCCCTACTTTGCCGGTCTCGACATCGGCGGGACCACGATCAAGTCCATGTTGCTGGATGCGGGGGGGAAGCAGGTCGGCAACCTCGTGGAACTGCGCAGCCATGTGCGCGAGGGGTATCGGCGCACCTTCGAGCAGCTCGATGCCTCGCTGGCGCAGCTCTGTTCTCAGAGCGGAATCGAGATGGGCGAAATCGCGGCGATCGGTCTGGACGTGCCGGCTCCCTGTTGTCATGGGGTGATTTGGGGCCAAGCCAATCTGTCGAACGACTGGGTAGGCACGGACATCGGCGGTCAGTATCAGGCCCGTTGCGGGAAACCGGTCACGGTGACGAATGACGGAAACGCAGCGGCCTTCGGCGAGTGGCTCTTCCGGCCGGGCCGACAGGCGGGCCTGCTCTTTGTCGCGCCCGGAACCGGTTTGGGTGGGGGCTTGGTGCTGCCTGGCGGCGTGATGTACGAGGGGGCCAACGGGTTGGCCCTGGAGGTCAGTGACATCACGGTGCCGTTCGAGGACGAGCGCGGGAAGCCGAGCGATTCGATCGGGCGCGAAGGGTGCCTTGAGGCCTGGGTTTCCCTGGTCGGCATCCGTCGTCAGCTGGAGTTGCGCCTCCTCCACGAGATGCATCGCGAACATCCGCTCAACCAGCTTCAGGCGCCGATCGAGGAGAAGGCCCTCAAGTTGAGGGACTACGCGGAGAAAGGCGATGGCTTGGCACTGGAGATTTTCCAGGAGCAGGCCCGCATCCTCGGCTATGGATTGGCGGACATGGCCAGTTTGTTCGATCCCGGGTTGGTGGTGATCGGCGGTGGTTTGGCAGAGACGGGTTTCCGCAACTGGTATCTGGATGAGGTCCGGGAGGGCTTCAACAACCGGGCGGCTCCCTTCTACAAGCGGAGCCCATTGCCTCCGCACGAGCCGACCACGGTGTTTGAGTGGGCGATCGGTGGCGATGCCAGTGCGGCCTACGGGTCTGCGCGCCGGGCGCTCGATCTCTTTTCTGCTCAACCGGCCATCCGATAGGTCTGGACCAGACCGGTGGCGGCAAAGCCGTCGAGAACCGCGGAGAATCGGGTGCAGCGTTCGGAAAGGCGCTGCAGGGAGAGGAAGGCCGCGTGGTTTTGCGGAAGATCCATCCTGATGAGGTCGCCGAATCCCTTGATCACCGCGAGTTTGTTGCGGAACTCGTGACGGGTTTCACGCTCCCCGAGTCTTCCCTCGGGGTTTGGCCCTCCGAGAACGCTCTGAAGGGCAAACATCATCTGTTCCGCGCCTTCCATGATGAATCCGATGTTCTCGGAGCCGATGAAACACTCATAATTGCTGAGGTCCAAGGCGGTCGATTGGATCTGGATGGTGAGTTGGGAGAGCTGGGAGATCGGATTGGATTGGTACGGTGGCTCGTTGGCGGCAGAGTGGTGCATGGGAAGAAGAAGGACAACTTCCGAAGGATAGTTCGCATTTGCTGATAATCAATAATTTTTATTAAATTCATACAAAGCTACCCCTAGAAGGCGTGGAGGCTATGGAGGCGGCGATGAATCTGAGCCGGGCCGCCTGCTTGGCCTCAGTTTCCGGGCGCGTTGAGGAGGTTCGCGCAATCGGCGGCCACTTCTGCCGGATCGCTCGCCAGGGCCAAGCGTGACACTCTGACGAGCAACTTGTTGGATTCGTTGGGAGGAAGTTGCACGGGTTCGTCCATCACGGGAGGCAGGACGGTTCCCTGGGGCGGAATCACCTTGCGGAACGCGGCGAAGATCCGGCCGTTCTGGAGGTAAAGACGAAGTTCCGAGCCGGGTTGATGGGCGGCGGCAGGGGTTTGGCGGCGCAAGGCGAAAAAGAGTTCGCCGCCCTGGAAGTAGAAGGACTCCGAGAGACCGATGCCGGTGTCGGATGTGGCATCGATGGTGAAATACTGAAGATCGTTGCTGGCCGGATCATGATGGTAGATGGCCTTGCCGGAAACGGCTTCGCCCGGAGGAAAATCGAGGGTCCGGATCTTGTGGTCGGAAAGATGCAATTGATCGCAGCGGGATTTGGTCCAGGCCAGGCGCTCTGTCTGCTGCGCTTTGGTGAGGTCCTCGTTGGGGTTGGCTTCGTCGGGAATCGGTTCCAGACGAATGGCGGCGAATCGTTCCCGAACGACCACACCGGCGGGTTGGTTGGCAGCGGGGAGGACAGCGCCCTTTTCGTCGATGAATTCCGCTGCGGTTTCGATTACGAGTTCGAGGGTCAACTTGGAGTCCTGGCGGGAAGTGGCATCGAAGCGATACGGTCCGACGCGGCGTCCTTCCAAGGACTCGAACTCCTTGCCGAGGCGCATCGCGGAGCCGCCGGGCGAGATCTGGAAAGTGGACTCCAGAAAGGCGCGGAGCCCGGGTTGGGAATCGAGGATCGGGGTGACGTCGATCCAACTGCATGAGCCCTCCGCCAGTCCGGGGGCTGGCCACAAGGCGATGCTAGTGGCGACAACAAAGAGGAGCCGGTTCCGCATGCTGGAGTTTGAGCCAAGACCGGCGGGAGAGCAAGTCGTGGTCGGCGCTCTCGGCGCTCAAGGTTTTTCCTCGAGAAGAACGGAACCGGAAAGGATTGGGGAGGTGAGCAGGGTTTGGCCGGAGGTGGGGACTTGCGGGATCAGAAAATATCCGTAGCCGCGGAGTTTTCCGTCCTGACCACCTGACAAGTTGGTGACGGGCATGGTGGTGACGGTGCCATTGCCGTCATTGCCAGAGGCGTGGGCCACGGAAACGAGCGCGCTGGCCGCCGGGGAAGCCTGAATGGCCTGTCGAATTTGGGCTGAGGTGCTGGTGATGTCTGACGGACTGAGGCCGGGGGTGGTGTTGAGGGAATTGGCCAGAGCGGTCACCCCCGCCACGGAAGATCCCCACGAGATGTTCAAGGTGGTGTCGTTGGAGGCCAGGGTTTTTCTCGTTAGGGTGATGGCCGTGCCGCTGCCGGCGACGGTGTAGGCCTCGGTCAGGGCAGCCCTCGCTGCGAGGGCGGAGCGGATGGCTGCGGCAATCAGGTCTGGGGTCGTTTGGGTGGTGGTCAGGGACACGGGGATGCTCAAGGGGCTTCCGGTGACTGCGGCTGCGGTCACGGTGACGTTCAAGAGGCCATTGGCGAAGACGTTGCCGGAAACGACCGCGGTTTCCACTTGAGCGGTTCCGGGGCCCGTGCCCAAGGTGACGGTGAGGGCGCGGCCGGACACGCTGACTGCGAGGGGCGACGAGGGGGCTCCCGGGTCGACGTAGCGGACCGTGGTATTGTTCACCTCGGGACCGCCTTCGTAAGTGGCGAAGGTTAGGTCATTGTGGTTGCCGGTCAGGTTGGTGGTCAGGGTTGCCGGCTGGGAATCGCGCGTGATCTGGCCCTGGTAGGAAATCTTGGGTCGCGACCCATCTTGCAGGGTGAAGGTGCCGGTGAAAGCACCGCTCGCTGGATCCACTTTGAGGGTGACGTTCGCCGGATTGGCCGCACCGGCCGGAGGCATGGTGAGGGCGGCCTGGGGCCGGACTTCGATGGCGGGCACGTTGAGAACGGTCGCCGGGTTGGTGATGCCCCCATCGGCAAAGATCAGGCGGAGGAGGTCTGCGGTCGGCGGAACCACATCGGGCAGATCGAGAATGAGTTTGCCCCTGGCTGGGCCTGTGTAGCGGCCGCCGGTCGCGGTCAAGACAAACGAATTCGCGGGGGCGATCCCGAGTCCTCCGGGGTAGACTCGGTCCGTGGCGATGGCGGGTTTGCGCCAAGTGGCGGTGCCGTCGATCGGGTGGGTGGCCAGTTCGGAGCCGTTGGTTCCCTGGCGGATTCTGAGCCCTCCCAGGATGGAGCCGCCGTTTCCGTAGAGAAGATTCCAGAGGAGCGTTTCTCCGTTGGGGCCCAGCGGTGCCGAAGAGGTGAACGGTGTCCCATCCGCGAGTCTGCCGGAGATGGAAGCCACGCCGGTGCTGGAGACGGTGAGGGAACCAACGCCGAACCCTCGGGGAATTGCGGGCATTGCGTCGGGCACCGAGAGACGGAAGGTGTGCTGGCCGAGTCTGGTGGTCGGCTTGACGGAACTGGACCAGACATTGCGCCAACCGCTGATCTCGGCGGGGGGCGGCGGGGTGGTCGGCGTGGGGAGGATGATTTCCCTAACCGTGCCGGAAGCCAGGTTGGTGGTGGCGTTCAGGGTGACGTCGAGTTGGAGGGAATTTTGGCCGGTGCGAGGAATCACCGTCTGGAACGAAGCGTTGCCGCCCTGGGTGGCTCCGGCGGCGGGGCTGATGACGGAATTCAAATCTCCCGAGATCCGATGAGTCACCGTGCCGAGGGTGAGTCTGCCGGAATAGGTCCCGGTTGAGGAGGTGGAGAGATCCAGGCGGCCGCCGAGGTTGTTGTTGAGAGGATGCCGGGCCACGGTTCCGGAGAAACTTCCGAGGGTTTGGTTGTTGAGCCCTTGCACGAGCAGGTTGAACGGAAAGGCATAGTTTCCGTTGATGTTGCGCACCGAGACCCAGAGGCGGAAGACGCCGGCCTGCTTCGGTTTGCCGGTGATGAGTCCGGTGGTGCGGTCATAATTCAGACCGGCGGGGAGTCCTGAGATGGTGACGGTGGCGGGTCCCCGCAAGGGATGAGGATCGACAATCCCGAAGCGATAGGTCGCGTTGAGGACCGTGGCGGGTCCGTCGTAAATCAACATGGGGGCAGACGTCACGTTCAGTTTGAACGGGATGGTTTTCTCGACTCCTTGAAACGTCACTTTGCAGGTGTAAGAACCGGCGCTGTCGAGGGACGGTGAGAGGACGGTGAGCCTGGTGATCCCCGGCGAAGTTGTCGGGGTGACCAAGTCGTAAACCGGGCCATCGGTCAGGGTCGTGGTGCCTTTCTGCCAGAGGAAGGTCAGGCCGGGACCGCCAAACGGGATCTGGAGGGTGACCGGAGCGCCGACCCCGCTGGCCACGGATTGTTCGGTCAGGGGGGCATCCAAAATCGCCACCTCCACGGTCGGACTCGTCCAGGCACCGGTGAGCTGATCTGGGACATTGGTGAGAACAAACTTGTAGGTCCCCGCATCGGAAACCTTGGGTGAGGGGATGGTCAGGATCGGCGAAATCTTCCCGGGCATCGGGAGATCGTTTTTGTACCATTGTCCGGCGATGCGGGGCGCACCGAGGTCGGAGGCTTGGATGGTGAGAGGGCCGTCGGTGGTGACAATCCGTTTGGTGTTCGCTCCTCCGGTGGCCGGGTCCTGCTTGAGCGCGAGTCGAATGCCGGTGGCGGCATCCAGGGTGGTTTTGGTCTGGTTGGTTCTCGCCGAGTTCGCGAGGGCGGCCAGGGGCGAGGACCAAGATCCACCGCGGACATAGGCATTGAGCGGCATGGGCGCGTCAAAGACCCATTCCGCGACGTTGCCTCCCAGGTTGAACAAGCCGAAGGCGTTGGGGGCGTAACTGGAGACCGGGCGAGGCTTTCCTGAAGGGGCGGCGAAATTGGCCTGGGCGGCGGTTGCCCCCGCGCCGGTGGGATAGGCCAAGTTGGCGGTTCCAGAGCGGGCCGCCCATTCCCATTGGGCATCGGTCGGGAGGAAAAAGCCGTTGGTGTCGGCATAGGTCCAACTGGCAGGCACGGCCTTGCCCGGATAATTCGCAAAGGTGTTGAGCGCCACGGTGGCAAGGTAAGCGCCGTGCCAGCTGACCCCCCGCACCGGAGAGTCGGCGGCGGAGATGGGCACGAAGAAGCCTCCGCGATCCCGGTAATCCACTTCGCTGATGCCGATATTGCCCGGTTCCGTGGCCAAATGGGTCGCCAGATAACAAACCGTTTCGGATTGATACTTCACCCTTTTTCGGCCTCCGGGAGGCGTTTCAAATTGGATCAGATTCTGGGACAGCGCGTATTGCAGGATGCTGGCGAATTGGCGGTTGGTCAGTTCGTGGGCGGCGAGCCAAAAGGAGGCGATGTCTTTCGTGGTGGAGTCCAGGGAGTGGACAAAGGTGCTGGGGGACGGAGTGGACGGGATCCTCCGGAAGAGCAGTTCCCTCAGGACGGCGGGTCCGTCGGTTCGTGCCACGAAGAAGGCGGTGGGGCGTTTGGAGGCGAGCGCCGGGTTGCCCCCGAACTCCAACTCCACGGCATCGTCGTAGCCGTCGCCGTCACTGTCTGTCTTGGCCAGATCGGCCTTGGCGGCGAGTTCCTCGTGATCGAAGATGCCGTCGCCATCGGTATCGATCGGCAGCACGGTCAGGGTGGCGACCGAGCTCGTGACGGAACCTGAAGGGTTGCTGACCACCACTTTGTAGGTTCCGGCATCGGTCATGGAGGCGACGGGAATGCTGTAGGTGGCTGCCGTAGCCCCCCGGATCCTGGCATTTCCCTTGAGCCACTGGTAGGTGAAGGGGCCCTGACCGGTGGCCACCACACTGAAGCTGGCAGAATAACCATAGGTGCGCGTCAAGTTGGAAGGTGGGGTGGAGATGACCGGAGGGCCGGTGACGGTGAGGGTTGCCGCAGAACTGGTGATGGACGCGGCTTCATTGGAAACAACCACCGTGTAAGTCCCCTGATCTGCGTAGGTCACCGGGTTGATGGTCAGGTTGGCCTGAGTCTTTCCAGGCAAGTCCTGGCCATTCCTGCGCCATTGATATCCAAGCGGGGACGAGCCCGCAGCCTGCACCGAGAAGGTCGCCCCGCTGCCGACCAACGCGGTCTGGTTCACCGGTCCCTGGTTGATCACGGGGGCCAGGTAGCTGTTGTCCACCCGGACGGTGAAGGTTTGGTTGACCGACGTCCCGTCCAGGTCCGTCGCCGTGATCTGAATCTGGCTCTGCGCGCCGGCGGTGGCCCCGGAAACGAGCAGGTTGGAACCGGAAATCGTGGCGGTGATCCCGGTGGGATTGCTGTTTTGGGTGACACTGAAGGCGAGGAGGTTCGTGATCCGGGTGGCACTGTTGATGACCACCGTTCGCGTCGTGTCGATTTCCGCCGGGGCCCCCGGGTAGTTCGAATCCTCAGGCTGCGGATTCATCGGCCAAGGGAAATCTGGACTGGCCGCCACCGGGATGTAATTCACATCTGGGGTTGTGATGTCATCCAGTTGGTAGGCGTAAGGGGAGGCCGGTTTTGCCGCCATTGCCTGGACCACGCTCCAGCTCGGATTGGAGACCCTGGCAAACGCGGTGAACCCGCCATTCTGGATGTCCAGATTGGCGGCGTTTGCATTGGCAAGGTTGAAGAAAAACTCGCTGGTGGCGCTGTTCGGATCGGTGCCCAGCTTGGCCATGGCGATGGTCTTCTCCAGGTTGGAGAGGCCCGGCTCGTTCGTGGGCGAAGGAAATTTCAGGATCGTCTGGAACTTGGAGGGAGCCTCCACCGGTTTGTAGGCGCCTCCTTGAATCACAAAGCCGGCCACGGAGCGGTGGAAGGCGACTCCGTCGTAGCGATTGTTGTCCACATAGGAGAGGAAATTTGCAACAGTCTGCGGCGTGGCGGACGAGAACAGGATCACATCGATATTCCCAAGATTCGTATTCAACCGGACGGCGGACTCGGTATCTGGATCCTTGAAAAGGCCGACGAGCGGGATGGAAGTTTGAGTGCCCGGCGGGATCGTTCGGTTTCCGGCCGGGAGCGCGACGGGGGGCGCCGACGCAAGGACCGTCCGCAACGTGATGATCTTCTGGTTGGAGGAACCGTCGGCAAAGGTTGCCCTGAGGGTGACCGGGAAGACTCCGGAGACGGTGGGAGTCCCGGAAATGAGGCCGGAGGTGCTGTTGAAGGAGAGGCCGGGGGGAAGGCCTTCCGCGCTCCAGCTGACCCGCGTCAGGGAGGTTGAAGTCTGCACCTGATAACTCACGGCTCCGCCCACTGCGAGCGGGTTGGGGGATCCGCTCAGGATCCCATTCCGGGGCGAGGCCTTGGCCGACGGGGACGGATCACTCAGGATGGCGCCCGTTCCCGTGTTGTAGAAGGCGCGGATCAGAAACTCATAGGCGGTGCCAGGGGTGAGTCCGGTGAGGGGCGTGGTCGTCGCTCCGGCATCGACCGTTTTCTGGAGGGACTCACTGGCTGGGTTGGTATTTCCGGGGGGGCGGGTGTAGATCGCGTAGCCGGACTCCACTTTCGAGTTGTCTTTCCAAGTCAGGGTGATGGCGTCCGAATCAGGGCTCGACTTGGCCACCAGATCGCTGGGCGCGAAGAATGGCGTCGTGATGGTGACCTCGGCGGACGGCGCAGAAGTGACAATTTGTTGGTCCTGGCGCTGGAAGGCGGCGCGCACCCTCCAGGTGGCGGAGGTCTGTGGCTGGAGATTGCTGATTTCAAACAGAGTGGAGTCCGCGGCCGAATAGTCGTAGGTCAGGAAGTTGGAGGTTCCCTGCTGTTGAAACTGGATCTCGTATCCCTGCTCCTTGTCGGACTCGTCGAACCAAGTCAGTCGCATGGTGGACTCGTCCACCCAAGTTCCCCGGAGGCGGCCAGGAGGATTCGCCAAGCTGGGAATGGTCCGAGTCACCGTGGCGGTGGGGGCGGTGTAAACCAGCTTGGACGTGGTGTATTCGACTTGGCCGCTCCCATTTACCCCCTGGTGAGCGAGCAAGTTGGTCGACGGGTCGATGGCGAGTCGGGTGTCGGCCTGGAGCCGCAGGCCACGCACCCGAAAATTGTAGGTCTTGCCGGGCTCGAGGGCGCCGCTCAGCTTGAAGGTCTCGATATTGAAAAGGGGGAGTGCATAGAATTTCCAAGAGGCGTCGGTTGATTCCTTGAATTCGATGACGAAGTAATCCTCCTGCTCGGAGTTGTCTTCCCAGGTCAGCTGCACATTGTCCCGGGTCGAATCGATTCCCACGAGATTGGTGGGGGCGTTGAAGTCGGTTGCGCCCGGGATGGTGATTTCAGCGAGATTGGAATAACCCGAGAAGGACCGGGACCTGCCGCTGCCGGCGAACGCCCGCAGCCGGAACTGAAGAACGGTCCCGGGACTGAAGGCGGACAGGGTGGTGCTGATGAGCGTGCTGTTGGCCGCGATGGTTCCGAGCGAAGAGAAGGGTGCGGGGCCCTTGATTTTGGCGAACAGTTCAAAACCGGACTCGTCTGTCGAGCGATCGGTCCATTGGAAAAGGTAGAGGTGGTAGGGCTTTGTCGCGGATGCCGCGGCCAGCGGGAAGCTCATCGAGACGGTGAAGTCTGCGGGGGCGACGGGTGGGGCCGCCTGGGCGAGAGTGGGCAGAAGGAGGATCATGACCGCCAATCCCGAGGCGAGGGTCCCCTGGAGGCGAACAGGCGCGGAATGGGGGCGGGTATCTGGGGAAGACATGTGGGGAGGAGCCGCAGCGGTGAGTTTGCCGGTCTGGAAAGAAATTGTAAACAACAACGGGAGGTTCCTCAACGTTTGGCTCTGAGATCGCTCCTTGTGACCGAATATTTGACGAGAAAACAAAAAAAAGCGGAGGGACTGGCCCTCCGCTTTAGCGATTCAAAAAATAGACAGGTGATTGAGATCAGTAGCCGCCTTTGCCGCGTTTGCCGCCGCCGCCGCCGCGGTAACCGCCGCCGCCGCCACCACCTCCGCGGTAGCCACCGCCGCCGCCGCGTTCGCGGTCGCCGCCACGAAAGCCGCCGCCACCACCGCCGCCGCCGCCTCCGCTCCGGAAGCCGCCGCCGCCACCACCGCCGCTGCGCTCACGGCGTTCTTCGGCTTCGCTGACGCGGAGTTTGCGACCCGCGATTTCAAAACCGTCCAACGTCCGGATGGCCTCCTCTCCCGCTTCGCGGTCACTGAGGGTCACAAACGCAAATCCCCGCGGACGTCCGCTTTCGCGGTCAAGTGGGTAATAAAAGTCCACGAGGGGTTCAAATGGGGCGAGGGCATCGCGCAATTCTCGTTCGGTCGTGTCATAGGACACGTTTCCGATGTATAGCTTCATCTAACAATATTTCCTTTCTAACAGAACTAAATGCCTTCCCCTGGGTCGGGCAGACTCCTGTCCAGGCCAGCATCGAAGCCGAAGGGACGACGGGCGGGGCGGGGCGGGGGTTTCAAAGATCCAGGGGGACGGAGGGATATCAATCGGCCGGAATGAGCCGAAAGCAAACGAGAATGCAAAGATTGTGGGCAATGGAAAAGTCATTGGAGCTGAACTTTCAGCAACTCGTTCTTTACGTTTGAAAGGATTGGGGCAGACTGGTCCGAGATCACCGGGCCACAGGGCCCGACCACCCACACACCGGATGTTCCCGAATTTTCCTTTCAATCGCGTCAACTGGGTTGCCAGTGGCTTCCTCATAGCGACATTTCTCACGGCCGTCATCGGAACGCCGCTCTACATCAGGCAGTTCGGTTTGGACTGGTTCCAGGTGGCCCTCTTTCTAGTTTATTTCATTTTGACGGGCCTGAGCATCACCCTCGGCTATCACCGATTGTTCGCTCACCGCTCCTTCGTCGCCAAGTGGCCGGTTCGTCTTTCCACGCTGGTGTTTGGAGCCTGTGCCTTCGAAGATTCGGCCTTGGATTGGGCCTCGGATCACCGCGACCACCACAAGCACACCGACACCGATGACGACCCCTACAATATTCAGAAGGGGTTTGTCTGGGCGCACATTGGCTGGATCTTCTTCAAGTTGTATCCTCGGGAGATGAACAACGTCGCGGACCTGCGCAAGGATTCGCTTGTGTTGTGGCAGCACCAGCATCACCGGACCATCGCGGTTCTGGTCGGTTTCGTGCTTCCAGCCCTGCTTGGGTTGGCTTGGAATGGTTGGGTTGGAGCCTTGGGTGGGTTCCTGATCGCCGGGGTGACCCGCGTGGTTTGCGTGCAGCATTGCACCTTCTTCATCAATTCGCTCTGCCATTGCATGGGCAACCGCCCTTACTCGAGCCGGACCAGTGCTCGCGATAGCTGGTTCATGGCGCTCTTCACCTTCGGAGAGGGCTACCACAACTACCATCACTCCTTCCAGCACGACTACCGCAACGGCGCGAAGAATTGGCAGTTTGACCCGACGAAGTGGACGATCTGGGTTCTCGAGCGGGCCGGATTGGTCTCTGATTTGCGTCGGGCCGCCCCCGAGAAGGTGCTTCTGGCGGAGTTGCGTGAGGCTCGGCTCCAGGCGGAGCAGCGCTTGGCCGAACTCGAGGACGTTCCTCCCCATGCCTGGCATTGCCCGAATTGGAGGATGGCGTTCGATAGCGTGCAAGAGATGTCGGCGGCCTTCACCGCCAATTATGCCGAGTTGGAGAAAGCGGTGGCCGAGCATGTCCGTGTCTCTGGCAAACGGCTTCGTCTCTGGAAGTCGCACAGCGCCCGTCTGCTCGAGGGGATTGCGGAACTGAGCCGCTTGCAGATCGCTTACTGCTGATCCTTCCGGTCTGGGTGCGGGATCGGTTCTCCGGTATCCCGTTCCCGGGCCCAGGACGGCCCGGTGTCTGTCATGCCCGAGGCGTCCTGGTTGAACAGGTAGATCAGGGCGTTCAGGTCTCGGGTGCGGTCGTTCTCCTCGAGCCGCACCGGCCACTCCGTCCGCACGTAGACCCCCGTGTCCAGGTCCTCGAGCCAGTCGATGCCTTTGAGGCACTCCGGCGTGACTCGCCAGACTTCGCCCTGGATTCCGTAGCCATCTGCTGCAGTGGCTGGCACGATTCCGGGATAGCCTCCGCAATCCACCATTCGCGCTTTGGTGAGGGTGACGGCTGGACCGATGAAGACCGCGCCGTCGAGGAAGTGGTGATTGGAGAAGCCGCGCTTGAGGCTGCCGTAAACGAAGAGATCCATCCAGGAAGTTCTCCCGGACGACTACCGCGAAAACAGAGGGGACGCAATTGGAATGCGAAGGGGGCGGTGAGGCATTGCATTTCACGGCATCCCGTTTAAGGTCGCTCTCCGATCCGGGGTTTTGCCGCGAAATGAAGCTGAAATACATCGATCTCATCGAACAGACGTTCGAGTGGCCGCAGGAGGAGTTTCAACTCACCGAAGACGGCGACCTGGAGTTCCACGGGATTCCGTTGATGGAAATCATCGAGGCGCATGGGACGCCGTTGCGGTTGACGTATCTGCCCAAAATTGGTGAGAATATTCGCCGGGCCCACGGGTGGTTTCGCTCGGCGATGACCAAGCTCAACTACACGGGGGATTATCACTACTGTTATGTGACGAAGAGTTCCCATTTCCGGCATGTGACCGAGGAAGTGCTCCGGCACGGGGCGTTGATCGAAACCAGTTCTCCGTTCGACCTGGACATCGTGGCGGCCCTGGAGCGGACCGGTCATATGGAGCGGGAGGCCACCGTGATTTGCAACGGGTTCAAGACGGCGGCCTACATCGAGCGGATCGCGGCGATGCGTGAGCAGGGCTTTACGGGCATTCTGCCGGTTTTGGACAACGAGCAGGAGTTTGCGCGGCTCAACTCGGTGATTCGCGCCCCGATGGACGTGGGTCTCCGGATCGCTTCCGAGGAGGAGCCGAAGTTTGAGTTTTACACCTCCCGGCTGGGGGTTGGTTACAAGCACATTGTGCCGTTTTACCGGGAGCGCTTGGAGCATCACCCGTTCATGAACTTGCGGATGCTCCACTTTTTCGTGAACACCGGCATTCGGGATACGGCCTACTATTGGAACGAGCTGACCAAGGCGCTGAAGGTTTACTGCAACTTGCGCCGGATCTGCCCGACACTGACCGCATTCAACATTGGCGGCGGTCTGCCGATCAAGAACTCCCTCGCTTTCAGCTACGACTACGAATACATCGTGGAGGCGATTCTCGAGCAGGTGAAGACCTCCTGTGAGGACAACGATGTGCCGATGCCAGACATCTACACGGAGTTTGGTTCCTTCACGGTTGGGGAAGCGGGGGCCACGCTGTTCAAGGTGCTCTATCAGAAAGCGCAGAATGACCGCGAGGCCTGGAACATCATCGATTCCTCGTTCATGACCACGCTTCCTGACACGTGGGCCATCAACCGACGGTTTTTGATGCTGCCGGTGAACCGCTGGGACAGTGTGTATGAGCGGGTGTTTCTCGGTGGGTTGACTTGTGACAGTGACGATTACTACAATTCCGAGCAGCACCTGAACGCCATTTATCTGCCGAAGTTCCGGGCCCATGACGATCTCTACATCGGCTTTTTCAACACCGCCGCCTATCAGGATAACATTGGTGGTCATGGCGGGGTTCATCATTGCCTGATTCCCGGCCCCAAACATGTGCTCATTGATCGGGATGAGCACGGTGTCCTCACCACCGAGGTTTTCTCCGAGGAACAGAGCGCCGATCAGATGCTCTCCCTGTTGGGGTATGACATGCCGGGCGTCCGGCCGGCAACGTCCGCCAAGCCGGCGGTTCCGCTCACGTCTCTCGAGGACTCGATGGAGCGGGTGCTGGTGCCGCGCAAACGAAAGGCGCCGGTGACGCCGACCCGTCAGTAGGCGGCGGGCGATGGACTGGCGCAGTCCAGGGCTGGCTCATGTGGTTCCGTTGGCCTCCTTTTTGGCGATCGGAACCCTCGGAGGTTTTTTGGATGGCGGGACCGGGAGATCTGTGCTGTGGATCTATCCGCTGCAGGCGGTCCTGGGACTGTCTCTGGTTGCCATTTTTTGGCGAGGCTACGACTTTGGTCCGGTGCGTCCCGGAGGCCTGCTTTTGGCGGTTCTGATGGCTCCGGTCGCCTTCGTGCTTTGGATCGCCCCCTCATGGCTCCAGGCACGTTTCGGCGCGCCGGGTTGGATGGAGAATCGGGTGCCGGGGATGGGTCAGTCGATCCGGGTTTTCCTGGGATTGACGGAGCGGTGGGAGGGCTTCAATCCGGCTGCCTACGAGGGAACCCTTTTGTCGCCCATGGCAGGGCTCGCCTTTCGGTTTCTTCGCCTGGCAGTCACCGTGCCGCTCGTGGAGGAGATTTGCTGGCGGGGATACGTGATGAGACTGCTGGATGATCCGGATCGTCCCTTTTCCGAAAACCCGTTTGGACGGCACCGCTGGCGGACTTGCCTGCTTGTCACCGCTTTGGTGGTTCTGGTGCATCCGTCAGCCGACTGGTTTGGCGCGCTCTGTTTTGGGTTGATCGTTTATTTCCTGGCCGTGAAAACGAAAAGTTTGGGCCTTTGCGTGGTGTTTCACGCGTTGGTGAATCTGTGGCTCGGCGGTTACGTGTTGGCGACTCGTCAATGGGGTTACTGGTGATCCGCGGGTCATTGCAGGAGCCCGAGGAGGAGAGCGATGCCGGCGATCAGGGTGGCCGCCGAGATGGTTCGGGGGAGGAGGCTGCCGGGGCGCCAGACGCCAAGCGCGGCGAAGATTGCGGCAAGCGCCGAGGCGGCGCAGATCAGGGCGAGATTCGCGCCGCTTTGAAAGGAGCCGAGGCAGGTGAGGGAGTTGAGCGGGTGGAGGCACGTCTCCCGGGTGATGGCCCCGGAGGCGAGCCCCTGGAGGAGACCGCAGCCGAAGCTGAGAGCGAGTTGAACGGAGCGCCGATCGGTCCGGTGGCCCGGCCAGAGATTTAGGCTTGCGGCGGAGATGACCGCCAGTGACTGGCCGAAGTGGAGCCATCGCGGGGCCAGGGGCGAGCCGCTCAACGTCACCGGAATGGCGGTCCCAAGTTGTCCCAGGGCGAACATGGCGACCAGCATGGCGGCGCGTCGGGGCGGCGCGGCGACGAGCAGAGCCAGGAGCAGGAGCAGGGCTCCTGGCCGGGAACACGAGATGATTCCCTGTCGGACCACCTGGATTTGAAGTTGGTGAGGGTTCGGCGGAACGGACGGCCGGTCCGTCACGATTCGGGCGAGCGCGTGAGTCACATTGAATCGGTAATCTGGTTCTTCCAGGGTGAAGACAACGGGATGTCGGACTTGATCCTGGACTTGAAATTCGCCGATGATTTTGTGGGTCAAGCCGAGCTCGATGAAGACATCGCAAGTGACCTGAACTTCGCTGGGGCTGGTGTTGGCGGTGAGTCGGAACGGAAAAGAAAGAAGGAGTTGATGCCAATCCGCCCGCGGGATGGGGGAGAGATCAGCGATTGGCCAGCGCAGCGGCTGCGGGTCGCCCAGACCGGCTTCCCGACCTTCCAGATCCACAAAGAGATGCTGGCGAAGATAGGAATGGATGATTGGGCGGCTCGACTCGCCCTCATCCCGGCTGATGGCGCCGTCGTTGTTGGCATCGAGGGAGGGACACAAGCGCAACAGGGTGAGGACATCGGCGGAATATTCTGTGCCGATCTCCGTCTGCCCGATCCGGATGGTGAGGTAGCCCGTGTCAGGTTGGTGGGCCTGCGCGGAACTAATGCAGATCCCGGCAAGAACGAGGCAGAGAAGTCTATTCACCGGTGATCCAAACTGGCGAAACCCAGACCAGTTCGGAGTCCGTTTGTTCGCCGCGGAAATAGTAATAGCTGGTCTTGCCTTTGGGAAGTTTGATTCCGGTCCAGGAGATCTCCACTTTATCAGTGCCAGGGGTCCAGACCTGGACCTCCTGATCATCTTGAACCAAGGTGACCTTGGAGAACGGGGCCGTGCCGATCAGCTTGAGGTCCAGCTTGGGAGCCTCGGCCAGGGAAAAGGCATCGCCCATCATGTGTTCCCCGCAGCGAAGATCGGCCACGATGTTGTCGGTGGCGCCATAAGTGTGGCGCAGCTTCATGGCGCTGAGGATCTCCTGACGCGACGCCTCTTTTGCATAGACCAAGCAGTAGCTGATGTGGGTGCTCCCATGATCGCTGCTGGCCTGGAAGGACATCTTGTATCCTTTCTGGAGCGCCAAGTTGACAAAGCCTTTTGGCTCCCAACCTCCGATGGAATCGCCTTCCGTCGGGCACCGGGGCGCGCCGGGGCGCTCGTAATTCTGTCGGGCCCCCTGGTAGATCTCCACGAACGGTTCCACCACGGGATCGTTGTCGCGCCAGTCGGTGCCCATGCTGGTGGCACTGGTATGGACGGCGCAGATGCCGTCGAAGTGGTGGAGATAACGGTAGAGCATCTGGGTGTCGGGAGCGGGCGCCTCCACGTTGCGGTCGGAGATGGGGATTCGTGGCAGGGTGCGCACGCCTCGTTGGGCGAAGACCACGTTGCGATGTCCCTCTGGATAGGGAACGCTCCGTTCGTAGGTGAAGAGGGGATCAAAGCGCCCGGGAAGATGAAAGACATCGGTGGTCTTTTGCGTAAGCCACCAGGGATATTCGCGGCCGCCGCCGTTGTCGTGGTCTCCGTTGCCGATCCAATCCATTCCGGCGACATCGATCCCGTAGCGCCACATGTCTTCAAGGGCGCCGTCGCCCATCCCGTCCCCACTGTTTTCCGTGTGGCGATGGAACTCTCCGCGGAGAATGCGGAGGTCGTTGCCCTGGACGGTGCTCCGGTAGGCGCGAATCGTTTCAATGGCCTTGCGTTCGGCGAGGGCGGCTGGCGAGGGCTGTTTGGCGGCGGGAGCGGCCGCAGCTTGGAGTTCGGGAGCGACGACCGATCCTTCCCCTTGCAGGACGCTGACATAGATGTCGTTGTCGAATGGATCCTTGGAGGCATCCAACGAGGCGTTGTTTCCGGCGTTCTTGCCATTGGCCCGGCTCTTCACCCAATCGCCCAAACGGCTCTGCCGATGATCGCTGGAATGGGCGATGGCGATTCCCGCCGGGGTGGCGCAAACGGACGGGCGATTGTAGAGCAGGTTATCGGAGTGAGGCACGAGGACCGGGGAGGTCCACTGGTTGCCGTTGAGGCAGGAGGCGTAGCTCATCCAGACGCCTCCGAGCGGGGTGTGGAAACTTCCCTCGCGGGACCGGCTGAGGAGCCAGATCCTTCCGGACGCATCGGCGGTGATTCTGGCCAGATTGTTGAGGGTGGAAAGGGCGCCGCTCTTCGCCTCCTCACCGGCCACACGGCCCGATTCTGCTGCGGAGGGCTGCGCCTTGGCGGCGGCGTTGTTGCGGGGAGCCCTGGGAGTGGAAGGCTTCCGCAGGGCATTGGCGATGTCGGCCACGGGCAGTTTCCAGGCGTCTCCGTCGAGCACGCGAAGGGCCACTTGGCGTTCCTTGTAGAGACCGATTCCATCGTTCGGGTCATAGGCGCCCCAGTCTTTGCCCCAGGAAGTTCCGCCCTGTTCGAAGGCGGCCCAGAGCCGTCCGGCGGCGTCGTAAGCGAGGCTGGGGCGAGCTTCGTAGGCGGGAGAGCTGGCCACGTCCTGAACGGCTTGCATCGCGCCGTCGAGCGCGAAGGTGCGGAGCCGAACGTCGTAGTCGCCGTGGTCGTAGGTGTCCCACGCGACCGCCACGCCGGTTTTGCCTGCGGCCAGGGCGGGCGACCAGGCGTTTCCGGAGGCGGGGCCGCTGACATCGATGGTTTCGGACCACCCTGTCCCGGTCTGGTGACGGGCGAAAATGTGGAAGAATTTGCCGTCTGGGGCCGCTCCTTGCCAGGCGATCCAGACCTTGCCATCGTGCGCGGTCACGGCGACGGGGGCGTGTTGGTTGCCGGTTCCGGAGGAGAGGGTGACGACCTCGCCGGGCGCTCCATTGGCAAAGCGTTTGGCCTTGATCTGGAAGGATCCGGCTTCGCGTTCTGACCAGATGACCCAGGTGGCACCGCCGCCGTCCACCGCGATGCCGCATTGGAAGAGGTCTTTTCCGGGATCGGTCACGGGAACTGGAGCGCCCCACGTTCCGTCCTTGGAGCGGGTCCGCCACCAGACTTGGTCGCCACCCGCCGGTTTGGCCAGAAAGTCGAGGTTTTCCGGGGCCTCTTTCCAGGTCCGGGCGCGTTCATCGCGATCCAACCCCGGGGTGAAGCTGATCCAGGCGAGTTCCCAGCGTCCGTCCCCAGCAACGGCCAAGGCGGGAAAGTCATCATCACGGCGCTCCGCAGTGACGTTTTCGGTGTCGGCCACCCTCTCCACCTCCACCCGACCGTCCAGGAGGGGGAGGGGGTGACCGAGAGAGAGCTGTTTGCGGAGGAAGGAGAAATCGCCCCCGGCGGTTTTGAAGGCGAAGACGGTTTCGGGGCCGATCCCGGTGGCGCGGAGAAGGATGCCGTTGTCGCTCATGGGGACGCGAACCTTGCGTTGATCCCCGGGCTTGAGGTTCTTCAAGTTGCTGTTGGATCGGGACTTGCGCTGGGTGAGTTCGCGGCTTGAGGCCTTCCAGGAAGCGGGGCCGGTCATGCGGTCCTGCTGCTCGAACCGCCATCCTTCCACCGAGCGGAGCTTGGTTCCCTCCCCCTGCAGTTCCACCGATCCATCCCAAGGCGAGGGCTCGAGATCCTTCATGCCGAAACGGATGCGAAAGGCGGCATCTTCGGCAATGGAAACGCAGGGACAGGTGGTAATAAGGCAAGCCGAAACAAACGGCAGGAAAGGGGTTTTCATGGGCAGGAACGATCGGGACTCCGCATCTCCTTGACCCGGCGGAAACCCTGGATGGACAAATTTCATGCGGATTTGCGAAATCGAAGCCGTTCTGGGCAACCGACGCCGAAGTGCGCGGTTTGAAAGGGACCCCGAATGAAGCAGATCCCCTTTGTGCTTGTCCTCGTGCTTTGTCTCCTTGCCAAAATCGAGGCAGAGCCGCCTCGTCCGAACGTGCTTTTCATCGCCGTCGATGACCTGCGGCCGGATCTCGGTTGCCAGGGCAACGCGGTGGCCAAAACCCCTCACATCGATCGCCTTGCGGCGCGGGGAACGGTCTTCAATCGTGCTTATGTGGCGCAGGCGGTCTGCAGTCCCTCCCGCACCGCGATTCTGACCGGGCTCAGACCGGACACGACAAAGGTTTGGGATCTCGAGACGCACTTTCGCACCGCGCAGCCCGATTGCATTTCCCTGCCGCAACATTTCAAGGCCAACGGCTATCATTGTTCCGCCTTGAGCAAAGTCTATCACTCGGGTTTCGAGGATGGACGTTCGTGGAGCGAGCCTCACTGGTATCCTCGGGGGCGAAGTGTCGATACCGATCCGGTCGATTGGACCAAGAAGATCATCACCCGCCACGACGTGGATGTTTCGGAGTTTTCCTCCGCCGCAGAGGGGACTCAGGAGGGGAAGGGCAAGGGCGGGAAGAAGGGGCCGTCGTTTGAAATCAGTGCCAAAGAGGATGATGAGCTGCCCGACGGAGCGACGGCGGCGGAGGCGGTCAAACGACTCCATGACCTCAAGCTCAAGGGGACGCCTTTCTTCCTGGCGGTCGGATTTCTCAAGCCGCATCTCCCGTTTGTTGCGCCCAAAAAGTATTGGGATCTACATGACCCGGACAAAATCCCGCTTCCGGCGATCGATCACCTGCCCGTCGGTGCGCCCGGGTTTGCGGGGCACACCAACGGTGAACTGCACAGTTATGACGGGGTGCCGCCGGAGAATCCGATTCCTGCGGAGTTCGCGAAGCAGCTTCGTCACGGGTATTATGCCTGCATCAGTTACACCGATGCGCAGATCGGGCGAGTGTTGGATGCGCTGGAGGAGGAAGGACTTTCCGGCCACACCATCGTGGTGTTGTGGGGCGATCATGGATGGCAGCTCGGGGATCACGGTCTTTGGCACAAGCACACCAATTTTGAACTGGCCACGCGGGCGCCCCTGATCATCCGTGCGCCAGGTCAGGCATCCGCCGGGGTGAAGTGCGAGGCTCCGGTGGAGTTTGTCGATGTTTACCCGACCCTCGCCGATCTCTGTGGTCTTCCGTTGCCCGTCGGCCTGGCAGGCAGCAGCCTGAGGCCGTTCCTGGAGAATCCCGCGGCTCCCATGGTCAAACCGGCCATGAGCCAGTATCCTCGCAGCGCGGGGGCGGACGGGGGCAACCTGATGGGTTACAGCTTTCGCGATCCGCGCTGGAGGGCGACCTTCTGGCGGGAACGAGCCGGTTCCAGAATCGTCGCCACCGAACTCTACGACGAGGAGAACGATCCGGCCGAATCGGTCAGCCTGCATGATCGTCCCGAGAATCAGGCGGTTCTTCAGGCGTTTTTGAAGTTTCTTCCGCCGGTCGGCAGCGACGCCCAACCCGGGAAGGGGCCCCGAGCCGCATTGACTCCTCCGGACTCGGAAAAACCGGTCGGTGAGACCCGGGAAGCACGGTTCGACCGGCTTTATCCTGGCAAGCCAAGGCTCACCCTGACCGAGTATCTGGCGAGACAGTCGGACGACGCCGCGGCGAGAGAGCGTTTCACCAAGTTCGATGCCGACCGTGACGGATGGCTTTCCCGCCAGGAATTCATCCACGGAGGAGGCAAGGCGTCCGGCGCGAAGTGAGCTGAAATGAAATCCACTTGGTTCATTCTCATCGTGGCCATCGAGATGATCGGGTCCGTGTGTGGAGGGATTCCCCAGAAACCGAACGTCGTCTTCATTCTGGCGGACGACCTTGGCATCGGAAATGTGGGATGCTACGGCTCGGACCATTACCGAACCCCGAACTTGGACAAATTGGCCGCCGGGGGCGCGCGGTTCACCCAGTTTTTCACGGGGGCGCTCTGTGGGCCATCGCGGGCGCTGATCATGACGGGGCGCTATGCGTTTCGCAACGGATCTTCCAACCAGGATGCCTGCAAACTCATGCCAAAATCGGAACTGCAGCTGGGGCGGTTGTTCCAGGGGGCGGGATACGCCACCGCAGCCATCGGCAAATGGGGGCAACTGCCGGGTGAGCCGATTGAGGCAGGGTATGACGATTCCCTCCGTTTCAACGGCAGTGGTGTCTATTGGGGGCTGAAGGATGGCAAGGCGGAGCGTTACCAACTGAACGGCACGGACCTGGAGCTCAGTCCGACGGACTACATGCCCGACGTGATGCAGCAGCGAGCCGTTGCTTTCCTCCGCGCCAATCGGGCGAGCCCGTTTTTCCTCTACTACAGTTTGTCTCATGTCCACGGGGACATTGTGCGCACCCCGGACAGTGGGGCGGACAGTGAGGATCTCTTCGCGGACAATCTTCTTTACATGGACAAACTGGTGGGCCAGCTCGTGGAGGAACTCGATGCCCTTCAGCTGCGGGAGCGCACCCTCCTTTTTTTCATGGGGGACAACGGCACCGGGAAAGGCCAGAACGCGCGATCGACCATCGGCGGACGGAATCTTTCAGGCGTCAAGGGGACGATGTTGGAATGCGGCGGTTTGGTGCCGGCCATCGTCAATTGGCCCGGCCAGGTTCCCTCCGGCAAAGTCAGCTCCGGATTGCACGATGCGAGCGATCTCTTGCCGACTTTTGCGGAACTCATCGGCGGTCGATTGCCTGAAGGGACCGTTTTTGATGGCCAAAGTTTCGCCGCCTTTTTGTGGGGCCGGGAAGAACCCGTGCGGCCTTGGATTTACAATCAGCTGGCCGCCATGTGGTATGTCCGTGAGGTCGGGTGGAAGCTCACCCACCAAGGGGAACTTTTCGACATGAGTGGCGCCCCGTTCATCGAGACCCTGGTGCCCGTCGCTGCGGATACTGAGGCGAGCCGGGCGGCTCGTCGCCGTCTGGAAGCGGTGCTTGCCAAGTTGAACCCCGCCGGGGGAATTCCGGATTCCGGGGACGGCACGGGGCGCCATGCGAGCAAGGGCAAGAAGGGCCCGGCGTCCTGACGTTTCCGCGCGGCTCCGCCGCCCCATGGCGAACGATTCTTCCGGTCAGCGTCCCAGGATGGCCTGGATTTTCGTGGCGCCTGCTGCGGACGCGGCCCGGATGTCCGGGTTGTCGTCCCGTTGCAATTGTTGGAGAACGGTCAAGCTCTCCAGGGTGGGAAAGTTTTCCAAGGCACGAACGGCGGCGAGGCGAACCGCGGGTTTGGCAGCGTCCTTGTTCCCGCGGGCTGCGAAGATGAGGGCCGGTTCCGCGATCGGGTTGGAGATGCCGGCGATCAGTTTGCCGATGGCCTCGGAGTCTTCCCGGGATTCGGACGCACTCATTTTTTGGAGCAACGCGTTGACGCCGGGTGGGTTGGCGGTTCTAGCCAACGCATCGGCCGCCGCTGCGACCATCGGATCCGACATGCCGTTGATCGGGTCCGTGACCACGGCGGCCAGGGTTTCCACGGCGGCGGGGGATTGGATCGCGCTCATGACCAGTTGCGCGCTGTCCCTGGCTTGAACCTCGTCGGTGGAATCGAACCGGTCGATCAATCGCATGACCAGAGCCGAGTCCGCCTGGGCCCCGAGGGCGATGGCCAGGGCGCGGCGCGTGTCTGGGTCGGCTGAGGGCATCAGACCGAGAAGAACGTCGCGTTGTTCGCGGGTATCGATCTGCGAGAGTTCCTGGCAGATGCGGGTTTTGCGGTCGCCCGGTTTCATGGAATGCAGAACATGGACCAAGCCCCCCAGGGCGTCCGCGGAACCACGCTCAAGCAGGGTCTGGAGAATCTCATCCTGGCCGGCCGGGGCCGCCTTGAAAAACCTGCTGACCAAGTCCTGGACTGCAGGATCCTTGGCGCGAAACTCGGGCTTCGGAACCGGGGCTGGATTCCCGGAGGGATCCTTGGGATCGAGCGCGGACTGGGGCAGGTTGGCGACTTCACGGTCTGCAACGCCTGGCCGGGTGGCGAGCCGGGAATCAGAGATCTTCTGCGATGGTTTGCCAGGATCGGTGGAGGATTGAGGTGATCCCTGGCGATCGCAGGCGGCCAAACTCAGGACCAGAAGGAGGATGAGGGATCGCTCAGAAGCCATCGGTTGGGAAGGAGCACTTCGGCGGCTGGGTTTCCGGGCCTCAATGGCCAAGAATCGGGAGGATTTTGGCGGTGGTGGCCGCTGCCGTCTTGCGGATTTCCGGATCCGCGTCGTTTTGAAGTTGCTGAAGCGTCTCCACGGTCTCCGCGGCCGGGTAGTTGGCCAATGCCCGGATCGCGGTGAGGCGGGTTGCGGGGCGGGTTGCGTCCCGGTTGCCTCGGGCGGCATAAAGCAAAGCGGAACGGGCTGATGGGGTCCTGATCCCGGCCACGATCTCGGCCAACTCCGCAAAGGCTTTCGCATCGGTGGTGCGATCGAGTCGGGCGGTGAGAACATTGACGACCGGGGCCGTGGCTTGTTGAGCGACCACCTGGGTGGCCACATTGATCAGCGGCTCGGAGAGGGGCTTTTGGGGGTCTGCAAGGAGCCCAGTCAGACCGAGAATGGCCTCCTTGGAGGTCACCGCCCGCAGCATCTGCATTGCGGAGGTCTTGGTGAAACTGTCGGTCGAGGATTCAAAACAATCCACCAGTTTGAGCACGAACGCGGAGTCCGCGCTGGACCCGAGAGATTGGGCAAGAGCGCGTCGGGAATCTGGATCGATCTCGCGCCAGGAATCCAAAAGAAAGTCACGATGGCCGCTCAGATCCGCACGGAGCAGCTCCTGGCAGATCTGGGATTTCAGCTCGCCCGGGGGCAGGTTCCGGGAGAGATGCAACACGCCACCGAGGGCATCGGTGGTTCCCAATCCGAGCAGGTCCCGGATGAGGAGCATCTGTTTTTCCGGTGGGGCCGTCAAGAATGAGGCGACCAGGGTCATCGCGGCTGGGGTCTTTGGCCTGAACCGCTGGTCTGGGGCTGTCTGCGAAGTCGTGGGGGGAGTCGGAGCCGATTGAGGAACGGAGCGGACAGGGGTGGAGACCTGAGCCGGGGAGTCAGGCGAGCTGGAGGGCACCTGTGAGCCCTTTGGAACGGACGGTTCCGCAGGGCCTGACGAGGGGGAAGGGTCGGACGCCCGGTCGCAGGAAGCCAGCCCCAAGGCAATCGTGCAGGACGCGAGCGCTCGGAGAACCGGTCGGATGGAATCGCCCGGTGCGCGTGGGCCCGGCAACGGCTTCAGGAACCCCACGGATCGATGCGGAAGAGAACCATGCACTACTGGGTGATGGAAACATTGAAGGTCACGCCTGAATACGAGGTGGCGAATGCTTGAAGAAGCACATACCACACACCGGCCTCAGGACTGCTTACGACAATGGAATCGCTGTTGCCCCGTCTCCGCGAGACGTATTCGTAAACCGGCATCGGCAAATGGTTGTAGGCGGCGTAGAGGTCGCAGTCTCCAAGTCCCCCAGAGGTGGTGAACTGAAGTCTCTTGGCAAACGAGGGAACGGTCACCTTGAAGTAACGGTAATCGTTTCCTGGGGCCGAGAGCCCGGTGAAGGTGCGGGGAGTGGTGGTGATTTCCGTGATGGAAAATCCGGTCGCATCGCGCGCCTCGAGGGTCACACCTGCATACGCGAGGTAACGATAGAGCATGATGTAGAACACATCGCCGGGAGCACCAGTGACCAGGACCGACTCAAAGTTGCCGGTCATGTAGGGACGCTGGTCATATTGCGAGAGCGTGGGAAGGTCGCCCTTGCGGATGTAGAGGTCGGCATCGCCCCGCCCGTTGGTTGAGCCTCCGGTGCCTGGCACTACGTCGTTGTAGGTGGAAATGCTGAGCGTGGTGGCCCCGGCCGGCATGGTGACTTTGTAGTAAACGCTTGCCTGAGTGTCGGCCGAGGGATACACCGCCGGATCGTTGTGAAGCGACACCAGTTTGTTGGAGGTTCCAACTAGAAGGTCCGCAACCGACGGGGCTCCAGTGATCGAGTAGGTGGCCGAAGCGGTCTCGCTGTTTGCGTAGAGGCTCCGGACGGCAATTGCCCTCACCACCGTCGCGGCAGGGCTTGTGCCCGGAGTCACGTTCGTGCTCACCACGAAGGGGCCGGTGTAAGTGATGGTGCCAGGGGAGCCTGGGCTCGGGGTCGAGCCGTCGGTCGTGTAGAGGATCGTGGCCAGCGCGGTGGAGCAGGAAATGCTCACCGGGATCGACGAGCTTGACGTCCGGTCGGCAGGCGTGATCACCGGGGTCGCCACGGTCCCGATGGTGGCGCCTTGGGTGACCTGGAGAGCGACGCCGGAGAACGTTCCCACCCCGCGCACCATGGCGTAGTAGGTGGTTGAGGAACCGGGGCTGGGATTCTCAATGGTGACGGTCTCCTGGCTGGTTCCAGCCAAACCGGGGCGGTCATCGTAGTCGGTGAGCGTCGGAAGGGAATTCTTTCTCACGTAGAGGTCGGCATCCCCCGTGCCGGTCATCGCAAACTTCACAAAGGCGGCGTTTGCTGGGACGGTGAAGGCAAAGTAGCGCTGGGTGCCACTGACGCCGCTGAGGTCGGAGGCCTGTCCGGATGACGTCAAATCAGCGGCGGTCGGACTCACGGTGTAACTTCCGGTCGCGCGATTGCTGTTGGTGGAACCCGCCTTGGAGGCGAACGCAGTGATGGTCGCCGGATTCCCGGTGGCGGTGAGTTCTACCGGGCCGGTGTAGGCGGAGAACGTGGTTCCATCCAGTGAGTAGGAGATATCGGCTCCGTTGGTCGCGGAAGAGAGCGTCACCGAGAGCGGGGTCGATTGCACATAATGACCAGGTGCGGGAGAGAACGTGGGAGCTGCGACTTTGCCGGTTGCGGTCGCTGTCAGGTTCAGCTTGGAATAGACAGCGACTCCCTCGAGCATGATGAACCAGTCGCCTGGAGTGGGGTTGGGAATGGTTACGGACTCATTGAACCCGGTCAGGCCGGACTTGAAGTCGGTGACCGAAAGGGTCGGCGCGGAGCCATACCTCACATACAAGTCGCAGTCGCCCGAGGTGCCTGTCACGCCTGAGGTGGTGATCGTCAAGCGGTCGGCGGCATCGGAGGGGACTGTGATTTTGAAAAAGTTGAGGCTGCGCGTCAAATTCCCCAAGTTGGTGGCGGTCACCCCGTTGGTAAGAGTGGTGATCTGGGCGGGCGGCACCGTGAAGGTCGCGGAGGCCGTGGCCGGATTCTGGCCAGACTTGACAGCCAGAGCTCTCACCGTCACATCCGTCTGGGCCGGGGCCGAGGGCAGGGCAAACGGAACGGTGTAGACGGAGGAGAGAACGGTGGGGGTGGAATTATCCAGGGTGTAATACAGGGTGGAGCCCGTCGTGGTTGTCCTGATCGTCACCGCAGTTGTCGGGATGGCGGTCGTGGCAGCTGCTGTGGTGATGGTCGGCGTGGCCACGCTGGTGGACGTGGCCTCCAAAACGGCCCTCACGCTCAGGTTTGAATACGCCTGTTGACCGACGAGCAGCAAATACCAGGACCCCTCCCAGTTGGCTACGTTCGCCCGTTGGATCACAACGGTCTCGTTGCTGCCGGTCACCATGCTCGGACGGAAATCAAAGCTGGACGAACTGGGGGGACTGCCGAATTTCACGAACAGGTCGCTGTCACCGCTGGAGCCAACGGTGCTGATGGTGAGTCTGTCATTGGAATCGCCCGGCGGGATTGTGAATTTGAAGTAGGATTGGCTGCCCTGAGCGCCTGACAATCCGGCCACTCCATTGCTGAGTCCGGTGTCAAAGGAGGGCGGTTCGGAGTCCACCGTGTAAACGGCGGTTGCCGTGGCGCTGCTGTTCGACCCCAACTTGAATGCCTTGGCTTTCAGTGTGGTCGTCGCCGTGAGTCGGATCGGTCCGGTGTAGGAGCTGGAAGCGGCGGTTGGTTCGCTCCCATCCGTGGTGAAGCGGATGGTGGCTCCGGGAGTGGCGCAGGAGAGACCGACCGTGACTTGCACGTTGTAAGAACCTGCTGCTACCGAGAAGGCCGGAGTGGCCACGGTCTCAAGCGCCGCGACCTGCTGCGCCAGGAGGGAGACGTTTCGGTAGGTGAGACCGCTGTTCGCCGCAAGCATGATGAACCATTCTCCGGCAGCCGGGCTGTTGATCGTGACGCTCTCCACGTTCCCAGTGAGCCGGGGGGCGTAATCGAAACTGGTCCGACTCGCCTTGGCACCGTATCGGACGTAAAGGTCGCAGTCCCCGGAAGCCCCGGTGGAAATTGAAGTGGAGATGTTCAGCTGCGCCTGTCCAGAAGGCACGGTGATCTTGAAATGACGTTCCGTATCGGCAGGGCTGGTGGGAACGCTGACGCGCACGCCATCGGTCAGGGTGACCAGAGTGTCCGATAGATTGAAGGTCCTGAAGACAATCGCACTGGGCGTGAAGCCAGACCGGACGGCCAGAGCCCGCAGGGTCACCGAACCAGTCGAGCTACCGTCGGGCAGGGTCAAGCTCAATGGGCCCGAGATGGTCGGAGAGGAAGTCGTCGGAGTGTCCCCATTCGTGGTGTAGTGGATGGTGGCCCCAGCGAGCGTGCAGGTCACGCCGACAGTGACAGGCGTGGCGTCAAACGTCCCGCCGGCCGGGGTAATGACCGGAGCCGGCACGACGGGTAGGGTGGTGGAGAAATCTGCCAGCAACGACACCCCACTGAACGCTCTCGTCGCGTGGAGAAGAACGTAGTAGTAGGTGGGCTCCGGGGAGGCGATTTCCACCGATTCGGCGTTCCCCGTCTTCGCGGATTGGAAGTCGAAGGAGTTTGTATCGGGCGGCAGGTCTCTGCGAACGTAGAGATCGCAGTCTCCCGTTCCGCCCAAGGTGGAGATGAGCAGCTTGGATTGGCCCGGGAGCACGCGGATGGCGTAAACCTGATCCGTGTTGATCGCACCGGAGATGTTGAGGAGCTTCACACCGTCGCTGAGATCGGGTGAGATCGCATTCACCGTGTAGCTTGCGGAGGACGAAGAACTCGGCGTGTAGCCGGGGGCGAAAGCCTGAGCGCGGATGGTCTGACCTGGAGGATTCAGAATGATCGGAGAGGAAAAGACCGGCGAAGATTCCGTCGGCGTCGATCCATCCGTTGTGTAACGAATGACGGCACCCTCCGTCGCACACGAGATGCCTACCTGAACCGAGTTGGTGTTGTAAATGCCCGGCAGGGGGGAGAATTGGGGAGTGGCCACCTGCCCGAGAAGCCGGGAGTAATCGGCGATCAGGCCCATGGAGCTATAAGAGGAGAAACCGTGGAGCAAGACATACCAAGTGCCTGCCGGTGGATCGGTGATTGTCACCGTCTCATTGTTGGTGAGTGCGTAGGGGCGGTAGTCGAAGTCGCTGAGTGTCGGAAGAGCAGAGCCGGTCCGTCCCGGGGCGTTGACATAGATGTCGCAGTTCCCTGATCCTCCGAACGTCCGGATGACCAAGCTGTTTTGATCGGCTGGAACATCGAACCGGAAGTAGCGGAAGGAGTTGGCCAAGCCAATCAGAGGGCCGACGGAAACATTCCGGGTGAGGCTCTGGGCGGTGGAGGCATCCGGGGCGGTGATGGTGTAATCCAAAGTCGTGATTGTGCTGGGCGCGAAGTTTGGAAGAAAACTGCGGGCGCGCAATTGGGTCGTCTGCGTCAATTCCACCGGACCGGTGTAGGCGGGCGAAGAGGGAGTGGGAGCAGAGCGGTCGGTGGTGTAACGGATCGTGGCACCGGTGGTCGTCGTGGTCATCCCAACGCGAACCAGATTCACGTAAGTCCCCCGTCCCGGCGTCAGGACCGGAGCGGCCACGGTTGTGGTCAGCACCCGGGTGAACCGAGCCGTCAATGAGACCGCACTGTAGGCTTGGTAACCATGGAGCATGATGAACCACGGACCCTCCGCAGGATTGCTGATCACCACGGACTCGATGTTGCCCGGCAAAAACGGGCGGAAGTCGTAGTCGCTCAACGTCGGAAGGCTACCCCGCTTCACGTAGAGATCGGCATCGCCGGTGGCGCCCGTGGTGCTGATCTCCAATCGGGTCTGGCCGGCCGGAACATTGATCACATAATAGGCCATGGCTCCCAGGTTGCCCGCTTGGCTGGCCCTCGCCACCCCGCTGGTCAATTCGGTGGGCGGAGCGTAAGTGAAGGTCGCGCTGGCCAGTGGGCTGTCGGTCATTCCCGATTTGACGGCCCGAGCTCGGAGGATGGCGGTGGCTGCGCTGATGGTGAGAGGCCCCGTGTAGGAGGGCGACGAGTTGGTTGGCGTCGACCCGTCCAGGGTGTAGTAGATGGCGGCCCCCGGCGTGCTGCAGGTGAGGGTCACGTTATTTACCGGGGTGGTGAAGACACCTCCGGCCGGCGCAATCACCGGAGCGGCCACCACCGTCGAACTGATTGCCGGAACGGTGACCAGCGCCGTCATGGTCCGTCCATTTGCCGAAATCCGGGTGACCGAGACGTTGGTTGGGCGGCCTTGGGCGTCGTTGCTGGGCGGCTTCGAGGTGGGAGTGAACAACTTCGCGGAGTTGTAGTAGTCACCCAAGTCGGCCGGCCTTCCGAGGTCGATTTGACTGAGCCCGTCTCCCTCGATCAGTCTGAGAAGCTTCGGCGTGGTCCCTGAGTTGTCGTTCTGCGATGCCGTGGGATTTCCACTGCCGTCGAGAACCTGTTGCGCGTTGACTTGCCAAATCAGGAGCCCATCAGCCGGGAGCGTCGAATTGGCGACGGTGGTGGTGCCCAAGTCGTTGCCGATGCGGAACCGGTTCTCCACGAGGAAGAAACTGTAGGGATCGGTCGCTGGTGTGGGGAAGATGGCCGCCGCCTTTCGGCCCGGGTTGGCAGACTCGACGAGGGCGGTGTCGCCGCTCGCGTTCAGGGTGATCGATGTGGCGGGCGCGGGCCTGCCGATGATGGTGGGTTGAATCCAGCCCAGGACCCAGCGGGAGAAAGCGTTGTGGTTGCCTCGAAGTCCATCCATTTGGTCGAGACCGCCCACTCCGCCGGTCGGGGCGGCTTCGGGGGAGGCATCGAAATAGTCCGGGAGCCCCAAAAGGTGGCCCATTTGATGGATCATCCCTCTCGGATCGAAGTCGCTCCCGTTCGTGCCCCGGGTTTCAAAAGGCTGGAACACAAAGTTCTTCACTCTTTTCCCATCCCAAAGGGTGGAGGCCGCATCCGAAACGGAGAAGGACCATTCGTAGCCTGACCAAAAAGTGCCCCAAGGCGATTTGCCGCCGGTGAACAGGATGGTGACGGCATCGATTACGCCGTCGTCGTTGTTGTCGTATTGGCTGAAGTCGTGCGAGCTGTCGAACGAGTTCAGGGCGGCTTCCAGGAGGTCGAAGATCGCCTGGTTCAGCTGGGTCGCCGTGGACCCCGCGGCCGGGGTGTAGCTCGATCGTGGCGACGGAAACCGATACCAGCCCAGCACGTTCCCTTGCAGGTTCAACCTCCGTTCCGAGGCCCGGGAGTAGTAACGGTTGAGGCTCTCATAGGGGAGGAAGCCTTGGGCGGTTTGTGTCCCGCTTTCATAGAGGTTGGCCCGGATGAAGGCGGGACTTGGAGCCGCCGGGGCTCGCGAATCGGAGAAATCGATAAGGATCGTGAGGATTTTCGGAGACCCAACGGTGGGCAGATCAACGGCCGGGAGGGTGGGCGAAGGGGGCGGATTTCCCTGGGCCAGGGCCGCGGCTTCTTCAATCTTTGCTTTGGCCAAGCGCAAGAAACTGGCTGAAGGCTGATCGTTTGCCAACGCTCTGACAAACTGCAGACGTTCCTGCAAGTCGCCGCGGATTCGGGCCTCTTGAAGTTGCGCGGCGGTGGGAGGTTCGAGAGAGACTGCGCTTCCCCCAGCAAGGATGAGCCCGACCAGCAGCGCTGCAGGCAGATTCAATAATTTCGGAAATCGAACCGTCCGTCCGCGGAATGGGCTTGATTTGGCAACCGTGTTCACTGGAGTCGTTTGGTTTTTGACCAAAGCAACATTCGCCTTGGGTGACGGGCGAACTTTTGCGATGGGGTTTCAGCTTCTATCGGTTCAGGAAGAGAAGGTCACGAAAATTTTTTGGGGGCTGGCACTGCAGTCCGTTCCGGGGACTCTGAGACCGCAGGCGACCGACGCTCCTAAACCGAACGCGAGCCTAAGAAGGGCGCTCCCATCATGTCAAGGGAGAATCACAAAGGCCTGAAAGGTTTTGCGAAACATCTTGTTTAAATGCTTGACGCTCTGGAGGAATCTGGGTCAAATGCCGCGAAATCCTCTCTCCATCGGCATCCAAACCATTGGCCGTCGGTGTCCCATCAAAGAACCCCGGGCCGAATTTTTTCTGCCCAAGCAACTGTTATATCATGATGAAAAGGTTTTCCGTGGCAGGTCTCTTGCTCCAAGGGGTATTCCTCGGTTTGTGCACCTGTCCAAATGAGGCTGCCGCCGTCACCGCGGGTCAGATTCGCGGGAGTATTTTTGCGGATGACAACAAGAACGGAGTCTACGATTCTGGGGAACATGTGGCCTCCTCAGCCACCTTGTTTCGCATGACCGATGGAAAGTGGACCGCGGTTGGGACCCCTTACACGGTGGTCGATGGCCAGTTCGTTTTCCAAAACTTGCCGCCCGGAAGTTATCGGGTGCAGCTCGAGTTCCCGGACGGGGCCAAGCGCACCAGCCAGAACCTGGAAGTCACGTCCAGCAACACGCTTATCGACATCCAAGTTCCCCTCGCACGAAATCCTGGTGGACTTGTGATGATTCCGGACACTTACGAATCGACGGATGCCGCTTCCGGAGGGTTCTCCAGTGACGGAACCGAAGGACGCCGCAACTTCGTCAACATCTCGTCGATCATCGATCCGGAAATTTCTCCGTTCAAGCCCTGACTGGGGCGGCCGGAGGAGAACCGTCAATTCCCCCTTCTCCCGACCGCTTCGTCGTCGTCCTTCTGATCTGACTTGTCCGGGGATCGCACGCGCCACAGGCTGGCGAGATACACCGCCGCATAGAGGCGGAGTGAGCCGGTTTGCAACGGGAAGTCGACGAGGCTGTGAATTCCCAGGATCGAAAGGGCTAGCAAACTCGCCCCGGTGGTCAGTTCAGAAGGCCGATGCAGGTAGTTCCGGATGCCTCTCAGAAAACCGCCGCCGACGAGAAGGAGCCAGCAGACGAAACCGATGGTCCCCCATTCCACGAGGGTTTCCAGGTAATCCTGGTGAGCGTGGGTCAACCGCCCGTAAAATGAGGAATCGAGCGAGGCGGTGAAGTAGGGGACAACGAGAGAAAAGGTTCCCGCTCCGGTGCCCCAAATGGGGAACTGGCGGATGATCGCGGCGGAGATGCCGAACAGGACGGGTCGGTTGCCGAAGCCGGATTCGATGACATGATTCCATCGGCCGATGGACGGGCCGAGGAGCGGGACCAGCAGGAGGATGGCGCTGATGGTGAGGAGGGCGGCCACCACGAGTTTGACCTGGAATGGCAGTTTTTTCAGGCTGGAGGGCATCCCCTTGCGCAGGAGGATCAAGGCGAAAACCACGGACGGGAGGGCGGCAAGGTGTCCGAATTTCGAGATGTTCATGAAAAGCGCCAGGAAGATCAGCAGGAACGCATTGACCCCGACGGTGCGGATGAGGGGACGCTCGCCGCGTTGCGAGCGAATGGCCAGGACCAGAGCCGCCGGCCAGCAGAGATTGAGAAAAGCGGCGGCATGGGCGTGATAGACAAAGGTGCCGAAAAATGTTCCCGAACGGGTCTGGGTGAACGGCACAACAAGACCGCCTTGAATCTTGATGAGAATGGCCATCACGGACATGGCGGCACCGCAGAGAGCCATCGCGCCCAAGAGTTGCCACCGGGTTTCCCGCTTCCGGATCAGATCGACCATGGCGATGAAGGCCAGGGCCAGAGATGCCCAATGGGTCAGGGCAATGAGGGAGGTTCGCCGATCCATGGTCCACGGGAGTCCGGGCCGGAAACCCGGGAGCGAGCGCAGGCCTTGGGTCGAGGGATCGTAGGTATAGTGTGGGTTGAGAACTTGAGCCGTCCCGAGCAGGGCGAGCAGAGCAATCGGGATCAGAACCATGCGGGGGATCACCAGCGGGCTTTGCCTGGAGAGTCGCCCGACCAGGTAGGAGACAAAAGCCCCGGCCAAAAGGGCGTCGAGGACAAACCACTTTCCATCTTCGACACAGCCATGGGCAAACGGGGCGAACCACAGGGCCACCGCCAACAGCAGGGTTGTTAGGTTGCGGGTCGACATGTCGAGTGGGGAAAATTGCCGGGAAAAGGCTGTTGCCAATCCGAGAATGGATCACCGCTTGGCCATCCTCACAGGAACACCTGAGGATTCGATCCCTGCGTGGCATATCAATCCTTGCGTTTCGAATCGTCAAGGATTTCCTGGGCGTGAATGAATCCAACGGGCACGAGGGCGGAATTCCCCAGAATTCCGTTTCAGCGTCCATCCGCTTCAGGCACCCCCGGATTTCCTGTCAGACGTGGGGAAACCTCGGGTTCGCGTTCTCCTGCTGTTCCGTCCGTCGGCGAGAAGGTCGCGAACCGTTCTTGAAACGGGAGGGGAGCGCAGGAAGGGACTGGAAAATGAGGACAGACCGGAGGTTGACGCGGCGTTGCGGATGCGCCGATAGGAAGAGGGACCCGGAGGGCGCTGGAAACCCCGCCGTCGCGCCGTTGGTTGATTTTCCCCATTTCATTCATGCCCTTGCCGGACCATTTTTTGAAAAGGATCATTCGGTTCCCACGCGTTGCGCTTCTGGTTCTGTTGGGACTGGTTCCAATAACGGCGTGTCGCTCAAAGCCTTCGAATGTGCGGCTCGAGGCCAAGTTCGTCGAAGTCGGTGAGGAGGAGAAAAATTCGCTGCGCCGGTTGACTTCCAGCGCTTCGCCGCCCGGTGTGGAAGCGTTGCTCGACGAGAAAGATTTGGCCGCGCTCGGGCAACAACTGGAAACGTCCAAGGAGGCGACGTGGCTGTCGGTCAACCGAGTGATCGTCAAGGCAGGTCAGAAGGCCAGGATTCGGGTCGGGCGCGACCTCGCTTACAAGGACGCCTCGGGCAAGTTGGGCACCAAAGAACTGGGAATCGTTCTGCAGTTGCTGCCCAGGCTGAAACCGGACAATCGAATGGATCTCACGCTTTCTCCGCAGGTCGTGACGATCGATGAGGCGGTCAACGGGTCGAAGAACGCAGGGAAGCCGCCTTCGTTTCAAGAGCGGAAAACGACGGTGCGCCTTCAGATGTCGGTCGGGCAAACGGTGGTGCTGGCCCTGGATTCGGCGTCTCCGACTGGCCCAGGAACCAACACCGGGACCCGGCGAAGGCATCTCTTGATTTTGGTCACCTATCGGACAGCCGAACCGGAAGTGGCCCCGACGCCGTGAAAATTTCCGGGTGAAGGGTGAGCGCTCCACGATCCCGGAGCGCTGCACAAACTGGCCAGGTTGCAACTGGGTGGAACCAAGTGGCATTCACCTGCAGTGCCATCGTCACAAACCTCTCCACAGGGTGACACCAGGTGTCGGAGGGGGCCAGCTGGGTTTGCGCTTTTCTTTGCGGGGCACGGTGGTGGTGTCGGCTAACCTCTCGCCCTCAAGGCGCTGCTCCGCAGTGAGTTTGGCGGCGATCGCAGACCGTACCTCCTCTCCCATCTCCATGCCATTTCGCTCCGCGAGGATCGCCCATCGGTAGGCTTCGACAGGATTCTGTTCCACTTCGGTGCCATTGATCAAACGGGCTGCGAGCCCCAGCTGGGCCATTGAGTTGCCTTGCTCCGCGGCCAAGCGAAACCATCGAACGGCCTCGGTTTCACTGGTGGGGAGCCCACCCCCTTCAAGGCATTGCAGGCCCGTATAGGTTTGCATGATATGGTCGCCTTGCTCGGCTGCCAAACGGGCCCACTTGATCGCTTCATTGGTGTCTTTGGGAACGCCCACGCCCTCTTCATAGCAGGTGGAAAGAAGCGCCTGGGCTCTTTGCTGCCCTTTCTCAGCCGCCAAGCGCAGCCACCGTGTGGCCTCCGCAGGGTCCTGAGGCAAATCCGTTCCCAACAGCAGATCAAATCCAAGAACGTCTTGGGCGCGTGTCAGGCCACGGTTTGCGGCGGCGAGGATAAGCTTGCGACCTTGGAAAGGATCCTTTGGGATACCGTCTCCCTCAATAAAATTCAAACCTACTAAAAATTCCGAGTAGGCGTGACCCCGTTTATAGGCTTCGAAATGCAAGCGTTGCGACTCGCGCTCATCTTGTTCGACGCAGAAGCCCCAACAGTAGGCCACCCCAAGATAAAAATAGGCATCCGAGTGTCCGCATTCTGAGGCCATCTGAAAGCATCTCACAGCTTCGCAATCGTTTTGTGGACGATCCTGGCCCAAGGCGTAAGCCAAGCCCTCGCGAAAGGCTGTGTCTCCCGTGGAGTCCTTGGCCATCGCCGCCACGCTCAATCGGGACGGCCGTGAACAGACGACCGTCCAAAGGGTGCCGCCGAAGATCATCGTCGCTCCAATCAAGATCCACAGGACACGACCCTTCGAAATCCGGCCTGTTTTTGACCTCGCCGGTCGAAGCGCTTCCGAGGGCGGTGCGGGAGGGAAGGATGTCCCGACCGAGGGAATGGGCACTTCCAGAATGCTCCCACAATGCGGGCAATTCACCTGCCGTCCGAAAAACTCTGGCGAAGCTTCGATTCTCCCACTGCAGGACAGGCATGCAATCTCCATGACGACGATCTGTTGCTTGAAACGTGCTTCCGCATCCGCTCGCCCTCGAGTCCGTGGTTGGCGTCATAGGACGAGGTGGCTCAACGAGGAGACCAAAAGCCTCCCCAGAACTATTCGCAGCAGCATGCTGAATCTTCCGAATCACCGGCGAGAAACTTCCCGGCAAACTCGGAGCAAACGCATCGGCGGTGGCATTTCGCCCACTGAAAGGATTCCCCTTCGGAGTCCGCCCGACCACGAGCCACCGATCGACGCCGGATGGTCGCGGTCCATTTCCCACAGGCCGATGAGCGGGAGCGCTAAGAACCGAATTTTGCTCCGTTGCAGTGGGAAGGAGCGCCATGGGGCGGCTCTAATTGTCGTTGGGCAGGCGGACATGGCCCGGGAACGATGTGCAGAGCGCAGCGCACCAGATCGCGATCCACCATGAAGACCAACATGGCCGAAGTGCTCATCACGTGGAATGGAAGTAGGCCAGTGCCCCGGTTCGCTTGGTAGGTCTCGTTCACCGAGGCCAAAGCGGGGAAGCACTGTCCGCGTCATCCCCGGAGTGGCCCAGCATGGTGTTCAAGGCTGGATCGGAGGACTTTACACACGGGATCCATCGCGCGGTGTCCTCGATGCGCTGCATCTCCAAGTGGCCGGTGGGATTGAGTAGGAAGCGGCTCTCCGGCTCGAATTCATTCGGCACCGCGGACCTCCCAAAGTCGTCAGTCTGGTCCTGCCCGGGAAAGCCAATCCCTGACATGGACAGATCGAGGATGGATTCGAGCGAGCCGTCAGGCTCCACGCGGCCATGCGTGATCCCGAACACCAGCTTCAGCGGCGCGCTGGGGTCGCTGGCGTTGTTGGCCGTGACCATCGCGACGAACACGCAGCCTTCGGATTCGGGGGAAGGCGTGCCAGAGATGCGGCCGGAGGTTGCCTTGAGCGTCATGCCGTCAGGGAAGCCGCCGCTGACAAGTGCCCAGGAAGTGGCGACGGGTGAGCCGGATCCGAGAGCGAGCTGAAGCGAGTAGAATCGCCCCCGGGTGAGGGCGAGAATGCTGGTGGTAGGGGAGAGGACGGGAGTGGGCATGCCTCGGCGAGATGCGTGTCAACGGGACAGAACAGCAATCAGTCAGGAAATCGCCGGTGACAAGGCAGGCAAGATCCCTCCCAAAAGAACAAGTCAGGCTTGACTGAATCGGTCTCCGCTGGTTGCATCGCCCAAGTGAGGCATCGCACGACCGCAGTCCACTTTCGTCAGTGCGACCAAGGGCGGCCGCTTAGGCAAGCCTCACAAACGTCAAAAGGACAAGCGCAGGAAAGGAAAAATCGTTGACTTGAGTCCGTGGACAAGCTACCCTATCGCAGGTGCTTCGCCCTTGGCTATCCTTTGTAGTTGAACCCCCACCATCACACGCCGACCAGTGACTCGTGGGCGGGCGGGCTCGAAAAGGCAATCCCTAGCAGTCACACCCGAAGGCGCGGACAGCTCAGGTTAACATACTCTATTACACCGGACGGCCAGGGTCGCCCCCCCACCATCCCACGCCGACCACTGGTTGGGACCACAAGCTCACCTGCAGCAGTCATATGACGAGTGTCTCCGTCCCCTTACTGCCATGGGCCACGACATCTTAGAAGCTTCGATTCAGTGGATCACGCTCCGCGATGATCGTTTAACCGGCGAGGTGGCTCTGCGAAGCCTCGTGATGCTTATCGCCATCTGCCTATTTAGTTACATTGCCGTGGCTAGTTTTTCTTTTGTTCGACGGTGCATGGCGGGCGCAAGCATCCGGGATCTTCTGGCTAATGGGTGCTACGAATGGATCCCTGGTCGCGGATTTCACTTCGTCATCACAGGTTGTCTCTGGATTGGCAGGTTAGGGAGCGGTCTAGCCATCATCGCCGCTGGGCTTCGCGCCCTCGCACAATTCGACGAAGACAAAACACCTGAATGGACATCGGCCATCATCATTCTTGCCGGAACAATTCTCGCATTCACGCTAGCCCGTTGGCTTTATCATTTTCACTCGGAAACCTTCATTCGCGTTACCAGAGTCAAGCCTCCTGAAGTTCAGGTTTCCGTCAAATCGATTCAAGCGCTGCGGGATGTGGGCGACACATCACGGATCGGTACTGAGAAGTTCCCCAATGACGCATCACCCTTTTTTGGGGTTGGGTTACTCGCTCGCCGGCTATTGCGGTTTTTGAATTCAGGCTGGCTTTAGGGAGGCACATGTCCTGGGCGCCCTGAAAGATACAAGAGTCGTACACGTCACCTCCTGAACCACAAGCCATGATTCAAGAAACTCGTTCAGGCCACAAAACCGAACCCAATCGCATGGCGCTTGCTGCTGGAATGATTGCTAACTGTTATAAGCCACTGGGGTCGGTGGCTAATGGGGGACGTCCGTGCCAGCAACTCGAAGGTCGTGCAAAGGAATCTCAACCTCTGCCGTCTTCCAATTGGCCGTAGCCATCTTGGCTAGATCGTCTTGATCAATTACGCCTGGGGTTTGCCCTACTCCAGGCCCAAATTCAGTTGGATAAGCTTGGTCGCCGTTCGCTGGCGGGCCCCACTCCTTCGAAAACACTGCGATCCTCTTGACGTCGGCTTGCTTTTGACCTGCGGAATCCTGTAACTCCGCGTATGTCGCGAACGGCCGTGACCCAATTACTTGTCCTTGAATATCTTTATAAAACGTAGAACGATTTCCTCCGAGTTCCTCAAATCTAAGAACCCCGTTTACGACCAAGTCGTAACCAATCAATTGATTGGTTCGCCTAATCAAGCTTAGGTTAAGATCGACCGTCGTTCTGAGGCCTGAGCCAAAATTCTTGTCGCTATCTGCAGCTGATCCCGCCAGCAGGTACTTTAATTTATGCCCGCTTGAGTATGCCGGAATAGAAAATGGAACGCCCTTTTCCTTGGTGCCAAGGCGTGCCTGCGCTTTGTCCCACCCAGCCAAAACAGCCACCTTTCGTTGATCAAACGACGGGATCTCTGACGTTGCGACAATCTGGACACCATCTTCGGCTTGTTGACGCGTGAACCCCATGAAGGCAATGATGTATCCGGCGACTCGATCCGCATCTAATTCAATTGCGGCACTAGGAACTCCGTCCAACGCGTGCCCAAATAATTGGTGAGCAACTTCATGAGCTAAGGCGAAATACGACCTTGGATTCTTCGATCCGGCCATGGCGACGTTTGGAAGTAAAAAGCTCCCATTGTACACAATCAGCTTACGAAAGCTCTCCCTACCGTCTTGGGGCCTATCCTTGACCACCATTGTCCTCACATTGTCCACACCCGGAGACCTCA